>NZ_JBUZOU010000009.1:0-167647 GCF_055326765.1 Pleionea sp. WD8-19 | reverse complement strand
AGGGTTCCGGATCGAATTGGGAGAAATAGAACATCAACTGACGCAGCAGCCGGAGGTGCAAAGCAGTGTGGTGATGGCTCAGAAAAGCGAGGCGGGTGAATCACAACTGGTGGGTTACGTAGAGGCGCCGGCGTGTGAAGATGAAGTGGCTTTGGTGCAGCAATTAAAAGCCAAGTTAAATGAAACATTGCCCGCTTATATGGTGCCATCAGCGTTCGTGGTGATGGATGCTTTTCCTTTGACTGCGAATGGCAAACTGGATCGAAAAAGTTTGAAGCAGCACACGTTTACTTCGGTGCAAAGAGAGTACGTTGCGCCGAGCAATGACATCGAACAACAATTGGTTGTTATTTGGTCGAAGTTGTTAAAACGTCCAGAAGCAGACATCAGCATAACGGATAATTTCTTTGAGCTTGGCGGACACTCATTATTGGTTTTACAGTTGATCATAGACGTTAAAAAATCATTTAAGGTCGCATTAACAGTAAAACAAGTATTTGATCAGCCTGTGATTAAGCACCTTTCTAAACTTCTTCTTTCTCACGAGAATAAAGGATTTTCCGATGCGCTAGAGTATGTCTTTGACAAATACAATGACACGATTGTTAAGCTTAATGACTCTTCGAGCGACAATAATATTTTTTGCCTGCATGAACGTTCCGGCAGTACGATGGCATACCGGTATTTAGCCAATGGAATTTCAGACTATGGCGTATGTTATGGGTTACAAGCGCCAGAACTTTTTACTGATTTTAAACCTTCATCTATTGAAGATTTAGCATCATTTTATGTTGAGCTTATAAAGCTTATTCAGCCTAAAGGGACTTATAACCTGTTAGGTTTTTCTATGGGGGGAGGCATTGCTTATGAAATCGCTTGCCAGCTTACTGAAATGGGAAGTGAAATTAATTATTTAGGAATACTTGATACGAGTCCATTTCCACTGCCTTCTGTAAAAGGTCGTTCTTGGCATGATTCGATAAAGTCAGCCTTTAACGACTATTTAGATTTTGATATGAAGTTAGACTGGGATGCGATATCAAATTACGACAAAGAAAATGGTATTAATTACCTATTAAATGAAATGAAACAAAGTGATGTAAAGATTGATTGGATTGATGAAAATATGTGGAAGAAGTATTTGCACTTTTTCTGCAATATTGACTCTATGGTAGGCAGCGATCAGTCTAAAAACTCAAAAATAGATATTTCTTTGTTTAGGGCTACCCAGAAGTCGAATTCTGACTTAGAGTTGGTGCCATCTCAAATGACGAACTGGAAACAATGTACCCAAGGAAATGTCAGAAGTATTGATGTTGAGGGCAGTCATTTGAGCATGATGTTACCTCCTCACGTGGATAGCGTAATCGATAAACTTAGGCTTGAACTAAAAAAGGCTTTCGATAAAGACTTAGTTGTATAAAAAGTGACATTTATTTTAATTAAATAACAAGAAATAGGTTAATTATGGGAAAGTTTAATAGTTTTTTGAAAGAAGTTGAGTATGCGTATAAGAATGTCCCATTTTATTATAAAAAACTGAATGATATGGGCGTTGACCCTTCCGATATTAAAAGTGAAAAGGACATTGATAAACTACCCTTTACCGCAAAGGTAGATTATCGAAAAAATTTTCCAAAAGGTGTTCTAGCAGAAGGGTTTCCTCTAAATCATCCGATGCTAACCAGTAGCCGAAGCTCAGGAACAACAGGTGAGCGACTGATTACCATCGAAATCGGCATGCATCTATTGCAAAGAGCGATTTCTTGTGCACGTGTTAACCCTGCTATCTTCGAAGCATTCAGTAAAACAGGACGAAAAATTGCTCGATATGCTGCGCCGAATTGTTCTGACGTTGAGTGTGCTAACCCTAATAGCGGCATAGAAGACCGAATTTTATCGGATGCTACGCTGGTCTTACCTGTATATCATGATTTATTAACCACTTCTAATGAGATGATTGAGCGGGCAATTGACGAAATAAAAGAGTATCAACCGAATATGTTTTACGTTGATCCCACTCACTTTGCTTTTTTGTTAAGAGAGTACAAAAGACGAGGCTTAACTCCGCCCAATATTCCCTGTATGACTTCATACACTGGTGCAACAAGAGTCAGTAAAAGACAAATTTCAGAGTTTTATCCATTAGATAGCCAGTATGGCGAACTTTTATCTTCAACAGAGTTTGGTTGGGTAGCTATGGAGTGCCCTCATCAAAAACTTCACTTAAATGAAGAAAGCTACTTCTTTGAATATATTCCTTTAGAAATTGAATCTGTGATGGGTGGAAGGTTTCATGAACTTTGCATCAGCAGTATTGATCAAGGAGCGGTTCCACACTTGCGATATCGAACGGGCGATATTGTAACCTTGATTGATGAGCCTTGTGCGTGCGGAAGTGATCGGCAAGCGGTTATCATGGAAGGTAAAGTTTCACATTTTATTACGCGAAATGGAGAGCCTATTTTATCTCCGCAACAGGCAGATTCGCTTTTAGGATTTGCAGATTGGCTTGATCAATATCAGCTAGAACAAGTTAAAGATAATGAGTTTTTATTTAAAATAATTACTAATGAAAATTACCAAGAAGGTAATGAATCTGTTTTTATTGATAAGTTACAAGATGTTTTAGGGCAAGATACAAAGGTATCTACCAGTATTGTGGATTATATTGCGACAGAACGGTCGGGCAAATTTCAATCGGTTAAAGGTTTAAGCTAAAATGTTTGATAATAATTATTACGAAAAAATAACTGAAGATTTTCCGGGTGTTTCTAAAGAAATCGATGGAACTCGAGTTACCTATCTTGATAGCGCAGCGTCGACACTCAAGCCTAAAGTAATGGTTGAAGCAATCAATGAGTATTACCTTGGTATTTCATCTAATGTACATCGAGGAAAAAACTATACATTAGAACAAGTTTCTGATCGTTATGAACAAGCGCGCTATCGAGTTGCGGAGTTACTTTCCTGCTCTGGTAATGAGGTTGTTTTTTTAAGAAATACAACAGAAGCAATTAATTTAGTAGCATCCGGGTTAGAGCTAAATAAAGATGATAATGTCTTAGTTTTTTCGGATTCGCATCATTCAAATTTATTACCCTGGATGAAGCATGCGACTATTTCCGCTGTCGGCTTTAACAAGTATGGCGGACTCGATTTAGAACAATACTATGAACTGCTCAAGCAAAAACCCAAAGTTGTTGCGATCACACACTGTTCTAATGTAACGGGGGTCTATAGCCCACTCAAAGAAATGACAAAGGCAGCGAAGGAAGCTGGTTCAATTGTTGTTGTTGATGCAGCTCAGTCGGTTCCTCACAGAAAAATCAATGTTCACGAACTTGATGTGGATTTTCTAACATTTTCTGCGCATAAGATGTTAGGGCCCACTGGAATTGGGGTGATATACGGAAAAAGGGACATGCTGGAGTCTCTGACTCCTTTAAATTTAGGTGGAGGCATGGTTGATTGGGTTAGTTTAGAAGAATATCGGCTAAGGAAAATTCCACATCGATTCGAAGCGGGTACGCCACATATTGCAGGTGCTTATGGGTTGGGTGCGGCAATCGACTACTTGAATAAAATTGGTTTCGATAAGTTGGAAAGTCATGATAAAGAAATGGCGAACTTGATGTACAGCTTAGCTGGAAAGCGTGATTATTTAGAGGTTATTAATAAGACTCCCGAACAGGATAGAGGAGCGGTAATC
Source organism: Pleionea sp. WD8-19 (assembly GCF_055326765.1). Classification (NCBI taxonomy): domain Bacteria; kingdom Pseudomonadati; phylum Pseudomonadota; class Gammaproteobacteria; order Oceanospirillales; family Pleioneaceae; genus Pleionea; species Pleionea sp. WD8-19. Next base: position 163,935 of record NZ_JBUZOU010000009.1, on the reverse strand, counting down.
AGCTTCAAGATACCAACTCAAAATAAGTTAGATGATGTTGCGAGAGTGTTGAGCGACTCTTATGGTATGATGTGCAGAAATGGTCATCTTTGCGCTCAACCCTATATTGATAGTGAAGCTAAGTCGCAAGTCATTAGAGTCTCTACTTACCTCTACAATAAACCAAGTGATATTGAAAACTTCTTTGAAGCATTAGATGAAGTCAGCAGCTTCATGTTTTAAGGTATGTGCGCATACAGATAGTAGTTAGTTTTAATAATAGTGAGTTGTTATGGATATAATCAAAAAGAAAAGTCAACCATTCTATAAAAAGAAAGCGTTTATCGTAGTTTCTTTTGTTGCAGTGGCCTTTAGTTTGATACTAATAAGTACTCAAATTAATATTGGTACTTACGAAGTGTCTGCCAATAATATTGTGACGGCAAAAGTAGAAAAGGGTGACTTCGTGGTAAAAGTTTCAGCTCAAGGGACATTGGCTTCAAGAGATATTCGTTGGGTTGCAAGTGCGGTAGAAGGTAAAGTAGAACGAATACTGGTGAAGCCAGGTGCTTTCGTTGATAAAGATCAACTTATCGTAGAACTGCTTAATCCTGAACTAGCGCAACAAGCAACCGAACTTGAGTGGGAGTTGGATGCGATGAAAGCGGAGTTAAAGGCACTCCAAGAACAACATAAAACTCGCTTGCTCGATGCAGAAGCACAGTTACTCGATAATGAAATGCTCTATAACCAAGAAAAAATAAGGTTAGATGCGGAAGATGGATTGATTAAGTCGGGTAACGCTACTATTTCTATGCTCGACTTTCGATCAAGAAAGTTACGTGTTGCTCGATTAAAGAAGAATATAGAGATGGATAAAGCTCGTTTAGAGCAATTAAAAATGACGTTGCAGTCGGAATATCAAGCGCAATCTGCCCGTTTGAGCCGTCAAAAAAATCAATTGTCTCGAGTAGAAGCTCAACTGGAGTCATTACAAGTTAAGGCACCCGTATCAGGAGTGCTTCAATTGTTGCCACTTGAATTAGGACAGCGGGTTGTCATTGGGGATAACATTGCAAGGTTTGCAAAAGCAGACGATCTTATTGCCGAGTTGAATGTGCCTGAATTTAAAGCTTCAGATATACGTGTTGGACAAAAGGTAAAAGTCAAAACCCGCTATAACGTTATCGACGGTGAAGTATCGAGAGTTGATCCAACCGTTATTTCAGGAACTGTGCAAGTCGACGTAGAGCTTACTGGACCATTGCCTGAAGAGGCAAGAGCTGATTTAACCATCGATGGTGAAGTCGTTATTGCCCATCAAAATAATAGTTTGTATGTTCGGCGGCCTGCATTTTCTCAAGCCAATCAAATTATGTCTGTTTTTAAACTTGATGAAGCCAAAAAGTACGCTGAAAAGACAAATATTAAATTTGGGATATCATCTAATCTTGATATTCAAGTAATAAATGGTGTTAACGAAGGCGACTCAATAATTGTGTCTGAAATTAGCGACTTTGAACAGTATTCAAGAATATTAATAAATTAAATTGAGTGGGAAGGTATAAAGATGAATAATATTATTAAATTAGTAGATATATGCAAGGTATTTTCGACTGATGAAGTAGAAACGCATGCACTAAACAAAGTGAATTTAAGTATCTCTGATGGTGAATATGTTTCGATAACCGGTCCTTCCGGTTGTGGTAAGTCAACTTTGCTATCCATACTAGGGCTTCTTGATAAAACGTCTTCTGGCGAATATTTTCTGTCAGGTCATGAGGTCTCATCGTTTGACGCTAAACAACGAGCCGCAATTAGAGGGAAAGAAATTGGCTTTGTATTCCAATCGTTTAATCTCATCAGTGATTTAACAATCGGTGAAAATGTAGCATTGCCTTTAACCTATAGAGCCGATATTGATAAAAAAGAATATGCGGAAAGAGTAGAGCGCGTATTAGAAAAAGTAGAGTTAACACACAGAGCTTCGCATTATCCCTCTCAGTTATCTGGCGGTCAGCAACAACGTGTAGCGGTCGCGAGAGCCTTGGTTGGCAATCCATCAATTATTTTAGCTGACGAACCAACTGGAAACTTAGATTCTCATAATGCTGAACTTGTAATGGAACTATTAGAAAAATTGAACCAAGAAGGCACGACGATATGTATGGTAACTCATGATCCTCGAAGTGCGGAGCGAGCTAGCAGAAAAATTGAAATGTTAGATGGGAAAATTTTGTCTGATACCGTAAGCGGCAAAGCCAAAGCTGAAGCTAAATTGAAAACAGATTCTGCTAAAAACTCTTTAGAGTCAGAGTTGGTATAGGAGAATTCAAGTGAAAGGATTAGGTGATTTAAATTACGCATTAAGAACGATGGGTAAAAACTGGAAGTTCACTGCATTAACCGTAATGGTAATGACTTTTGGTTTTGCTCTATTTATTTTCATGATCTCTTTCCTGTACACAACCATCATGGCACCTCTTGATATTAAGGGCGGGGAAAGGGTTAGAGTTGTGAACAATTTTGATCGAGAAACGTTTAGCTTGGCGGAGTACGAAGATCTTCGTCAGTACCAAAACTCTTTCGAGGTATTCGGGGCGTGGCGATATGCAAACTTTAATGTTAGAACAACGGACCGAGTTGAAAAAAACTTTGGCATATATGTAGACCCTACATTTTTTGATGTCTTTCAGGGGAAGCCCGTTCTAGGTCGCTTAATTGAAGAGGCAGATACAAAAGATGGCGCTGAACCCGTTGCTCTTGTGAATGAAGATGTTTGGAGAAATTTATTCGCATCTTCTCCAGATATACTCGGTGCAACATTGAGCATCAATAATGTGACTCACACAATTGTTGGAGTGATGCCATCTACTTTTAAATTTCCTCGACCGCGAAAAATATTTGTTCCATTCAACTTCCGATCCGATGGCGCACGATCGAGCCAACCAAGAGTTTTTGTTTATGGAAGATTGAAGCCAAATGTCAGTGAAGAAGTTGCTGAAAAGGATTTAAAGCAGATTACCGATAATATAAAAGAATCGTTTCCAAAGCTAAGCGCGAATACGTCAGCTAAAGTGACGACGCTGCAAAAAAGCTTTGTCCACTTCTATTCACACCTTATTTCTCCTATGAAAATTTGTATCGTGCTGATTTTTCTTTTGGCTTGCGTGAATACCATTAACTTGCTTTTTTCTAGAGCCTTGGAAAAAAACCGAGAAACGGCAATTAGAGCGTCACTTGGTGCACCTAGAGGAAGATTGATCAGACAAATGATGGTTGAGAATGTGTTAATTTGTACGATATCCGGCCTCCTTGCGCTATTTTTTGCTGACTGGGGAATTGAAATTGGACTGACTCAACTAGGAAATAGTTTTTATGAAGGAGCACCTTCTTGGTGGGACTTACATTTATCTGGTGAGATGATCGCGGTTGGTATCGTTGTCATTGTGTTTACTTCTTTTATTACTGGATTTCTCCCCGCTTGGAAAGCGACAGGCGAGTCTTTTTCCGATAAATTAAGAGAAGGAACGCGAGGGGCGAAGAGCAAAAAATTTGTAAAGTTGAGCAGCGCGATTCTCATTATTGAAGTAGGGCTTGCATGCGCTCTTTTATTTCCCTCGACGACAATTGTAATTTCAGTAATAGATAAGTTAACAACGAATTATGGCTTACAACTTGAAGACTATTATATTTCTAAAGTGGACGCTCGTCCGCCGGGATTTGAAACCGATCAAGCGCTGATACAATATTATAAAGACTTAGAGTTTGAGCTAGAAAAAGAGCCTGGAATAGAGGCAATTTCATTCACTGAAATGGAAGCAGTTAGTCGTTGGATTCGAGTTTTTGGTATAGCTACAGAGACTTCGGACTATGGCGATAACTCATCATATCCATCGGCGGCGATTGTTAGGGTATCTCACGATTACTTTAAAGATGTCAATATTAAATTACTTGAGGGTCGAATTTTTGACTCAAGAGATAGAATTGGAACGCCATTATCCGCTGTAGTCTCTCAAAATTTTGCAGAGAAAATTAATAACGGAAACCCTGTTATTGGCACACGATTTAGACTCGATGACGACAGCAATGAATGGTACACAATTGTTGGAGTGACGAATAAGGTTATTCATGGACCGCCGATTAAGCAATCTTTTGAAAGACCGAGTGTTTTTATCAGTAATGAACAAAAGCCAACTCCCTGGATTACCATGGTGATTCGATCTGGATTACCCGAAAACCAAATAAGTGAAATATTAAGCAGAGTTGGCTTTAAAGTTAACCCTGAAATTGCACCAGAAAGACTCGGGACCATTGAGCATTTTAAAAGTGCAACGTTTTCATACACGAACTTTATGGGAATATTGTTCTTTTGCTTTACTGCGATTTCTTTGTTCGTAGCGTTTAGTGGTATTTATGGAATCATGTCGAATACGATAATTCAAAAAACACAAGAAATTGGCATTCGTAGAGCTCTAGGTGCGGATGATGGTCATGTGTATTCGCATTTTCTTAAATTATGCTCAAAACAACTGGTTATCGGTATTTTGCTTGGTTTGCCAGCTGGAATAGTACTTTATAATATGGTCAGTGATATTAAACTAGCATTAGCTTCAATCGGCGTATTTGCACTCATTATTGTTTTGGTTTCTCTAATGATTGCAATTGCTGCATTTATACCGATTAAACGTAATCTAAAAAATGAGCCGTCTTTCGCATTAAGATATGAGTAAAGACTGGGTAGGTATCGTCATTTCAATTCTTGGCGATACCTAGATATTACTGATTTAGCGAATTTACTACATGTATTGAATTAGGAAGTGTTATGAATGATCTAATCAATGAAAGCATTGGCTTGGCGTTGAATGAAGTAAAATGTTATGTGCACTCGGGATCAAATTATCCTTTGATCTTTGAAGCGGCATCTGATGATATTGATATTTTGAATTGGATTTCAGTCAATAAACCACTTGTTGATGAGATGCTATTAAAGCACGGAGCTGCTTTATTTAGAGGTTTTAATTTAGGCGACCGTGAGCGATTTCAAGCGTTTGCAGAAAATGCCTGCAATAAGTTAATTACCAATTACGCGGATTTACCCGAGGAAAAGGGAAGTAATCGAATTTACTCATCAACACCTTATCCTGAAGATAAAACAATCTATTTTCACAATGAAAGTTCGCATATGAATCAGTGGCCTTTGCGGCAGTTTTTTGCCTGTGTGCAACCGAGCGAAAAAGGAGGGGAAACACCTATAGTGGACTGCCGAGAAATATATAAAAAATTACCAGCGACTATTAGAGGGAAATTTGAAAATAAAGGCTTACTTTATGTAAGAAACTTCATTCAAGGATTAGATGTTGATTGGAGAGATTTCTTTAAGACTCAGGAAAAATCGGAAGTTGAAAAACGATGCATTGACGATGGAATGGAGTTCGAGTGGAAGCCTGGAGATGGCTTGAAAATATCTAAAAAAGTACGCTGCGACTTTATTCATCCTATAACCGATGAGCCAACATTTTTTAATCAATATCAACTTCATCACCCCGTATTTTTAGATGCGGATGAGCGAGAAGCTTTAATTGCGTTATTTGGAAAAGATGGGTTGCCTAGGAATGTCTTTTATGGTGATGGAACAGAAATTACCGATGAAGAAGCACTAACCGTATATCAAATTTATAACGACAGCTGTGTTAAGTTTTCTTGGCAAAAAGGTGATTTACTCATGCTTGACAATATGATTATGGCGCATGCTCGATTGCCTTTTAAGGGAGAGCGCAAAATATTGGTTGCCATGGGAGATATGCAAGAAAACCAAGAGCCACGTTCTTAGAGCGTGGCTTCAAAAAAAAGAGTGTTAGAATGTGGCAACGTCGCTAATTGCTCAAATCGGGTTCGCCACTTTCTGCCAGTATAATATTTCTCGCTTTAAGTTTTAAATGGTTGGATGTGTTCCAATCGTCTTCTTGAGCATCGATTGTGAGCGGTTGATGAACGATTATTTCAATGGCGTTGCGTTTAGGTAACCAGCTGCCTTCCGGTAACAATTGCCTTGTTCCTTTTAAGGTTACGGGTACTATTTGCCGATTGCTTTTAACTGCAATAATAAATGCACCTAAATGAAAATTATTGAGTCCTGAAAACCGAGTAAAGGTTCCCTCTGGAAAGAAAAATAATGATTGAGTTGTGTTGGTTAAGCGATCGGTATCGGCAACTCCGTGTTCCACGTCACTGCGCTCTACATACTCAACATCAAGTCGATTCAATAGCCATCGTATCAATTTTTTTTGTTTTAACTCTGCTTTAGCGACAAATATAAAGTCTACGGGTAAGGCCGCCATAACAAAGTAGGCGTCTAGGTAACTGCTGTGATTGGCCACGAATATGTAGTTGTGCTTTTGATTTAGCGGCTGCTCGTATTTTATCTGAAATTTAATGAAGCAGGCGTAAATACAAAAACGACAAGCTGCACCAGCGATTTTTTTTCGTAAAGTTCGCGAGTTAATCAGAAAAAATAATGGAATGACAACAGTAGCGGTTACTAAGTAAAGTAACCAGCAATAACTGCCATACAATAGGTTTTTGATGAGAGATAGAAACTGACGGGCGCGGTGTGATATACCTGAAAACGCAATTTTTGTCAGTTGCCACCATAGAGGAGATGATGCTTTACCCAGCTTCCCACTACAGTAAAGTGCTTTGCAAGCTTGTCGTCGAAGCTTTCCGCTGGATGTTTTAAGAATCGTGTTAGGAGGTGCTAAAACGATATCATCAGCACCTACGGATACTCGGTCTATGCAAATTCGATTGATTTTTTGTCTTAATTTTTGTTGCTTTCTAGTCCTCGTTTCTCGTGTTTCGGCAATGACTACCAGCTTTTCCGGTTTGCCCGTTTGTGATATACCACATACAACAACGCGTCCGCGTCGAATACCTGCTAAGCAACCTACTGCCTCTTCGATTTCGTGAGGGTATATATTACGACCGCCTCGGATGATGACGTCTTTGTAACGCCCAGTAATGTAAAGTTGGTCATCATCAATATAGGCAAGATCCCCCGTATTTAACCAATCTCCAGCCACTAACTTTTTTGTTTCACTCGGATTTTCGAAGTACCCCTGAGTGGCTGATGGTCCTTTAAATTGTAAATGTCCTTCGTGGCGATCGAGTAGCTCTTGGTTGTTATCGTCAACAATACGTATTTGATGGTCGGGTAGTACATAACCACAGGCAACAAACTCTAAAGTATCGATACTATTCGATCTTACTGGCTCCGCGATGCCCTTTGTCATAAATTTTGTTCGGTTTACTTTTGCAATTTTGGGTACCTGGATTTCCTTAGGAAAAGCCAGGCCAACTGAAGCTTCTGCTAGCCCGTATACAGGACAATAGTGTTCAGCTTTAAATCCATACTGTTTAAAACGGTCGCAAAAGTTTCGGACGGTATCAGGAATTATTGGCTCTGCACCATTAAGCATACGGCAACTGCTTAAATCCAATCCTTTAAGCTCTTCTTCTTCGATTTTGTGAACACAGAGATCGTAGGCAAAGTTGGGTGCAGCCGTAAGTGTCGCTTTATGTTTGTGGATGGCCCAAAGCCACCGTTGAGGTCGTGTCAAAAACGCTAATGGCGACATGACAACTAAATTGGCGGCGAAATAAAAAATACTCAGCCATGCACCAATCAGTCCCATGTCATGATAGAGCGGTAACCAACTGACAAAGACTTCGCGTGAAGAAACATTCATTGCTTTACCCATAGCGCGAATGTTTGCTAACAAGTTAGCGTGCGTTAATTGCACACCTTTCGGTTCCGAAGTCGAACCCGATGTGTACTGTATAAAAGCGATACTGTCCGCTGTCGTTTGTATTGGCAGTGAATGAGTATCGCAATGTTCGAAGTCTTCAATGGACACCAATTGCTTTAAGCTGGGAACTAAGGATTTGAGTAACAGAGAAAAATGCTTAATTTGCTGTGTGGTGATTAAAACTTCTGCGCGACAGTTTTCAAGAATAACCTGGTGTCGTCGAATATAGCTTTCAATTTGAGTCATTCGGATCGGTGGATAAATTGGAACCGGAATACAGCCCGCCTGAATGACACCGAGAAAGCTGAAGAAGTATTCGGGGCCAGTCGGTAGCATAATTGCGATGCGTGCACGAGGTGACAGATTTAACTCTGTTAAACCCCAACCCATTCGACGACTGGCAGTGGCAAGTTTCTCATAAGTAATGACCTCTCCGTGTCCGGTATCTTGGTAAATTTCGATGTGTGGTCGAGTAGGGTGTCTCTCGAGATGCCACTCCAGAACATCTATGAGTGTTGAGGCTAATTCTGGCGAATCTAAAACGGTTGCTAAAGGTGATGGAGCTAAACTTTGCTGACTTATTTTAGGAGGTTGATGGGTATTGTTAAGTATTGCTAGAAAAATATCGTTGAGTGTTTCGATACTCGCAAAAAGCTCTTCAGGTAATTTTATTTCAAAATTTCTTTCAATACGTGAAATCAGCTCTACACGAGCTAAGCTGTCAAACCCCAGCTCGTCCAAGTTGCTGTTTATAGTAAGCTGACTAAAACCGTTTTTATCGGGATGCAGCTCTTGACCTAAAGCAGCAACGATTAACAGGAGTTGTTGCTTCACCAGTGGTTGTTGCATTAATGAAGCAGGTGAAGGATTCATTTCGGCTCGTCATAACAATGGCCTGTCATATGCTGCTACTTAATTCATAATGAATAGCCATTAAAGGTATTTGGGCAGCCTATCTCTAATTTTGCGTACATTAAACCCAGTTAGATCACGATCAATTTCTCCAGCAAGCACCGTTTTGATGCGATCGGGTATCTGGGTTCTCAGTGTTCCTAGAAACTGTGGTGCTGCGACCAGGTAAAGTTTATGGAAGTCTTTCCTATCGATTCCTTGAGTCAGTCGTTGCACCAAATCTCGGGCAAACTTTTGAGCAGCATTGTCACGTGCTTTGCTTTTTTGAGCCATACGGTGGTGGCCTAATGCACCATTGTCACCGTGGCTTCCGGGGGCATCCGACACAAGTTCATGCTCTTTCATTCGAGCTTCAGGGTTCACAAATCCTTCTAGCTCTATCAAGCTGTTGTCGGAAGGGTCGGCTCTTAAAATACGTGCACGACTGCTGTCGGCAACCATTATCCAGGTGCTCATGGTGATTTAACCTCCGTTAAAAACGGCGTGGTGCCGTTTGTTAATAGTAGCATATCTTGGCATTTTGAAATTAAAGTGAGGTGTTGATTTTTAGAAAAACAAGACATAGTTTGTTTATATTTAAACTAATATAAGAAAAGATTTTTATATAGTTAGTTCGTATTAGATGTTGAGAAAAACCTTTATGATAAAAGAGTTGCGTTTTACCAGAACTTACCCAAACTGATGTTTCACTATTATTGGACGTGTAACCTTCGAATCATTTCTTATATAGCATGATATACTATGCATGCGTAGATAATTCTAATTTGTACTACTTAACTGGGACGCCAATAATGGCTAAGCATTGTATTAATGAAGCGATTTAAAATTATCCATCAAACACGATATGACTTTACAAATTTGGTTGAATTGTTGCCACATACTTTACGCCTTCGACCACGAGAAGGTCATGAGTTACGAATTGAATCATCAATACTAAATGTCTACCCAAATTCATTACTGCGTTGGTATCGGGATGTGGAAGGTAACTCTATCGCAATCGCTTCATTTGAGCACAAAACGAAAATGCTATTTGTTGAAAGTGAAATTGTTATTCAAAAATACGATTTGAATCCGCATGATTTTTTAATTGCGGATTATGCTTTAGATTATCCGTTTACATATCAAAAAGAGGACCAAATATCATTATCCGCTTATCTCAAAGTGTCTAGGAAAATAGACAGTGAGTTAAGCAATTGGATTGATGGTATATGGAATCCTGAAGAAAAAATTCAAGCATTTTCTCTATTGCTTCGTTTAAATCAACGTATTTTTGAAACGTTCAAATACTTTAGTCGAGACGAAGAAGGTGTTCAAACAGCGGAATTTACAGTTGCAAAACGGGTTGGGTCCTGTAGAGATTTTGCCAATCTCTTTATGATGGCAGCACGATACCTTGGATTTGCAACTCGGTTTGTCAGTGGATATATTTTCTCAGATTTTAATACTTTGCAACCTGGATCGACGCATGCATGGGTCGAAGCGTTTTTGCCGGGTGCTGGGTGGAAAGGATTTGATCCAACATCAGGAACTATCGTTGGAGCTGAACATGTTGCCGTTGCAGTAGCTCGACGACCGGAATTGGTACCACCGATCTCAGGAAGTTTTTACGGTAGCCCTGGGGCATCAATGTCAGTTAATGTTTGGGTAAGCCAAATGTTTTAAAAGAAGACTCGAAAATATCTAGTATTGGATTACAAACGAAGGTGTTTTGGTGAATGTCGACAGTTTGTGACGATGTTTAAAACAGTAAACATATACCCTAAATGTTTAATTATGGTAGATATAGAGTTTAAATATCATTCTTGACCAATAATTACTACAACATACTATAAATTTGGGGCGTGAATTAAAGTCTAAATAACTCGTGTACGAATACCATTACTGTTAAGTTAATGAGATTATTGATGCCATTTTTATCATTCAGACTTGATTTATATTTTTTTGACCTCATTAAGAGGTATGAGACAAAGACTTTTGTCTTGAATTAAGAGGCAACGATATTATGCCACAGGATAATAGCGATCCTAACTCTCCTTGGGGAGGTGAAAACAAAACACCTCCTGATCTCGATAAAATACTCACTCAAAGCTTTGGGCGTTTAAAGAAGTTTCTTCCTGGTGGAAGCCCGTCAATATTTATCATTCTCCTAGCCCTTTTTTTTCTTGCTTCCCTTATTTGGACCTCTTTATATACGGTTCCTAGCGATTCAGTAGCTGTAGTGCAACGATTTGGTAAATACATTTATGACGTGCCACCGGGTCTCCATTTTAAGTTGCCGTTTGGTATTGATTCGGCAAAAATAGTGCCTGTTAAGAGACAACTAAAACAAGAGTTTGGATTTTCTACACCTGGAGCAGCTGACCCATACCAAAGTCCGCGTAAAAATGATGGCGTGCGAGAAACACAAATGGTCACCGGAGATCTTAATGCGGCATTGGTTGAGTGGGTTGTGCAATATCGTATTTCTGATCCAGTAAAATTCCTATTTGAAGTGAGAGAGCCTAGCGAAACGCTACGTTATGTCTCTGAGTCAGTGATGCGTGAAGTGGTAGGTGACCGCACCGTTGACGAAGTAATTACCGTGGGTCGTCAAGATATTGAGTCCGAAGCGTTGACAAAAATGCAGGTGCTATCAACTAAATATACAATGGGTATTAGTATTGATCAGGTTCAGTTAAAAAATATTAATCCCCCAAGGCCTGTGCAGGAGTCGTTTAACGAAGTTAACCAGGCACAACAGGAAAAAGAAAAACTCATTAATGAAGCACGCCGAGATTACAATAAAGTCATTCCACTTGCATTAGGCGAAAAAGATCAACGCATAAGAGAAGCCGATGGATATCGATTGAAACGGATCAATGAAGCCCAAGGTGATACGGCTCGTTTTAACGCATTGTTTGCTGAATATATTAAAGCGCCTGAAGTAACAAAACGCAGGATCTACATAGAAACAATGCAGATGGTTTTACCAAACATTAGATCAAAAATCATTATAGATGAACGAACAAACAACGTTTTACCACTGCTTAATCTAAAAGGGGTGACCGGAGAAAAGCCATGAGCACGTTTAAAATGATAATTGTTTTAGGAATTTTTGCGTTGGCTATTATAACTTTAAAAAGTGCTCTTTACACCGTCGGCGAAGTTGAACAAGTCATCATTACCCAGTTTGGTAAGCCAGTAGGTGAGCCGGTTATCGAGGCAGGTCTCAATTTGAAATTACCTTATATACAAGAGGTGAACGCTATCGACAAGCGCATATTAGAGTGGGACGGAGAACCGTCAGACATGCCGACCAAAGACAAGCTTTACATATCCGTTGATTTGTTTGCGCGTTGGCGCATTATTGATCCACTGCAGTACTTTTTACGACTGCGTGACGAGCGAAGCGCTCAATCCCGACTTGACGATATATTGGGAAGCGAAACTCGCAATGCAGTCGCAAAACATGAGCTTATAGAAATAATACGTACAACTAAAGATAGAGAGCCACTGCATGAGGGACTTTTAAGTCAGATCGAGTCCGATATGAAAGTTGGTACATTAGTACCGATTAATAAAGGGCGAAAGCTGGTGGAACAAGAAATCTTTCTTGCTGCCGTTGAAAAGGTGAAGGTGTTCGGTATTGAGTTACTCGATATTCGATTTAAACGCATCAATTATAATGAGAGTGTACGCCCCAAAATATATGAACGAATGATTAGTGAGCGACGGCAAATTGCGGAGAGGTTTTTGTCGGAAGGTAATGGAGAAGCTGCAAGAATTCGAGGTGACCGAGTACGGGATTTAAATAAAATACAGTCGGAAGCTTATCGACAAGTTGAAGAGATTAGGGGCATTGCGGATGCCAATGCTGCAGAAATTTATGCTCAAGCATACAATCAAAACCGACAATCTGCTGAACTGTATGAGTTTAGCCGTACGATGGAATCATATAAAACAATAATTTCAAACGATACTACATTGGTTTTGTCTACAAAAAGCGATTTATTTAAATACCTAAATGACATTCAATAAATCAAGCAAGCGATTAAACGTACAGGTTAAATAACATCCAAACTTAATAAGTACTATAACAAGAGTAAACTATTGGCATCGTTGTTTAAGTCTCAGGAGAAAAGATAATGAATTTAACTAATGATGAAAAGGCTATGATGAGCCGCTATAATATTTTTTATGAACAAGTATCTGTTTTTCGTTACAAAAAATATCAGTATGCAACGCTACAAGATTCGGTTAATTACGCAAAGATCGATTTTTAACACAATATCGCCAACCTAAAACAAAATGATCCTTCAATAGAGAGAAATGGAATCAAAAAGTGAAATACCTCAAAAGAGGGCATCCGACTCAGCTGCCGAAAGAACATATTGACTGGGTAGTTCAACCCATTACTCGTTTTGTTCAAATCGAAGCCGCTGCGGGCGTCGTTCTACTGTTTTTTACAGTACTGGCTTTAATTCTTGCAAATTCTGCGGTCAGTGACTCCTTTCTTGACTTTTGGCATATATCCATTGGTATTAATATCGGCTCCTTTAAATTCGAGCGTTCAGTGCATGGCTGGATTAATGATGCCGTAATGACCTTATTTTTCTTTTTAATTGCACTGGAGCTTAAACGAGAGTTGGTATTGGGCGAATTGCGTAATCTACGACTTGCGATGCTGTCAATTTCTGCCGCATTAGGAGGGATGCTGGCACCGGCACTTGTGTATCTGTTTTTTCAGTATGGTGAGTTAGGCCAGGGGGGATGGGGTACCGTTATGGCAACTGACACTGCATTTGTAATTGGTTGTTTGGCCCTATTGGGACAACGCCTACCAAAAAGTTTGCGGGTATTTATGTTGTCGCTGGCGGTTGTGGATGATATTGGAGCGATTATCGTTGTTGCGATAGGCTATGGCAGAGAGTTAAATTGGTTAGCCATTGGACTCGCACTATCAGGCTTTATTGTTGTAAAAATAATGAATTTTCTTGGAATACGAAGTATCGCACTGTTTTTTATAATAGGCGGAATAACATGGGTGGCAGTTGACGCTTCAGGCATTCATGCTACTGTTACTGGTGTGATACTGGGGCTGATGACACCAACCAGTAAATGGGTAAGCGATGATCGGTTACATACAATAATGGATTGTATAGTTGCATATCCTCCTGGCAATCATTGGAGTGGGAATACTCCAGATCGTAAAGCTTTAAAAACGGCGGAAGCAGCAGCAAGAGAAGCACTCTCTCCAGTCGAACGATTAGAAATATTACTTCACCCGTGGGTGGGTTTTGTTGTAATGCCATTATTCGCCTTTGCAAATGCTGGCATTTCATTCACGGAGATTCATTATGATATTTCGTTATCGATGGCAGTTTTTCTTGGGTTTGTGTTGGGAAAACCTCTTGGTATTTTTCTATTTAGCTGGGTTGCGGTTCAGTTGAAAATTGCACTGTTGCCGAACGACTTAACTTGGCGAATGATTATTGGCGGTGGAATATTAGCAGGAATTGGATTTACCATGGCTCTATTTATAGCTAATTTAGCCTATAGTCCTGATCAAATTAATTCGGTAAAACTGGGTATTTTGTCAGCATCTGTTTTCTCTGCGTTATTAGGGTTCGCGATATTATGGCACCATTCTTTTGAACTTCGCTCCAACCAAAGTCCCCATATGAATCAAGATATCGATTAATCAAACGTTTGAGTAAATAACAATAAAAGATAGGCAATAACACCGCATTGGTTTACCTAGTTTAATTACACGAGTTTGGATTCCTTATAGGAAATCATTCGCTGCAACTCTTCATCCCATAGACTGGATTGAAAACAACTGTACATTTCTGCTAACCCCAAGGTCGTAACTACCGGTGTTTGCAGTTCTGGAATCGCTTCCATAGCTTCTGGTAAACGGTAAAACGGAATGCGAACATTGAGATGGTGTATGTGATGATAACCAATATTACCGGTCACCCATTGCATAAATTTATTCAACTCCAAGTAGCTGGAAGACTTTAATGCCCCTCGATAATACGACCAAGCTTCGGGTGTAACAATTGTCATACGTTTGAAGTTATGTTGAGCAAAAAACAAGTAAGATCCGAAAGCACAATTAAGGCTCATTGGCAGTAGAATGACAAAAAAAGCGGTGCTTGATCCGCCAAATGACCAGAGTACAGCGATGATTGCGCTATGCAATAATAAGGAGATTAGCGAATCGAAATGTTTCAATGGTTCTTTCATAAAAGGTAACAAGCAGAAACTGATACAGAATATTGTCAAGTAGCCAAACAGTATGATTAATGGATGACGCTGCAATCGATAGTATATACGTTGTCTTTTAGAAGCTTCGTGCCACATTTTAGTGGTCATAATCGGGAACGTGCCAATGCCAAAGGAGTCAATTTTTCCGACATGTCCATGATGGAAGTTGTGACTCTTACGCCAGGCTTTCGTCGGAACCAATACTAGTGCACCATAAACACGAAAAAGCCAGTATGCCACAGAAGAGTTTGTCAAAATAGCACCATGCATATAGTCATGGAAGGTTATGAATGTCCGTACCATAAGCATCGCACTCATCAATGAAAATATAAGTTGTAGCCATGGCCAAGGAGCTACTCCTGCGCCAATCATAGAGGCTAACAATAGTGTAAATACGGATAAAACCAGTCGCCAACTTTTACTTCGGAATTCTTTGGCAAAAGGCAAAGTTGCCCTGAGGAGTTCTTGGTCAACCCGCAAACCAGCACTGTGTTTAGTGGATTCTTCATCATTAGTATGACTATTGATATTCTGTGTCATAAAGCTCGACTTTCTCCAAAGAATGAACTATTTGAAAAAGGATAATCAAACTATGCCCAAAATTGCCTCTGTTAAGTATAGGTGCAAAGAAAATATCTAGAAAAGCACAAAAAACAATGTCAATTATGTGCCTTTAACTCAATAACAGTTTAGACTTTACCCTGCCATATTTTATAGGAAATATTATTCTTATCTTTATTTTTTACAGAGTACATAAGATCATCTGCTACTTTCATCGCTTCTTTAATGTCTGTAGGCATGGTTTCAAAGGTTACCAAACCAATGCTAAAACTTACCGGCCAATCATTGATATTCATTCGACTTTCCAATAGTTCTCTGGTTTTTGTCAGTGCTGTTTTAGCTTCAATTTGCTCAGTCTCTGGTAATAAACAAGCAAACTCATCGCCCCCTAGCCTTGCAACAGAGTCTGTTGCTCTGAGAGATTCTTTTAGACATCTTGCCACTTCAACAAGCAGTTGATCGCCTTCGGAATGACCAAAAGAGTCATTTACATACTTAAAATTATCAATATCCAAATAAACCAGTGAAAATACGTGTTTATATCTAGAAGCGCGAACTAACTCGTTTTCAAGCTCACTATAAAAACCTCTTGAATTGCTAATCTTAGTAAGGTTATCAGTGTCGGCTGCGTCGGATTCAACTCGATGAACGTTTCGAAAATTGGTGACAAGAATCGAAAGTGCAGAATAGGATAATAGGCAAGGAATTGTGTATTGTAACAGTGCAGTTACCTCAATCGTACCATGATATATTTTAATAAAAAGTAATAATGCAGATGATGCAAGTGCTAAGAGCAAGCCTGATGCTCTCGATCCATACCAACTAGCAATAGTAATAGGGAATATGTAGAAAAGCTCGAGAGCTATAGTTTCGATATATAAAGCCGCTAAAAATGTTAAAATTAAAACCATAAATAAGGCTAAATACCAAATATATTTGTTCGAGTATTTATCGAGTATGCTGAATATAGTTTTCAAAATAAAATAAGCTCCGATTAAATATTCGAGTTATGAACGTTTTTCTTTAAGATTTTTCTCAAAGTAGGTAAAGAAACATTCAGTAATTTTGCTTGTTGTTTTTGATTTAGACTTGTTGTAGATATTGTCTTTATTAATTTATGCTCTAAATATGACCAAGGGCTTTCTGCAATATTGTTGGATAATAAGGCTTCTAGCTCCACATTGATTGCGGTGGCAAGATTTTGAGGGAGGTTTATTGTTTTCATTGCTCTGACTTTTTGGTGCCTTCGCCTTAATGTGGATTCGGAAATATTTAATTGATTGGAAACCTGATAAAGGTTGTTCCAGCGCTTTAAACAAACTTCAAGAAAGCATGACTCCAGCCAAAGAGAAAGTGGTAATACTTCTTTTTGAGCACATGCATAAGTAACCAATTCTTTTATTGTTGAATCTAAATTAGCATTAGGATTGGTTTTTTGTTTTACCTCATTAGGTATACTTTGTTTGAGTGAAACATCACTTTCCTCGGAAAAGTTATTTGTTCTAATATGCTCGGGAGTAATGGTATTTGATTGACATAAGATTACGGCTCGCATCATTACATTTTGGAGTTCTCTCACATTACCGTGCCACGGATAATTCAATATGGTTTCGCTAGCCGACTGACTCAATTCCATTCGCTGTTTTCGGTATTGTTCAGCGTAAAGATGTGTGTAATGCTTCGCAAGCAATAGCGAGTCATTGCCTCGTTTTCTTAATGGCGGGATATCCAGATTGAAGACATTTATACGATAATATAGATCGCCACGGAATCGTCCGGCTTGCACTTCATCAGCGAGATTTCTGTTAGTAGCAAAGATCAGCCGTACATCAACTTGTTTTGTACGTTGGTCACCTACAGGAATAAATGTACGCTCTTGGACAAATCGCAAGAGTTTTGACTGTATGTCTAAAGGCAGTTCTCCGATTTCATCTAAAAATAGAGTGCCTCCATCGGCTTCCAGTATGCGTCCTCTCGTGTCTTTTATTGCACCGGTAAAGGAGCCTTTTCTGTGACCAAATAATTCACTTTCGATTAAGTGGTCGACTATCGTGCTACAGTCGACAGTAATAAATGGACCTTGATTACGTAAACTTCGGTTATGGATTTGTTTAGCAATCAGCTCCTTTCCGGTGCCTGACTCACCAACAATTAAAACCGAAGCATCCGTTGGTGCAACCAGTGCGATTTGTTCGACAACTGCTTTCATTGCACCGGACTCATAAACCATATTTCGAGACTGGTTCGTTACCGGTTCATTATTACTGGGTTTAGATTGCTTTTCGTGGTGTTGTGTTTTGTGTCTTTCCAGAGCGGCCGATAAATTGGGTGTTATTCGCTCTAAATAAGGAATGCACTTTGTTGCAAACGTCATGTTTGTATTCGACCATTGAAGTGATATCATGCCAACGTATTTTTCTTGATAAATTAATGGCACTGAATAGGAAATGACGTTTGGGTCATTATCACCAGGTAGCGTTATAAAGTCTGGTTTAGTAAGCACAATTAATTGGTTTGCTGTCTCTTGCGCAACTTTCAATTGTTCCTCAGTTAAACAATTAGCGAATGTGTCACTGGAAACATTACTTTTTGAACGATTGGTTTTAATGGAATTACAGCTGACAAGGTTACTGTTTGAAAGAAAACGAACTAATCCCTCATCTAACGCGAAGAGAGACACTTCCAAACAATCCAGGCCATGTTTAAGTTGGTTGCAAACTTCATAAGAAAATGCGTCAAGATCGTGAGCTTGCCCAATAATCTTTACAAGTTCCCATTGAAGCATGATGTAACGAAAATCGTCGCTTGTTGCATCGCTGTATTTACCACTCATGCGATCGAGGTTAGCCAAAATATTTACATCAAACTCCGGTCGCCAGCAAATTAATTGTCCGCCACCAGAACTGTGAGCGGCCTGCAACGCCATATTGGCACGTAAAAATAATTCAAAAAGTGATTTTTCTCCTTGTTGCTCATTAGAGTTTAGGGTAGCAAACCCGATGCTGAAGTTTAGTTTGATTTTTAAGTGGCTGTAGACATGATTGTTTAAGTGTTCGTGGAGTCGCTCGCCAAAAACATGACCTTGTTTTGCATCTGTCTCGGGGAGTTGAATTGCGAAAACCACGCCACTAAAGCGTGTCACGAAGTCTTTTTCGCGAATAACACTTTCAATATTGGATACTATTTCTTTGATTATCTGATCGCCTATTTCTCTACTATAAGACTTATTACACGATGAAAAGTCATCCGGTGTAATGAGCATTAGAGATAAGGGAGGACCTGCTTCATGTTCAGTTTGTTCAACACTTTGCCAAGCCGCAACTTTTCGTAATATTATTAGAGTTTCTTGCTGAAATTGATTACCTCTCAATGTTCCAGCGATGCCATCGACCATAAAAACGTGTTGCTCTATTTCAATTGGAAAAGGAGGGAGTCGAGTTAATGAATGTGTTTTTATATTATCTTTTAATATCGTATCGGTTCGATTAAAGGCTGACTTTGATGGAATGGTTAAAGCGTTGCTCCAATGACTGCCCAGAATATCCTGTTTTGACTTATTTAATAGGGTGCAAAGTGCACTGTTTATCTCAATGACGTTACCTTGATTGGATAAAACCAAAAGCATTTCACCAAGGCTTTCCGCGAGCAAAGATAATATTTGCTCTTGCCGTTCTAGAGCAACATGCAATGTTTGGTTTTCGGAACATAATGTTAGTACTTGTGAAAGGACTGTCGATTGTCGCCAATCACAAATTGTATTTGGCGCTTTACTAATTTCATTGTCTTGACTCTCGTTTAAAATGAGCCAAGTTATCGAACGGTTCTGAAGGTTAAATGCTTGTTTTACATCTTTTTGTTGTTGAAGGTTTTGACAAAGGATTATCATTCCGGATTTAATTGTACTTTCGCGAAGCAGTGGTTCAAAAACCGGTTGCCAGCCAATAGCATTAAAGTGCTCGACCAAACTTGAGTGATTGGGATCAACCTCGGGCGCCAACAGAACACCAATGGATTTGATATTTTTACACAATGGTTCACTTTGTGATGCAGACTTGTTCATTTGCTGGCAATCTGCTCCTTGAAATCTCTCTTATATATCTCTTCAATAAGATCGGCAGGAACAGGGCGACTAAACAAATAGCCTTGAAGAAGCAGTTCGTTTACTCCTTGCACCGCCTGAATCTGTTCCTTGTTTTCGATACCTTCAGCAATTACGCTTAATCTTAAGCTGCTCGACAAAGCAAGTATGGCATCAACGATGGCTTTATCATCGGGCTCCGACATTATGTCGCAGATAAAGGATCGGTCAATTTTTAACGTATCGATGGGAAAACGTTTCAGATAGTTTAAAGAGGAGTAACCAGTACCGAAATCGTCCACTGCTAGTGCGAGACCCAATCGTTTCAATTCTTTTAACCGTTCAATATTATCGCCGGCATCACTCATGATTACGGTTTCAGTAAGTTCCAACTCTAATAATTTGGCAGGTAAACCAGAAACCTTAAGTGCTTTCTGAACCATGCGAGAAAAATCTGGACGTTTAAACTGTAACGCAGAAACATTCACGGCTACTCGTAATTCCATTCCAGCATCAAACCACTGCTTGCCTTGTATACACGCTTGTTCCATTACCTGTTGACCAAGTTCAATAATAACGCCCGTTTCTTCTGCAACAGGAATAAAATCTGCGGGAGAAATAATATTGCCATCGGGTGGGCACCAGCGTACAAGTGCTTCTACCGCTATCATTTTTCCACTTTGTGCACAAATTTGCGGTTGATAATAAACTTGAATTTCACCTTGATCCAACGCTCGTCGTAAGTCTTGTTCAAGTTGTAATCTGAACATTGACTCTGCATTCATAGAGTCTCGATAAAACTTGTAACAGCAGCGTCCTTTTTGCTTTGCGAAGTACATCGCGGTATCGGCATTTTTTAAAAGAGACTCGGTATCTTCTCCATCTTCCGGATACAGCGCAATACCAATACTGGGCGTTATTACCACTTCAAATTGTCCGAGTTGAAACGGTTTGCTTAAACTGAGAATAACGCGCTCCGCTATTGACGCGGCTTCCGCCTGATTATTTAGTCGACTCAGGAAGATGGTGAACTCATCGCCACCTAACCGAGCTAGCTCTGGCTCTGACTGATCGTTGTAGCGAGTAAGCATGTCACTGTCGCGTAAATTTTGTTGCAGTCGATTTGCGACTTTCCGTAAGAGTTTATCGCCATGACTATGGCCTAAGGTATCGTTGATTCGCTTAAATCTATCGAGGTCAATAAAAAGCATTGCTGCCTGATATTGGTTACGTTTGGCTAACGATAAATAACGATGCAGTTCTTGTAATAGCAGGTGACGATTAGGTAGTCCGGTGAGCTTGTCGTAAAACGCTAATTGATGAAGTTCTTGTTGTTGTGTTATTAGTTCAGAAAAGGCGTGGCTAGCGCGCAATATATATTTAACCCGTTGTCCGAGTATCGGCCACTTTATCGGTTTTGCAATAAAGTCGGTTGCTCCTGCTGCGTAGGCTTTTTGAATCGATACAATATCATCGGAGCCGGTTACCATTATTATCGGAATATGTTTTCCTTCTGGATTTTGGCGAATGCGCTCACACGTCGTAAATCCGTCCATTACGGGCATGGAAACATCCAGTAAAACCAGATCCGGCGTGTGTTCATTGAATTTAACAAGCGCTTGTTTGCCGTTTTCCGCTTCAATGATTTCGATATCATCGTCCGATAAAGTTTCCACCATAAAAATTCGAGCGGTAACGTCGTCGTCGCAAACTAAAATTTTAGTGGGGCTTGGACCTTTCATTTTGATATTGCTCCAACGATTTTATACTGTCGTTAAATACGTGTTCTATTTGAGCGGCTAATTGGCGCCAATCTTCTGAGTCGCTTTCCATTATCATTGACTCAAGATCGCGGCAGAGTAAATGAAGGCGTTTTGCTCCGGCATTGCCAGCCATTGACTTTAAAGCATGCGCTTTTAACTTTACGTCTTCTGGTTCTGCGGATTCATCTTGTGATAATTGAGTTAAATCGGCGGATATGCTTTTTGCTTCTTGTTGAAAAGCGGTTAGTATTTTTGCCATTAATTGTGTTCCGTTTTTTTCACCCATTTGTTGCATAATTTCGAGCGTGTTACGATCGATTAAATCACTACTGAATTCACTCGTCGGCTGATTGACTTCCACTTTAACTACCTTTTTTCTATTGGTGAGAATGGGTAGGAAATGGCTTAGCATTTGCGCAAGCTGCTGTGATGTAAACGGTTTCTCCATGACATCATTCATTCCCGAGTCGAGACACTCTTGTCGTAATGATTCGCCCATTCCTGCCGTTAACGCAATTACAGGAAGTGTAGGCCACTTTTTACGAATTTCTCGAGTGGTGGCATAACCATCGAGAACAGGCATATGGCAATCCATTAAAACCAAGTCTGGCATTGAGTGATTTATCGCTTTTAAAGCTTGTTCTCCATTGTCTGCGAGTAAACAATGACACCCCATGAGTCCTAACATATTCTTCGCGACTTCCTGATTGGTTTGGCTATCTTCTGCCACCAAAACAGTGGCGTCGAAGATAGCCTCATTGTGTTGAGTGGGTATAGTTTCGTGAAGTTCCTCATGAGACAACCCTAATGACTTGCGAAGAATTTGCTGTAAGTTTTTAAAGTGGGGAGGGAGGGTTAATACGTTATATTCTTCATACTCTAGCCACTGAGATGAAGGCAATAAACAAATCCATCGTTCTGGGTTTATTGTGCTTGCTTTCACCTTTGACTCGAAAGAAAGTTCGCTGAACCAAAGAGCCTTTGGATTATGCGCTTCTCGTTCATCAATATGATCAACAGCATGAGATTTAATATCAAGCAGCTTTAACATCTGGTTCAGAGAGTTGAACAATCCACCATCGATACCCAACAGATAAGCGTTTACATCGACAAAGTCGTCGTTTTCGAGTTGCTCTTTTGTTTCAAGTACCGGAAATTCAATTTGTAAACTAAAGGTACTGCCTATACCCGGTGTTGAATCTAAAGTGAGTATCCCATTCATTAAATGCGTTAATTGTCTGCAAATTGCTAAGCCTAAACCAGTACCACCGTATTTTCTCGTCGTTGAAACATCCGCCTGAGTAAACATTTCGAAAATCTTTTCCTGACTTTTGGCATCCATCCCAATGCCCGTGTCCGATACATGAAAAATTAAGGTTTGAAGTTGCTCATCCGCATTCATATCTTGTTCAGAGTGCGTCACGGCTTCAACAGTAAGATTAACTTCTCCTCGCTCAGTAAATTTGATTGCGTTACTGACAAGATTCGCAAGAATTTGCCTTAATCGAGCTGGATCCGCTTTAATCACTGTTGGACAGTTTGCATAAATTATCGGATTGATATTTAAATCTTTATTGTGTGCCGCTTCACTGAAGAGGTCACAAACATCTTCAACCAAATCGCGAACATTTACCGGCAAATGTTCTAAGCTGGCTTTGCCCGCCTCCAACTTGGAGTAGTCAAGAATGTTATTTAATAAGTCGAGTAATAAGCGGCCTGAACGGTAAACCAATTGTGCGAAGTGCGATTGTTTCGGAGAGAGCTTCGAGTTCAATAGTACTTCAGACATTCCCAAAACGCCATTCATGGGTGTTCTTATTTCGTGACTCATGACCGCAAGAAAATTGCTTTTTTCCATGCTGGCTTGCTCAGCTGCCTGGCGTGCTTTTTCGGTTTCGACCATGCTTTTTTCAAGTTGCTCGTTGCTTTCACGCAGCGCTTTGGTCCGTTCGGCAACTTCTTTTTCGAGTCTTATACGTTGTTGAATTTCTTGCTCGCGCTTAAGTCGGAAGCGCCGATAAATAGAGTAAAGGACTAAAGCAATGGTTAATGTGTAAAGGCTATAAGCCCAATGGGTTTTCCAAGGAGGTGGCAATACTTTTATTGGCAGCGACAGCCCTTGGGTATTCCATACGTCTTGACTGTTGCTGGCTTGTGCTTTGAGCGTAAAGCCTCCGTGAGGCAAATTGGTAAAAGTAGCCAAGCGTCGGTGTCCTAATTCAATCCAGTCTGAATCGAATCCTTCCAGTTTGTACTTGTATTGATTTTGTTCTGGCGCATTATAATCTAATGCTGCAAACTCAAACGATACTACATAGTCCCGATGAGTTAACTCCAGCTCTTTCAATTGCTGATAGGGAACATCGAACCAGACTTGCTCATTTAATTTTTTGATTCGAAGTAAAACGACCGGTGGTGCTTGTTTATTGTCTATTACTCTTTCCGGGCGGAAACTCACAACGCCGGAGTTTCCGCCAAAAAAAAGCGTACCTTGGTCATCACGAAAACCAGCACCAAAATTAAACTCACTGTCTCTTAATCCATGATAGGTTCCAAAATTTCGAATTTTCTTATCGCTTAGTGACAGTCGGCTCAGACCTTTGTTACTGCTTAACCAGAGATAATCGGCATTGTCACCAGTAATGAAATACACATGGCTGCTCGGCAATCCTTCGGTGCGATTAAAGTGTTCGAAGTGGTTGGCGCGCTTTCGCACATCGTCGCGATGCCAAAAATTGAGGCCTCCACCTTGGGTACCAACCCATACATTGCCATTCGCGTCTTGATAGAAAGCCCAAGCCATTTGCGCAGAGAGACTTTTTTTATTTTGTGGTTGATGCTCAATGCGCTTAAAGGATTGTTCATTTGGCTCAAATACGTTGATACCTCGATCCGTTCCAATTAATAGCGTATCATCGCGAAGTTGTTTAATTGCAAGTACTTTGTTGCTGTTGAGGCTGTTTTGAGTTTCCGCATCATGTAAAAAGTGAACAAAACGATTCTTATCCGGTGAAAAATAGTTGAGTCCACCGCCGTAAGTACCCGCCCAGATTTTCCCAGATTGATCTTTAAGAAGACTGGTGACGGCGTTTGAACTGAGGCTACCTTTTTCTTCTGGGTCGTGTGCAAAATAATCTATTTTTTCAGTAACCGTGTTGAGTTTTCCTAACCCAGAGCCTCGCATACCAAACCATAAAAAATTTCCATCACCTAACACCGTCATGACTCGAGGATCTTTTAAGGCAGGTGTGGAGTTTTTGTCTAATATTAAGCGTGGTTCGCCATTATTGTTGAGTTGGGTGAGACCACCATAACTGGCAACCCAAATTTGAGCATCACCATTTGCGTTGGTCGTTTGCGCAAATCCCATAATGACATTACTGGCTAAACCTTTTTCAATGAAGTGAAAAGGCACTTCAACACCATGATTCAGTCCATGAAAAGTACCAAACCAGAGTAACCCAGTTAAGTCCTCCAGAATCGAAAACACTTTGTTGTGACTGAGTCCATTATCGGTATTGAAGTTATAAAAACCCTGTTGACCATCCCAGATGCTGACGCCCGCTTCGGTTGCTACCCAAATGCGATCGTATTTGTCTTGATAAACTGAGTGAATAAAGTTGTTGGCTAAACTTTGGGGGTGATTGTCTTGCCGTTGCCAGTTATCGAGTTTTGAACGTTTTGAATCGAGTCGAAACAAACCGTTATCGTACGATCCAATCCATAGATTATTTTTTTTATCGATTAAAATGTGTAAAAGCCGATCACTTGACAGGTTGAGCTGTGCGCTGTTGGGATATTTTGAGAGCATTTTACTCTGTTTATCGAATCGCAATAATCCATTGCCATCCGTAGCAAACCATACGGCTTCATTATCGTCGTTTATGGAAGAAATGGTGGATGAGTTGGTGAGTTGCGGAAGCAGTCGCTCAATAAAATAATGATTAAAAATATGTTTGTCAGGATCGAATTGACTGAAGTTTCCATCTTGATAGCCAATCCAAAGCATTCCTTGACGATCGCAATGAAGCGTTTGAATGCGATTGGAAAGCGGCGAGTGGGGAGATGGACTTTTTTCGGCCAGCCAGCTTTTAAAAGTCATTCTTGCGGGTTGAAACAGGTTCAAACCACCATCTCGAGTGGCTATCCATAGCCTTTGCTTTTGATCTTCGGTTACCGCGCGGATATTGTCGGAGCTGATACTGTCTTCCTGGTTATTGTTGTGGGTAAAACTAATGACTTGATAACCATCGTAGCGATTTAATCCTTCTTGAGTAACGAGCCAGATGTAACCGGATGCATCTTGATAAATTTGCCGAACGGTTTTTTGTGGGAGCTGCTTAGTGGCTTCTACGGTACTGAAGCTGAATTGCGGTGCCTGTTGCCCATTTAGGCTAAAAATCGCCAGCAAAATAAAACTTAGCACAGGGTATTTGAGCATGGATTATCGCAATGAGTTAGCGTTATTTTAAGCCTAATCCATATCAGCAGATATTCCAGTTAAAGCAAAAACCGAGCCTTTTAAGACTCGGTTGTTTCAGACAATGTGGGGTATTTGTTATTGAGATTTACTCTTGAGGCAACCAGGTATTTTCCCAAATAAAGCCGTTTTCCCAGATGAACCCGTTCTCCCAAATAAAGCCGTTTTCCCAGATGAACCCGTTCTCCCAAATAAAGCCGTTTTCCCAGATGAACCCATTCTCCCAAATAAAGCCGTTTTCCCAAATAAAACCGTCTTCAAAAACTTGGTCTTCGTAACCAATAATATAAAAGTGACCGTTTTCATCCTGGCGTGCAGCCCCCATATAATGAACGTCTCCACTTAAGTCCGCGTGAATGTCCATGCCTCGATTAGCACAACCCGAGTTATCACTTTCGGTTGCTCGTATTGCATTAATGTAGCCGGTTCCTTGCTGAAACGGACTGTAAGCCATTATTCCATCAGATGACGCAAATAATGTACTGGACATCAATCGACACTTGACATCATTGGCGGTTAAATCGGGATTTTGTTGCAGCATGAGCGCAACAATGCCGCTTACGACTGCGGTTGATTGTGAAGTACCCGACATAATGAATTTATCGTTGCCAACGGCGTATTGTGGGTATTGGCTCGGAAGGTACATGTTAGGATGAGCGACCCCAACAATGTGCCCACCAGGGGCAACCAAATCCGGCTTTATAAACCCGTCGTGCGTTGGTCCTGCGGATGAAAACGACATCAAGAAGTCGTCCTGAACATTGTCGGGTGTGTAGTTATCGCTGATTGCACCGACAGTGATCACATAGGGGACATTACCCGGAGCACCGACCGATAACGATTGAGGACCGGCATTGCCCACGGATGTGACAACAACAATGTCGCGTGCCCATAACTCCATGACGGCTTGATTCATAGGATCTTCCCAGTAAGAAGAGCTAGGAGAGGCACCAAAAGAAAGGTTGACGACTCGAATATTAAGCGCTTGATGGTTATCGGCAATGTATTGCAATCCGCGGATCACATCCAGGTAGGTACTGTGGCCGTCTTCGTAAAATGCTTTAACGATCACCAGGTCGGCATCAGGAGCGACACCTTGATAGCTGTGCTGATTTTGCCCATTGATCACTGCCGGCTGACTGTTGGCAATGATGCTGGCTATATGACTGCCGTGACTGTTTTCATCGGTCACTTCATTTCGATTCAGTTCTTGATCGTTTATCGCGTCATACGCACTTTTTATACGACGGTTTCCTTCGGTGTCTCTTTTAAGGCCTCCGTGTGCTGCCCATAAACCACTATCAACTACGGCGACGGTTACGTTTTTACCGGTAATACCCTGCGCGTGCAGCACATCTGATCCAATCACTTGGTTGTAGTAGGTGTTGCTGTCACCGTCTTTCGTTTGAGTCTCATACCCTTTAACAGAAGCGCGCTGACAATTTTCTTCAAAACGAACGTTTAATGAATAATCGGCTTGGCTGTATGCACTAGCATCCGCGTTGGAAAACTTAATTTCCATGACAGCATTGTCGTAACTTTGTAATGTAAAGGGCATCAAAAATTCACTTTGATCAACACGCAATTCGCCGTTTTGGTTTTCGCCAGCATGTTGAAAAATTCGAAGACTATTGAGCTCAATGAATTCGATGTTACCAAGTTGATGAGGCCATTGAAGCTCTAGCCCTTGTACAGTGGCAGCAATATCTCTTGCGTTAAACAACTTCCACTTTACTTTTCGACGATTCGTTTCCATGACGTGACTGCCGTAAACTAAGCAGTCTTCGAGTGAACCGAAAGAAAATACGGGTAAGTTTTCGGTAATTCGGAGCAAAGGCTCAAGTGCATTAAGAAGAGCTATTTGAGAGTCCGACAACAAAGCGCCGACACCTGAAACGAGAGGCAGTTCATGGGTGATGACACCACCTACCTGGTCAATTAATCGTTTTAAAATGGCAACGTCTGACCCTTGCACTAATACATGGTTGTCTAAAGACAGGGTACTTTCTACTGTGTTTTCTATGGAATCGTTGAGTACTGGGTCTAACAAGCCGGACTGTGTGGTACTCGTTATAAAGCTGAAAAGTACGCCAACCAATACAGGGCAGATTTTTCTTAAACTGAGCTTCATCGTAATCTCCAGATGAGTTGCCTAGTGAAGCGGCAGATGAATGACTAACTATTATCTTATAAGGCAAATAGGAGGCCAGTTTTTAACCTATTGAAAACATTGGTCTTTTTTATTGGGGTAAAAAATGGGTGGTAAATATTGAAAGTAATGACGGGAAATGTGCAAAATATGAAGGGAAATATTTGGTAGTACTGTCAATATTTATCTTTAAAAGGAAATTTATCGTTAAAACCAGAATTTAATCCCGACCGACCATTGATTCTCAACAGCCGCTTCACCGTTTTGGCGCGAAAAAAGAGCGGTTTGGCCATATTGCTTTTTCCAGTTAAAAGCGAAGTAGGGGACAAACTTGCGGTGAAGTTCGTATTGCAACCTTACATTGACTTGAAGGCTCGACAACCCTGAGCCAACTCTCCGTTCTCTGTCATTTTGGCCAAAAAGGTTCACCTCAACTTCCGGTGAAAGAATTAATTGCTGAGTAAAAAGCCATTCATTCTCAAACACGAATCGAAAGGCTGAAGTATTGTTTTCTCCAATAAACAGTGTGCTATTGACGTCAAAAAAATAAGGTGACAATCCCTCCAATCCTATTGCGAACCAGTTGCGCTTGGGTGAAGGGGAAAAGTCCTTACGGAGCCCAACTTGAAAGTCCCAAAATGGCGAAAAGGCTTTGCTGTAAAGCGCTTGCAATTCAATATGCTCAGTGTGGCTATTTTCCTGTTCTGCTTTGATGTTGAACCAAAGTTTATGCAAGTCTTTGCCAACCCAAGCTTCGCTTTCCAGCTTATAAAATTCATCGTTATCGGTGTTTTTAACCTCCAGTTGGTTAACTGAAACATAAACTAATATGGGGTCGTCTTCAACGTGAGCTCGTATTAAATTGAAGTAAAAAAGTAACAAAAGTAATAGCATTGCTTGAAATAAATGTGTTTTCACATTTTGCTCCGTTTAAGTCACTTGTACTTCGCGAAACATTCCCGGCATGTGATACAACAAGTGGCAATGAAAGGCCCACCGACCGATTGCGTTCGCTGTGACTAAAAAGCTGATTTTTGATCCGGGCTGAACAATCACCGTATGTTTTCGTGGAATGTAAAGCGGCGCTTCCGTTTCCAATTCACTCCATATGCCATGTAAGTGGATAGGATGGGTCATCATGGTGTCGTTAACAAGAAGAAACCGAACGCGTTCACCATACTTAAGTTGAATGGGATCGGCATCGACAAACTTAATGCCGTCCATTGACCAAATGTATCGGTTCATATTACCCGTTAAATGCAGTTCAATTTCTCGCTCCGGCTCGCGTTGGTCTGCTGTTTGATTGAAATTACAAATGTCGGCATAAGTCAGTACTCTTCGACCATACTTTTGTTGGTGATTGCGCAGACCAATACCGGGGTCAGTTAAGCCATTCATTGGGTTGTCGGCTCGCATATCGACCAGGGCGTTGTATTCCGAAGTGACATGAGAGATGGTGCGGTTACTACCGAAACCTGCTCTGCCCAGTGGATAATTGTTACCGCGTGAATCGTTTGGTTTGGTCGTGAATAGGCCACTTTTCATAATATGATGATTATGATCGGAGTAATGCTGCGAATGATCGGTAACGTTTTGTGTTTTGCTTTTGTGATGCTCGTGCTTTTGCTTACCATTACCCGGCTCGTGATCGTGAAGAGCCATGGAGTGTACCATCCCCATATCACGGTGTTCTAATACCGGCAGATAATCCATATCGGGAATTTCTGCATGCCAGTCGGGGTTGGGTGTAAGCGTTCCTCGAGCATAACCAGTACGATCAATACTTTGAGCAAAAATCGTGTAGGCACGGTCTGCATTAGGTTGCACGATCACATCATACGTTTCCGCGACCCCCATTCGAAATTCATCGACCGTCACCGGTTCAATGTTTTGACCGTCTGCGGCGACCACGGTCATGGATAATCCGGGAATGCGAACATCAAAAAGGGTCATGGCGGCACTGTTAATAAATCGAATCCGTATTTTTTCTCCATGCTTGAAAAGGCCTGTCCAATCTTGCTCAGGTGTGTAGCCATTCATTAAAAATGTATAAGTAAAACCCGTTACATCTGAGATATCAGTGACACTCATTCGCATTTGGTTCCACATGGCTCTATCGTTCCATGCTTTTACTAAGCCTTTATTTTGAATGTCCTTCCATAAATCAAAAACCGTACGCTCTCGAAAGTTATAATAGTGGCTTTGCTTTTTTAAATTTGCGTATATGCTTTTTGGTGCTTCATCGGACCAATCCGATAGGAGTACCACATAATCTCTATCGAACGTGAAAGGGTCAGGCTCTAAGGGATCGATGACAAGCGCGCCGTACATTCCAGTTTGTTCTTGAAAGCCCGAGTGACTGTGATACCAAAACGTTCCGCTTTGATGTACATCAAACTGATATTCGAAACGTTCTCCGGGTTTAATGCCATCAAAACTTAAACCGGGAACGCCATCCATTTCGGTTGGTAAAATGATGCCGTGCCAATGGATGGAAGTGTCGTGAGCCAAATTGTTTGTGACGCGTAGGGTGACGCGGTCGCCTTCTTTCCAACGTAAAACAGGTGAAGGTATGGAACCGTTAACCACCGTAGCGATACGATCCCGACCGGTAAAGTTTACCGGAAGGTAACCGACACTCAGCTCGAAAGTGTTGCCGGTTAAAACGGGAACGGATAATGGGTATTGTCTATTACGGGGCATCGAGCTACAGGAACTTAAACCGAGTCCAAGTAATGCACTACCGGCAGCAACACCTGTTACAAATTCGCGTCGAGTGAGGGCGGTTTGAGATAGAGTGAGGGGATAGCGACTGAAGTGCTTCATAAATGGGAAAAGTTATACCTTTTTAAGTTCGATTCAGTGGAATATTATTGAGTATTAGATGATTTATAGTTTGTAGATTAGTCATTGACAAGGATAGTATCGGTAGGATGGGTGTTAACCCATCTTTAAAAACTCAACCTTGATGGGTTATGCAAAGCTGGACCGATCTTACTTAGTGTGTCAAGTTGAATTTTATTTTTAAGTAAAGCGCTTAGATTTAAACGAAGTAATTAGCGAACAATATGCTCAAATTGCTCTTAATAGGAAATAAAAAAACAAACAGATGAGCAAGCTGTTGGGCTTGGTAAATGGACTGAGTTTAACTTTATTGTAGACAGTGGTAGTCATCAAGCTGAGTCAACCCTCAAGCTGACCGACTCTATATTTGAGTCAATCAACTTGAGGTTCATTTTATGGATTAGTAAACTTCAAGTTCATTTACGCGAACGTAGATAGTTTGATTGTCTGGTCCACGGCGGACAATTACGCGTAACTTAGTACCGTATACGGGAGAAAAGGAGTGTGAACGTACAACGCTGGTATTTCTGATAAAAAATGATGGATTATTAGAGTTTAATTTAATATTTACTCCAGAAAAAATATACGTATTTTTTTGGACGATATTGGAGTTGTACCTTAGCCAGAAGCATTATCCCTGTCGTTAAGCAATTTCATAGTTCGTTTTTAAGCGCGATGAACTAACAATGGGTCATTTTTCGTCATAAATCAAAAAAATCTAATATAAACAATTGTTTTGGCGTAAATTTTCAACCTGATGTCGCTTATATACTAACTTAATTCGATCCAGATCGATTACCATATTGGCACTATTCAGTGAGCAAGCCTGTTTATAAAAATGGCACTTCAAATAGATTAAAAAGAAGTTTTAGTTTTAGGATGGGTGAGTATCTTTTAATCAAATAAACAATTTACCAATCGGCGCTATATTACAGTGAATTCAATAAAGTTCACTGCTTGCTCTTTCCGAGATTTTAACAATGCGCAATAGGAAAAAATATATGGATAAATTAACTCAGTTTTTAAGCGATACACAAAAAGCGAATGAAACCGCTGATACGATTAGCGGCATGTTTGCAAAGCAAGCGAAAATACAACCCGAAAAAGTTGCAATTATTGACGGAGAAGTGACGATTCATTATGAGCGTCTCATGGAGCGAGCCAATGAGATTACCCAAGCGTTAAGTGAACGTAATGTTCAGCCCGGTTCGCTGGTAGCTGTTTGTATGAATCGAACGTGGGAGTTAGTAGCCACTTTATTGGGCGTATTGCAAGCGCGGTGTGCGTATGTGCCGCTGGATCCGACTTATCCGAAAGAACGAGTGAATTATATGCTGAAACACTCGCAAGCGGTGGCAGCGGTAATCGACAATGAGCATAGCGCTTCACTTTGTAATGAAGTTCATGAATTGATTGGGTTGCAAGACGTGCGAGAAACCGTGATGAGGTTTAGTAATCAACCTGAGGCTCACGATTTGGCATACGTGATTTATACATCGGGCTCGACCGGTCAGCCTAAAGGTGTCGCCGTTGAACACAGATGTTTGACAGCACTCAGCCAAGCAATGCGTAACTCATTCGATGACGAAGAACTTTCTGGCGTTTTAGCCGCTGCTTCCGTTTGTTTTGATCCATCCGTAATGGAAATTTTAGGTACTTTGTCGTTGGGTGGAACTGTTGTGTTAGCCGAGAATGTACTTGAGCTTTTGACATTACCGTCGGCCGATCAGGTAAAAACATGCATTATGGTGCCATCGGCCATGCAGGCGCTACTGTCTTCTGGTCATTTGCCTGCAAACGTACGCTGCTTTGTATTTGGTGGTGAAGTATTAAAGCGATCGTTAGTACAGCAACTTCACAAAATACAACCCGCTGTACGAATAATTAATGTGTATGGTCCAACCGAAGATACCGTATATTCAACCATGAAAGAGATTTCATTTGGTAGTGAGCCTATCACGATTGGTAAACCGGTACTTCATACTCGTGCGTATATTTTGAATGGCGACATGCAACCGGTAGCGAATGGTGTAGAAGGGGAGTTGTACCTGGCAGGAGTTAAACAAGCTCGTGGGTATTTGAACGATGAAACTCGAACGAAAGCTCAATTTATCGAGTGTGAGCCAAGTCGTCAAGTGCCAGAAAAACGCTTGTACAAAACGGGTGATCTGTGCCGTTGGATGGAAAACGGTGAGATTGAATTTCTGGGTCGAGTTGATCAACAAGTTAAAATCAGAGGATATCGTATAGAGCTTGAGGAAATTGAATCGGTGCTGGAGTTGATACCTGGCATCGATGGTGTGGCCGCTTCGGTTGAAGAAGGCGGCGTCAATCAAAATCTGCTGGTAGCTTATGTTGTGAGTCGAGATGATACGATTTCGGCCGAAACCATTCGTACATATCTGGCGGGTCGACTGCCCAAGTATATGGTACCTCAACGCATCATTTTTCTTGAAACACTGCCTCGTTTACCCAATGGTAAACTTGACCGCACGCAACTCTCAAAACTTACGAAAAATGAAAAAACTGAACCACACATTAATAATTTCTCCGGCATGTTTGATGACTCACATTCGAATAAAATCCAAGTTCATCGTCAGTTTGCCTACAGTCTAACGAACGCTTCACAAGAAGATCAACAAGCCGTATTATTGTCGATCATTCAAAACGAAATCGCGTCACTTTTGAGTTTTAATGATTCTGATCAAGTGGAACCTGATGGTTCGTTTGACCAAATGGGTCTTGACTCATTAACATCCGTGGAATTGAGCAGTCGTCTCTCAAAAATTTTGGGCCGAACACTGCCGGCATCGACAATTTATGAGCACGCTACACCTACGGCATTAATGCGTTTTGCCTTGAGTCTTGTGGATGGCCGAAATCATTTGAATTCTTCGTTTACAAAAAAAGCACCATCCTATTCTTCTAATCCTCTCGGTAGTTTTCAAACGCAGCTCCAATCGACCCACCCGACGTTTCAAGCAGCCAAAGCTCCGTGTTGGTCTGCGACAGACAAAGGGATATTGGTTCAAGAGCTTCAACGAATGGTGAATCGATTAGGTCGCAATCCTTATGCAAAATTACTACGCAGCGGAAGTGCAACTAGAGGAAAGGTTGCTGATACGCACACCAAAGAAGAGCGCGATGCCATAATTTGGACAACCAACCTGTATTTGGGTTTGAACCGTGATCCAGAAGTCATCAAAGAAGCCAGCTCTGCACTTCAAAAATTTGGAACGGGCATGGGCACGTCAGCAGCAGCATCCGGAATTACTGACCTTCATGCAGAGTTTGAAACGGCTTTTGCAGAGCTGGTCGGTAAACCTTCGGCTTGTTTATTTCCTACAGGCTATACCGCTAATCTGGGAGCTGTTGCAGGACTGCTCGGTAAAAATGATGTGGTCATCATTGATCAATTGTGTCACGCATCGATAGTCGATGGTGCGCGCGTTTGCGGTGCTTCAATACGAACTTTTCAACATAATAACCGGAAAGATTTGGAAACTGTACTTGAAACCGAAGCTTCACCTTATCGCACCATTCTTGTAGTGCTAGAAGGTGTGTATAGCATGGGGGAGGGTGCTGCACCGGTGGCAGAAATTGTTCGTATGGCAAAAAAATACAACGCACTTGTTTTGGTTGACGAAGCGCATTCGTTTGGATTTTACGGCCATCGAGGTGCTGGTATTTGCGCGGCTCAAGGTGTCACCGACGACGTCGACTTTATTATGACCACGCTCAGTAAATCTCTTGGTAGTTTGGGAGGTGTCATTGCTGCAAGAGAAGAGCATATTCAATTACTTAAAGCATCGGCCCGAGCGTATATCTTTCAAGCATCCGTTAGCCCTGCGGATATTGCGGCAGCTCTTACCTCGTTACGTAAGTTGAGTAATGATGATTCGTTACGAGAGCGACTATGGGATACCACTCGATACATGCGTGAACGATTTACCGAAGCGGGTTACGACCTCGGAACCGGAGATGGGCCAATCGTTACACCGCATTTTGGTGAGAAAGACAAATTGTTTGCCATTGTTCAAGAACTGTATGAGCGAGGAATTCAAACATCGGCGGTGACTTATCCCATTGTTGAAAGTGGGCGAGGGCGTTTGAGATTTATCTGTTCGGCATCACATACACGTGAAGATGTTGATAAAACACTCGAAGCACTAATCGATGCAGAACGAGAGGTAGAAAATCAGCAGGAGCTGACTCAAGAGGACACACTCACAATTAACTGGGAATTACCCGACTTAGAAAAGTGGGCCAAGTCCTTTTGCGACTCTCTTAAAGCTTCGATGCTGAATAAATTTGAACCGTCACCCAATTTAGCTTTGACAGTTAAATTATTCGATACTAATCATTTAATTTCAATTGTATTAAATGATCGAGAGGTTAGCATTCAAAAAAAAGAAGTTATTGAACTGCCGTCCTGCTCATTATTGTTAACGGATGATCGAACAGCTTCAGCTTTTTGTTCGCTGGATATACAAGCATTGCTTCAATTTATTTGCAGTGGCGTTTGCCGTTTAAGTGGTCAAGTTGAGCCATTTATTTGGTTTATTAGCCGAATGATTGAGTTGCAACCAGATAATTGTGGGCTTGAAATTAGTGAGCAGTGCGCTCCAGAATTAGCAAGTTAACGTTACGCGAATTTGGAAAAAGGAATTTCCAAATAAAAGCTGGCTGGATAATTTGGAGTTAACCAAAGAGTTAAGGATGAACGTATTTACTCCGCTCTTAATGCTTCAACAGGGGGTAACTGCACAGCTCTCACAGCAGGAGTCAGTCCGGCACTCAATCCAATTGTTGAAGAAAGCATGAATGTTAAACGAGACCTATTCTGAATTTGATAACCATATGCCAGCAGTAGCCAAAATTACAGTTCCAGAAATCCATCGAATACTTTGCTTAATCGACAACGTGTCACTCGCCTATAATTTACACATTATTGATTGAACACTTTAACGCCTATTTTTCTCTCATTTATAGATTTAAATCAATTTAAATAGCTCCAAGCAAGTAATAATAGTTGTGGAGGATACTATGCCTGACAGTTACGATATAGAACACGCAGAGCAATTTAAGTCGGAATGGTTAGCGGCAGAATCAAGGCTTGATGAACTGGGAATTAATCGAACATTTGTTATTTTCGGTAGCGCACGAATATGTGCGCCTGGAGCGACAAAACAACGGTTAGTGGAATTACAAGATGCACAATCTCTTGACCCATTTTCTCAAGACCAAACTGCCTTCATTACCAAACAGGAGCTGCTCAGTGCAAAAAAATCACACCGATTAAGTCGGTACTATGAGGATGCGCGAGAGCTGAGTCGCCGAGTTTCACAAGCTTCAAAGTCTGGAGAAATTCCGGCGATTACCGTGGTCAGTGGTGGAGGGCCTGGAATTATGGAAGCCGCAAATCGGGGCGCCCATGATGCAGGTGAAAAATCGATAGGATTAAATATTAAACTGCCAAAAGAACAGAAACCGAATGTCTATATTAGTGCTGAATTGCTTTTTCATTTTCATTATTTCGCAGCACGAAAAATGCACTTTTTAAAGCGCGCAGCAGTCATCATTGTATTTCCGGGAGGGTTTGGTACGCTTGATGAACTGATGGAGACTTTAACTCTTTTACAAACTAAACGGGTGAATCCCTTGCCGGTTATTTTATTTGGAGAACGTTTTTGGAAACAAGCGGTTAATTTTGAGTACCTTGCTGATTCGGGTGTGATCGATCAACAAGATTTGAATTTATTTCAGTACGTGGATTCGGTGGATATTGCTTGGGAAAAACTGCTGCCTATTCTTAAGTGAAAGGTTGGAATGGTTTTATCGGATAGGAAGGCTGAGATTAATGTTTACTTGGATTAACAAGGCCAGCTGCTTCGCGAATCTCAAAAATTCGTTTAATCCGTCTTACAACTAAATGACTCACAAGTGGCTTTTCAATGAAGTCAATACATCCGGCTTGCATTGCGGAAACCGCTTCATCCACACCTCCAGAAGAGGAGGTCATGATCGTTGGAATAGTTAAGTCTGACAATGCCATTTTTTTTAATACTTCGAAACCGGATTGTTGGCTAAAATGACTTTCAATTAAAAGGCAAGAATTTCTACCATATGCGGTTAATTTTAAAAATTGATCGGGCGATGAGAAAGTTTGTGTATGAATTCCTGAGCCTTCTAAGAGTAAGGTTATCTCACGATAAAGTTCTTTATCTTCATCGATAATATATACGACAGGTATTTGATTGTTGAAAAATTTAGATGCCACCTGAACCTAATATTCCGCAATTTAATAAACTATTGGTTTGATTATAAGCGAACCGCTAGGTCTTATGTGTTGATTCAGATCAGCTCAATTTAACTCTTGATTTGGTGCCTTACCCACACATTTTATGCCCCTGATTCATACATTGCTGGTGCGTTAGTCATTTGAGTTACTCCACTTGCAAGATCATTCGCACTAAATGAGCCAATGAGCGAGTTTGCATTTTTTCCATGATGTGTGAGCGATGAATTTCAATGGTTCTTTGACTGACACCTAGCTCTAACGCTATGACTTTATTGGCTTTTCCTAAAATAATTTGATTAAGCACTTCTTTTTCTCTTTCCGTTAACGTCTCTATTTTGTCTTTTATGTTTTTATTTTCCGACAGTTTATCTCGATATTGAGTATCCTTTTCGATCGCAATTTGAATGCAATCTAAAAGCTCCTGATCTCGGAATGGTTTTTGAATAAAATCGATAGCGCCTTTTTGCATAGCCTCAACCGCCATGGGAACATCGCCATGACCGGTTATGAATATAATAGGTAATGAACTGCCCATTTCATTGAGTTTTACTTGCAAGTCTAGTCCACTCATTTGTGGCATCCGTATGTCGAGTACCAAACAGCCACCAATGCCTTGCTCGTAGAAATCGAGAAAATCGCTTGCTGATGAAAATGATTTCGCTTTCAGTCCCACGGATCGAATTAACATTTCCAATGCATCACGTACGGCTTCATCGTCATCGACAATAAATACGGTGTGTTCTTTTGAATTCATTGACTGTCCTCGTCATTAAAGCTGCTATCTATTGTTGGTATCGTAGCGCAAAATAGACTGCCACAAGGTATACCAGCTTTATAATTAAGGTTTCCACCCAAGGACTGCATTATTGAGCGGCTGATCGCTAGGCCCAATCCCATGCCTTGTTCTTTCGTTGTGAAGAAGGGCTCAAAAATATGATTCGCTTGTTCTTCAGAAAGTCCTGGTCCGAAATCCTGTACACTGACCTCTAGAGTATCGTTTAACACTTGCTCAGTCTTAATTATAATTGTTTTATCAGGGCTATCGTTTATCTGCATTGCTTCAATACCGTTTCGAATTAAATTCAATATGACCTGTTGAAATTGCACCGAGTCAACATAAACTTTTGGCAAAAGGCTTTCTAATTGCAACTTAATTGAGATATTCAGCAGTCGGGCATCAGGCTCGACTAACGAAACGACTTCACGGATCAGTGCATTGCAGTCTTGAGTTTCTATTTTACTTTCTCTTTTTCTGACAAACGACCGCATGCGTCGAATCACTTCACCCGCTCTGTGGGCTTGCTTATCCACTTTTTCTAAGGCAGTTAAGAGCTCCTTGCTTTCCATTTCTCCATTTTTAACCAGACGAATGCACGCTTGAATGTAAGCGGCAATGGCCGTTAATGGCTGATTGATTTCATGGGCAATACTGGTTGCCATTTCACCCATTGATCCTAATCGATCGACATGGGCTAATCGATCACGATGTAATCTTGCCTCGGCTTCCGCTTTAATTAATTCGTTTTGAGCTTGCTTTTGTGCAGTGAGTTCTCTAATGATGCCTGTAAAAAGCAGCTCTTCGCCAACCCTTGCCTCACTGACGGCTAAATTTGCTGGAAAAAGAGAGCCGTCTTTACGCATTGCTGTTACTTCACGACCAATTCCAATGATTTTTCTTTCCCCCGTTTTAACGTAGTGATCTAAATATCCATCGTGTTCTCGAGCAATAGATTCTGGCATCAACATGGAGATATTTTTTCCGATCACTTCGCGAGCGTTGTATCCAAACATATTTTCTGCTGTATTATTAAAGGAGTCGACAATACCATGAGCATTTATGGTAATTACCGCATCGACAGCGGTGTCCAAAACCGAGCGCAATCGTGATTCTTTTTCGCTAATTGAGGTTAACAGTGGGCTTCCCAATTGCCAAAATAACCAGATTCCAACGATAATGATAAGTAAGGTTGAAATTACGGCCACCATTCCGGTGTATAAATAAGGTGCTCTTATTTCAGACATATCAACTTTGGCCACCAGCCCAATATTCAGCGTTGGCACAGAGCCAAACGCTGCCAATACTGGCTCACCACGATAATCAAAACCTATGGTGGCTCCAAATTGGCCAGAAAGGGCTTGATGCATGGGCTCAGCTAAGCCGCTCTCCCAAGGCATCGATAAGCGTCCTTTGTAATGGCGTAAAGGTAGTAAAAATTGAATGTCATTGCCTTGTCTCTGCGCCAGTGTGAATTCACCGGTTTCACCAAAACCTTCTAAATCTTCATACACTTGCTTTACTTGAGTTAATACTTCTTGAATAGCGGCTTCTTTGTCTGTGGTTACCATATAGGCCAATTCATATTTGGCAACCGAATCCAATATTTTTGCTTGGCTTTTTACGATTTCAGACAGTCGTGACTTTTGTTGTTCAACACTGGTTTGATACAGCAAAAAAATGGATATAGCGACGACAAAAAGCGCAATAGTGGCCATTACACCGATTAAATACAAAATTCTATTCTGGCTGGTCATGTATGAGCTTTTTGGCCGATAAAGGAATAAGCGGTTGATAATAGATGAAAAGTATAACTTAAGTCTATGTTATTTAAAGAATAATAAGAAATTCTGGAGGACTATCCAACCTTTGCTTTATACGTAAATACCGAAATAAGGTATGTATATCTTCGAATTTAACTTTCTAAAACGGCATTTTACACTTTAAGTGAACTTAACGTACTGAGATGTTATCGGTCTCATTTTATGTCGGAGAAGGTCCATGGAAAATGCCACGCTTCAGGAACTGCCAGCTACTCCAATAAACGTATATCCATTAGAGCAATTCGATTCAAAACCAATAATTCCTATGGCTGAGCTAAAACCTTCACCTTGCGCTCATTGTGCAATTCAGCGTTTTTGTCAGCCGCCGGATCTCAGTCAAAGTCAAAAAAAGGCATTACATTCCTTATTGAATAAGCCACTAATAATGCATCAGGGCGATATTCTTTTTCGCCAAGGTCAAACGTTTGGCTCAATCTACATTGTTCGAAGCGGTGCCATAAAGTCTTATACGGTTACTGAAAAAGGGGAAGAGCAAGTGACAGGGTTTTATTTACCCGGTGAATTTTTAGGCCTCGATGGTATCTATAACGGCTCTTACGTAAATAGCGCCGTTGCAATGGACTCTTCGTCCATTTGTACTTTGCCTTATTCTAAACTCGTGAGTATGAGCTCCCAACTACCACAATTTTCCACCCATTTATTTCGAGCCATGAGCCAAAAGCTGAATGTGGATCAGCAACTTCAACTAACCCTGAATAAAAAATCAGCTGAAGTTAAACTAGCCAACTTTTTACTGTCTTTGTCTTTGCGAATGCGACGATTAAAGCTTTCTGCAACGCATTTTCAATTACCAATGAGACGAACCGATATTGGCAATTTTTTGGGCTTAGCAATAGAAACTGTTTGCCGCGAGTTCACTAAATTGCAAAAACGGAAGGTACTGACCATTTCAAGGAAACAGGTGATCATTAACAACCTCACTCGATTGTTGGAGCTAGCAGAAGTCGATTCCCAACAATTTGAACAGTTATATCATTAAATTCTTCGGTTACCATTGACCTATTTCGAGTTTGTTAACCCATTACAAATGAACGGAACTTAGTGTGAACGATGTAATAGAACCTACCAGTGCAGTCAATCAAATAAATATGGTTGACGCCTTAATGGAAGCGATTGTTGATGGCATTATTACTATCGATAAACTTGGCGTAATTCACTCACTGAACCCTGCTACTGAGCGGATCTTTGGTTATAAGAAAGAAGAGTTGATTGGTAGGAACGTCAAAGTGCTTATGCCCGAGCCCTATCAATCGGAACATGATCAATATTTGAAGAATTTTCATCAAACCGGCTTAAAAAAAATAATTGGTATAGGACGTGAGGTCCTCGGAAGACGTAAAAATGGAGAAATATTTCCATTGGAGTTAGCGGTAAAGGATATGCTGTTGGATGATGAGCCTATGTTTGCTGGTATTGTCCGAGACATCAGCGAGCGTAAGGCCGTATTTGATCAGTTAAACTTACAAAGCGGTGCGTTAGAAGCCGCCGCTAATGCCATTTTGATTACAGATAAAGAAGGCGTGATTCAATGGGTCAATACGGCGTTTACCAATTTAACTGGTTACTCATCGGATGAAGTCGTGGGTAAGTCAACGCGCCTATTAAAGTCTGGACGGCAGTCTAGCGTGTTTTATAAAGAGTTATGGAAAACAATAAGTGAAGGACGTGTATGGCAAGGGGAAATGATTAACAAGAAAAAAGATGGCGCGCTTTACACGGAAGAGCAAACCATTACACCCGTCGCTGATAAAAATGGGGTAATAACCCACTTTATTGCAATTAAACTCGATGTCTCTGAAAGGAAGCAGGCTGAGAAAGCGTTGGCTGAAAAAACTAAAGCACTGTCTACCATCGCTGAATTTGAAAGAACACAGTCTAGAATTATTTCATTATTTAGTACATTTAAAGACAGCAAAGAAATATTTACTGAGATGCTTAAGATACTTTCTGAATCTCATCAGATGCCGCTTTCCGCAGTGTATCTTTTTGATGAATGGCGAGGAAATTTAAACAGAGTCGCGAGTCATGGCGCCACGAAACAACTCAAAAAACAATATGAAATAGGTGAGGGCCTCATAGGGGAGTGTGCACGAAATGATCAGCAAATGGTTGTTAAAACGGATAATAAAGTACCATTTTCCATTGATACGGGACTTTTTAATATTGAACCGAAAACGGTAGTCATCAATCCAATTGTTTATTCAAGCAAAGTTCTTGGCGTTTTGGTTTTATCCAGTATTAATGAGCTACAAAAAAATGAACTGGCTTTTATTGAGCGACTAGCAAAACAAGTGGCAATGTCACTTAATAGCTTAATGCAATATCAACATTTGCAGGCTCTTTCGGAACAACTGAAACAGCGAGGACAAGAAATATCCTCAAAAAATGAGCAGTTAGAGCAAAGCAATCGATTGAAAACAGAGTTTTTAGCCAATATGTCGCATGAGTTAAGAACGCCGCTGAATGCCATTATTGGATTTTCAGAAGTGTTGAAAGATCAGTTGCTGGGCAATCTCAATGATGAACAAAGTGATTATGTGAATGAAATATTTATGAGTGCTCATCATCTATTGGCCTTAATCAATGATA
Source organism: Pleionea sp. WD8-19 (assembly GCF_055326765.1). Lineage (NCBI taxonomy): Bacteria > Pseudomonadati > Pseudomonadota > Gammaproteobacteria > Oceanospirillales > Pleioneaceae > Pleionea > Pleionea sp. WD8-19. Next base: position 121,603 of record NZ_JBUZOU010000009.1, on the reverse strand, counting down.
TTCTTGATCTCTCTAAAATTGAAGCAGGAAAAATGGAACTGCAACTGGACGCTGTAAACTTACCCGAGTTGTTAAATAATGCGGTTTCTATAGTTAGAGAGCGAGCACACAACCATAATATTTCGTTAAATGTTGATATTGATAAATCATTATCTGTATTTAAAATTGACAGCCGAAAAATTAAGCAAATTTTGTTCAATCTCTTAAGTAACGCGGTTAAGTTTACACCAGACGGTGGTTCAGTAACGCTCAAATCGTATACTCAGAATAAACAGTTAGTGATTAAAGTTATCGATACGGGCATAGGAATATCCGAAGAAAAACAAGGGCTGCTGTTTCAACCTTTTGTTCAATTGGATGGTTCTCTTTCCAGAAAGTATGAAGGAACTGGCCTTGGATTGGCGATGGTGAAAAGACTGGTCAATTTGCATGAAGGGACCATAGAAATTGAAAGTTCAGAAGGCAAAGGAAGTTGTTTTAAGATAACCATTCCAGAAAATATTAAGTCTGAAGAGCAGACTGTTTTTGAGAAAGATGAAAATGAAGTGATATCAAGCAAAATGCAGTTCGTTATCGATAATAAAAGCAAAAATAAAAAGAAAAAAACAAGTGAAACGAAAACAGTTGAGCTAAATCGCGGTCACTACACTATTTTAATCTTGGAGAGTAATGAGTCACAAGCTGACTTATTGAACTTATACATTACGGATGCAGGTTATGAAGTCATCGTTGTGAGCACTGTAAACGAGGCGTTGCAAGTTTTACAGTCCGAGCATACGGACCTTGTAATGATTGATCTTATGCTCCCTGACGAAAGCATTATCCATTTTTTAAATCAAAAAAATGGATTAGCGTCATGCGTTGACATCCCAGTTATGGCGTTGACTTCTTCCGAGTCTGATAATGAACTCAGCGCAGTTGCGGCAGACGCAGTACTTGGTAAGCCGATTAAACGCTCTGATTTGATTCGAATTATAGACTCTTTGATAAAAGTGCTACCTAAGGAACGTATTCAAGATATCAACCTATTACTGATTGATGATGATCCGAAAGCGAGTAAAATTGTACAGTCGTACTTACTGGGCTCTAACTTTAATTTGGCCACGGCGTACAGTGGAATAGATGGACTTGAAATGGTTAGGCTCAATAAGCCTGATATTATAATCTTAGACTTAATGATGCCAGAAATGAGTGGTTTTGAAGTACTTAATAAAATTAAAACATCTGATGAAACTAAGGACATACCTGTAATTGTGTTAACGGCTAAGCTATTAAGTAAATCGGAAAAAGAAACGTTAAAAGGGCAAGCTGCAATAGTCGCTGAGAAAAGAGAAGCATCAAGAAGTACTCTCTTAAGTGAAATAGAAAAAGCCTTAATTCGGACGATAGAGCCATGACGACTGTTTTTATTGTAGAGGACCATGCAACGAATTTAAAGCTGGTTAGAGGAATACTTGATCGAGCGGGGTACGACGTGAAAGAAGCCGAGACCGCTGATGAAGCTATTCCTATGATTATTGGTGCGCCCCCGGACTTAATTTTAATGGACATTCATTTACCTGGAACGGATGGATTATCAGCAACTAGGATTTTGAAGTCCAATAAAGTGACCTGCTCCGTTCCTATAATAGCGACAACGGCTCGAGCGATGGAAGGTGATCGTGAATTAATATTGGAGGCAGGTTGCGACGATTATGTATCGAAACCCATTCGCTATAAAGAGTTATTATTTAAAATAGAAGCCATGTTGCAGAGGAAAGCGTAATGTCTCGGATTAACAAAGTACTCGTCGTCGATGATGAACCCAGAAACGTAAAGTTATTAGCAACATACTTACGGGCTGATGGGTTTACTCCTTTAACGGCCTATAACGGAGAGGAAGCGGTAACGATTGCGCGCTCTGAAAAACCTGATGTCATATTGTTGGATATTATGATGCCCGATATGGATGGTTATCAAGTCACGAAAATATTAAAGGGTGATCCCGATACAAAAGCCATTCCTGTGATACTCGTTACTTCCTTAGACGGATCAGAGAATCGAACTAAAGGGATTAATGTGGGTGCCGATGAATTTTTGACTAAACCAATTAATAGAAACGAATTAATGGTGCGAGTGAGGGCTTTGTATCGATTGAAAATAATGCATGAAGAACTCAGTCACAGAAGACATATCATGGCAGGATTATCGAAGTTGCCTGAAAACGAAGAAACTATGAAAAGCACTATTTTACTGATAGAAGATGATGAACTTTTAAGCAAAAGCATTTCTCGAGTTTTGGGAGCCATTAATATTCGATGTACTGCCGTACCAACGTCTAGTGTTGCACTTGAATATATTAAACATAATACGCCCGATCTTATACTTCTTGATCGTTTATTGCCTGATGGTGACGGTATTAGGATGTTGGAGCGACTGCACGCGATCAAAGAGCTCGAAGATTTGCCAATCATCGTGATTACTTGTTTGGATGAGTTGAGTAAGAAGATTGAAGGTATAGAATTAGGTGCAGACGATTATTTAATTAAACCTATTGAATCGAATGAGCTTCAAGCTCGGGTGAAAGCGGGTTTAAGGCGTGCACAAGCCATTAAAAATTTAAAGTTAGATCTTGAGCAAGCCATTTCGAGTACTGTAACTGACACATTGACTGGTGTAAGGAACCGGTATTATTTAGATGCTGATCTAGAGTACCGTATCGCACAAGCTAAACGAATGCCAGATAGGCCACTCAGTATTTTAATGATCGATATTGATCATTTTAAATCGGTAAACGATCGGTTTGGTCACCTCGTTGGAGATAAAGTGCTGTGTCAAGTCGCAGAGCAACTGTCTCAGTGCGCGCGGGCAGCGGATATTGTGACGCGTTATGGTGGTGAAGAGTTTTGCATGGTATTACCAGAAACCGATTTAAACGATGCGGCTTTTCTGGCTGATCGAATATGCCAAAGTGTTGCTTCAACCAATTTTCTGTCACTTGGTAATGAGCATGCCACAGTGAGTATTGGTGTAGCGGTGTTTCAGTCTAGTGATAACGATAAAGATGAATTAATGGATAGGGCGGATCAAGCGCTTTATGCTGCAAAAGAAAATGGTAGGAACCGCGTGTGTAAAAGCCTGGGGCCTAACCAAGTCGTGAATGCTTAAGGCATATCAGTTGACTTGTATCAATAATTATAATCAGATTGATGTTAATGTGAGATCAATGAGTTCTTTAGCTCTCACATAGATTATTGAAGTTTTTTGGAGCAATAGTGTTATGAATGTTAAGAAAATACTGGTCGATATGGATCCCAATAAAGAGGAACAACCCGCCTTATCTCGAGCAATTGAACTGGCGAAAATCTACGATGCATCCATTGAGCTATTTGTAGCGATATATAATAGTAAGCTTGTTAGAAATAACTTTTTGGTAAGTGAGCATCTTGAGCATGCCAAGAAAAGTTATTTGAAAAGCGTTTCTCGATGGCTGAGCACTTACGTTAAACGAGTTACCGATGAGAGAATACCGGTTGCTACGGATGTTGTGTGGCATAAGCCGCTTTACGAAGCGATCATAAAAAAAGCACAGCAAAGTGAAGCTGATATTGTTATTAAATCCACACACAAGCATCCGGTCATTAATAAGCTGTTCTTCACGCCTAACGATTGGCAGCTTTTAAAAGCTTGCCCAGTTCCTTTATTATTGGTTAAAGAGCATGAAAACACTCCATACCAATCGATACTTGCTGCCGTAGACCCGACTCAATCGAATGGCAAACCCGAAGGCTTGGACAAAACCATTATTGAAACGACTTTGGTATTTTCTGAAAAGTTGACCGCGGAACCGTATATTGCCCACAGTTATATGCCGATAGGAATCGAGCTATGGGGAGGAGTCGAAGCCAGGTTGCAAGATATCGGATCGCCTTATTCAGCGCATGATGATTATCAAACACGGCTTTATACGTTCCACCAAGATTTATTTGAAAATTTAATAGAAGGATACGGCTTTAAAGAATCAAATCGATTACTAAAAATGGGGGAGCCGGAAGATGTGTTGCCAGAAATTGTTGAGAGTAAAAAGATTGACCTGTTGGTTATGGGGACGACCTATCGCACCGGACTTTTTGGTAGTACTGCCGAAAAAATACTCGACTCGCTCACTTGTGATGTTTTAGCGTTAAAACCTGAAGGATTTAAATCTCCAGTTTAATCAAGAGAATAATAGGTTTGTTCGATTTTCTAAATGAGTTCATTTTACTCTATTAGAGAATGGCTAACGTTTGTTTTATGTTCCTATTCTTATGATTTAGTTAAAGAGACTTTGATTGGAACGCAAACATAGTCTAACTTTTATGCAGTGCAACTAGAGTTTGTAGTTCAAAACTATCCCGAGCAAGTGAATATTATAATTGGGTGAAGACATAACTCCAGTTAACATTCGGTTAATTGAATCGAAATTTAATTCTTTTTGCCAGTTAATGCTTGCATGACTGTCATAAAGATAGCGGATATTGAGCTCAAGATCTTTTTGGATATCTATTAATGTATCCAATTCAACGCGATTGCGCTGATATGAAATCGTAGGGAAAGGCTGTTCGTTCCCCACAACGGTCACCCAACTATTCCCTTTGTATTGTGTGTTCATAACTCCTATCTTAAATTGTTTAATAGCTGTTTTAGGCGTGTAATTAAATTCTAAACCATAGTTCATGACATGATCGCTTGATAACTCCAGCCATCCTACAGAAGATTCAGTCGAACCCGACGATAGGTTAAAACGAGAAGCTTCTCGACTGAGGAAAATATTGAGCATCATATCATTTTCAATGATTAAGGAGGTGTCTGCAAAGAATTCGCTGTTGCTTGAGCTATTAATGCCATACGATGCGTTTGGGTAGTTCTCGATACGATTTTGGTAGCCTAAGGAAACACTCAGATTGACTAAAGGATTAACAGTCGTTGAAGCAAGAACACTTTTCTGATTACGGTTTTGTTGGTCAACTCGACGGTGTTGAAGTTCATCTACTGGAAAGGTGTGATGATCGATTGAAGCTAGCTTTTGATTACGTGTCCCTGACGATAATTTGACTTTGAAGTCGGCAAAACTTCCTGGGTGATAAAGTGTTTGAAGCCATTGCTCGTTTTCCAAGTATTCGAACCAGTGGTTGGTGCCTCGTTTATTACGATTATGAAGAAGCCCGGCGCTTATGCGGAATTGCCTTTTTGCTAACCAATCGAGTTGGAATTGTGTTTTCAGTTTTTGGTAATTAAAGAGTCGGTTTAATTCAATTTCACGAGTATAAGTTGTCGTTTCTATTTGCGGATATAAATTCTGAGTGCTTTCATTCTTTCTACGACTGAAACTAGAAGAAAACTTCAGTCGCCAACTCGAGTTAATTCGAGAAACGATTCGCGTTTGCCAATTTTTGGTTAAAACATATCCATCGAATCGATCTTGAGGTATCAAGTTTTGTATGAGTAATGAGTCAATTGAAATTGGAACAAAGTCATCGTCTTGTTTGCCAACGCCAAAGCCGCTGTTGATGAAGAACTGGGTTTTCGGTGTAATCCAATAAGTTAAAGAGGCCGAAATTTGTTGGAATTGATTATCTGGTTCCAGGCTAGTGAGCTCGTTCATATTATTGTTTGCTAACGTAAATGGGCTTTGCCAGTTAATAAACGAATATTGATTTTGAAACAGCGATAGATCATAGGCTAGTTTTAAATGCCAATCCGGTCGTCGGTATGACCAAAATAGCTCTAATCGATGAGTGGTTAGTTGAACCGGAGTGGGTAAAAATGTGCTAGAGGTAAGTACACTTGCCGTTTTTACCTGATTACCTTTATTGGATTGGCTAATTAACTCCCAGCCTAATGTCCAGTTTTTGGGTTTTTGGTATACAAATGCAAATTCAGTAATATCGCGATTTATTTTGTTAGGATAATGAACGCTGAGTGTATTTTGTTGTGGCATCATCGAGGTAGATTCAGCGAAGTACCATTGCTCGGGCAATCGTAAATTAGGACTGCCTATTCCGACATATGGCAGGTGATATTGGTAAGGACTATATTGGCTCAACGTTCGGTAGGACAATAACCAATGATATTCTCCTTGAATGTCGTGTTCGAGTGTCAATATTTTTCGATCCGATGAAGACCAATCAAAAAACAGCCGCCATAGCTCACCGTGCTCATTGGCTTTGAACCAGTGAATGGAATAATAAGGGGACATTCTTTCATTTTCTAAACCAACTTCATTCAAAAAAGCAGACGATTGGTTATTCACAGTGAAAATGCCGAATTTAAACTCAGTTTCCGTAGAATCCTTAAAATCACAAAATTGGCACAGGTAACTCTTTGGTTTTTCTTTTACACGCTCATTTTCCATAGCGAATGTAGATAGCGAGCTGAGGAAAAGCATCAGTAGTCTAAAAACATGTATAAGAATTAAGTTGTTCATATAGAGTCTTGTGTGTTTTATTATCGGTTGAGTAAAGCTCCCGATGGGTGATTTGAACCATGTACTTTGGAATGACAATTCACGCAGCTATTGGCTAGAAAAAAGATCTCCCCCCGTTGCAGACGAAAGTCATCTCCAGTGAATGAAAACGATGAATGATCATTTGCGATATGACACTGCTGGCATAAAGCCGGCGCGCGCTTTTTTAAAAGGGATGAATGAGGTGAACCGTGTACGCTATGACAAAGTGTGCAGTCTTCAACAGCTGGAGAGTGCTCCCATAGAAAAGGTCCTCGTTTTTCCGCGTGGCATTGAAAACAATTTTGATTGACTGTTAATGAGCGTAGGGCGAACGGATTTTGAGAAGCGTGAGGTTGATGGCAATCACTGCAAGTCATTAAATGATTACGAATTGGATGGCTGCTAACTTTAAACACATCCGCTTTTTTGCGTTGATGACACGTGAAACAAACGTTAGCTTGGCTAGCACGCTCAGTAACCGGATCCGTTCTCGAGTGTATACGGTGACAGTCGACGCATTGTAAACCCTGAAGCTCATGTTCACTGCCAGACCAATGCGTTATTTGCTCGCCTTTATGGCACGTTATGCAGGGTGCATTACTGACCTCGGGTTTATCTGTTGAGCGAAACGCGTTGATGGGGGCTCTAGTTTCGCCTCGACGAATGCGTTTACCATGCTCGCCACCAGGACCATGGCAAGACTCGCATTCAAGTTGGGCAAATGGTGTGCGACGATCAGACTTCACCGCATGGCGACTTTGAAAAATGGCCATTACTGGAAAGTTTGAGTCTTGATCATGGCATTTTAGACAGTTATCCGCACCTTCATTAGAGTAATGTTGATTTTTGGATTGCTTGGAGGAAGATAACTTCTCGTTAGCAAAAACTGAGACGATAATGGAATAACCGAGTGTTACGAAAGCGATGAAAAAATACGCGGTTGTGTTCATTTTCATCGTTCAATTGTCGGTAATATGATGCACAACGTTTATATCTGCCTGTCGTCCCTCGCCATGACATACCGTACAGGTTTCAATAAAAACGGCACTATCTAACTCACTTTGAAGCGCTGAGAAGCTACTGCCATTTTGTATCATGTGAGCTCTTGCTAAATGATTGTCGTGGCAAGAAGAGCAAACGGCAGCGGTAGGAGATATATTCAAATCATCGCTTTGATCGAGTGCAGCGGATTGTGGATATAAGTCTCTACTACCAAAAGGCGACTGGCTATTGACTGTTGCTTGAGAATCGATGGTGGTAGAAAGAACATTCGGTGCTAACGGTAACGCATAGGTATCCTCAATATGGCAGGTATGGCAATGATTAATTATGTTTGGGTATTTTACGTTGGCGTATTCATGAACACGATTACCAAATCCGTATACGGTTAATGCTGTTTCTCTAATTTCTGCTCCATGAATGGCGTGTATTAAATATTTAAAGTCGATGGTTTGTTCTTCTAATGTATCTTGGCTTGCTGAATTGACTTCGTTGTCTGTACCATCCGGGTCGGTTGGTCGCATGGCAAGATCCGTGTTGTTCGCATTATGGCAAAGTACACAAAGTTCGATATTGTCTGTTCGGTTGTTACCGTGGAAGGAAAGCCCATCTAATTCACCATGACAGTTTTGGCATTTAGCCAACTCAACCACCGTGCGACGAGGATTCGTTACCTCATCGGTAATGGTAAAATAATCCACGGTACCTGTGACTGGTATGCGATCCGCATAGTTGCCATCTCCGTCAAGATCGGCTGCCGGATGACCTTCAATTGCGACGGCACCAGACCCTATTGCATCCAATGGAACAGCCGTTGAGGAGATAACGGTAAACGTACCATCGTTGTTATCGTTGGCGTTCAAGCCATTCATGGAAACGGCGGATGCCGGTGCTCTTCCTCCGTTTCGGTTGTGGTAGTCGCGAGTATCCCACGCTAATAATATCGCCAAACGACTGGCACCTCCTGTTGCTGTCCAAACAGGTTCCTGAAGATCATAGGGTGACTCATCGGTTAGGGGGTTGGTAATGGAAAACGTTACCTGGGGAAACTCACCCGGCGCGGTATCCATCACATCAATAATATTGAAAGAATACTTTAAGGAATCCCGTTTTTCGGGGATTGCATGTGAATCGATAACACTGCCTGCGATGCGATCGTCTGCATGACAAGTGGTGCATTCGCTGTTATCGGTTACGACACCACCTTCGTGTCCTCCGGATATTCCGGAAGCAAAATCGATATCGTCATGACATGAACCGCAGGTTTGAATACTCGGACGCAAATGCCAATTGGAAGCTTGTGGTGTACTGCTATTGTTTTGGTCATGACAAACAACACAGTTCTTAATGTTTTGAGGAAAGTTAACGTTTGAGTAATTGTGTACTGAGTTGCGAAAGCCATAAATTATGTAATCATTTCCCGCTTCTACACTGGGGAGTTGCGCACCGCGGTGAATTTTATGAATCATGACACTAAAGTCCAGGGAATTTCCACTTTGCGCATCTTCTGAGCCGGGATTGTGACAAGTCACGCAAAACCGGTTTTCAACGCGTCCACCGCCATGAATGGCCAGCTTACCATGGCAAACATTACAGGTTTCAGTATTGGTAATGAGTCGTTCATTAAAACCATCGGTTGCGCCTGATTGTGGAATAAAAGTAAAAACCTCGTTGATTGGCGCAAAAGTACCACGAACTTGCAATCCGACTCGATGAACTAAACTGGGTTCATAAATGACTTCCATTGGTGAATTGACCGCAGTAATATCGGTTGCAAAAATATAGCGATAATGACCGTTTTGTAGGTTTTCGAACGTTCCGTTGCTTTCTGTTGTGCCTTGTACTTTATCTTCCGTTCCCTCGCCAATTCCGCCTGCTGCTTCGAGTCGATTAATGTAATTTTGCCAACGGTTGGGATCGCCTGCTGTTCCGGGAATCAGTTTTGCGATATTAAATCGCAATTCATTGAGTGTTAGCCCAGTGAAAGGATCGCCATTTTGATCCACAACATAAAACTCGACAGAGGGATGAGTGTTAATAGCGACGGATTGAATGGCAATGGTAATGGAATCTGCGCGGTTGTTAATGACAATGGTTTCACCCGGAACGCCTTGTAGCCCTCGTGCGCCATCTTGTCCGTCATTACAAGACGTGATTAGGCCAAAACTTATAGCGAAAAATATCCAGGCAACTAATTTAAGAAAGGTGTTGCTTGGTTCACTCACAAAGTGCGCAACTAGATGCCATCGTTCACTATCTTCAGTAAGGTTAAACGGCATGTTACCCCCGTAGCGAATCGTTTTTCCGTCTCTATGAAGTCATTATGGATGAAGAATTATTGATGTTCGTTGATTTATATCAGTAAAACGAAATACATCGAGCACTATGATTAAAGCAACCATTAAAAAAGGGGGCGATATGGTACCTAAGAAAATTAGAATGACGTTTGGGATATTCTTTATCGCTCTAAGTAGTATTCATGCTAATAACTTGGAACCCATTATTAATGATTGTGATGCGTGCCATGGGAAAAATGGACAAAGCCCATATCAAGCCTTTCCAACTATTGCGGGATTTTCTGCTTTCTACCTGGAAGATAACTTGAACGTTTTTCGAGATGAAGCGCGTCCTTGTGCACTGTCTTCCTATCCAAATAATAATGACCATAAGCGAAAGATAACGATGTGTGAACTTGTAAAAAATCTTTCCAATGAGCAAATAAAAGATTTGGCTAATCATTATTCGTCCTTTGACTTTGTTCGAGTTACGCAGCCTTTTGACACTCAGAAAGCAAAGCACGGAAGGCAGGTTCATGAGCGATACTGTGAAAGATGCCATACCAATGGTGGGAGCAATAAAGAAGACGACGCAGGCATTTTACTAGGCCAATGGAAACACTATTTAATAGCAACACTCGAAGAGTACGATAGCAAAAAGAGGGAGCAGCCCAAGGCAATGGCATTAAAGCTTCAAGCGCTTAATGAACAAGAAAAAGAGGCATTAATTCATTTTTACTCATCTGGGTTGAAGCAGTGAAATCACAAATATACGGTTGTTGAACACGCAATGAGACTACCAAAAAGGTTATTGATCTACTGGCGAAAACTATGGCAAACACCTAAAAGCCGATGGTTATTAGGTATACCTGTAGGAGGCCTACTTTTTCTATTGGTTGGCGTGTTTTTTTTGAGCGGATTTCAATGGGCCATTGAATCAACTAACTCGAATGAGTTTTGTATTTCTTGTCATGAAATGAAAGATAACGTATACGCAGAGTATTTAGAAAGTACGCACTTTAAAAACAAATTGGGAATACGAGCACAATGTACCGATTGCCATTTGCCCAAAAAAGGATGGCCAAAAATCAAACGAAAAATACAGGCCACTCGAGAAGTTTACCATAAGATATTGGGTACTTTAGATACCAAGGAAAAGTTTGAAGAAAAACGAATTGTTCTAGCAGAAAGGGTATGGAACTCGATGCGACAAAGCGATTCATTAGAGTGCCGAAATTGCCACAGCTTTGAAGCGATGCAGTTATCTTTGCAAAAGCGCTCGGCGCAGCGCATGCATCACTCCGCTTGGAATGATCGACAGGGCGAAACCTGTATCGATTGTCATCAAGGGCTCGTTCATCAATTACCGAAAATAAAGAAATAAATATGTTTGAAAAGCTTTATGGCTTATCCAAATTTATCCATATGAATGTTTTCACTCTCGACACCCAGATCATCCAGCATTTGACAGCAGGCCTCTATCATTACGGGTGGGCCGCATAAGTAGTATTCGATATCTTCAGGCGTTGAATGCCGAGATAAATACTGTTCAAATGCAACCTGATGAATAAAGCCAGTCGCACCATTCCAATGGTCCTCCGTCTGCGGTTTCGACAAGGCAAGTGTCCAGTGAAAGTTTGAATGTTGTCTTTCTAGATGCTCAAACGTCTCTTGATAAAACGTTTCACATAAACTCCTTGCACCATAGAAATAATGTATTTCTCGTTGAGTTTTCCAGTGCACTAGTAAATCAAGCACCATAGAATGCAATGGCGCCATACCAGCACCACCACCAATAAAGACTATTTCAGATTCTTTAGGCTTGACATACATATCGCCAAAAGGGCCGGATATCGCTACTTTATCGCCAGGCTGTAAGTTAAAAAGGTAGGACGATACGATTCCTGCAGGTACGTTTGGTTCGTTTAAAGGTGGAGGGGATATTCTCACATTAAGTCTGAGTTTTTTTGTCTTGTAGGGTGGGTTCGCAAGAGAATATGAGCGAGACGTTGCAACGCTATTCGTCACGTTATATTGCCAAAGATTTTGCTCTGACCAGCGAGCTTGGAATCTTTCTTCAATACGAAACGCTCGATAACTCAATTCATAAGGAGGACATTCAACTTGAATGTATTGCCCTGCACGAAAAGTAAATGGTTGATTTTCAGGAAGGTCTAGTACCAGCTCTTTGATAAATGAAGCGACGCATTGATTTGATAACACGCGACATTCCCATTTTTTCGAAGACAGTGCTTCGTCAGGCAATGCAATCGTAAGATTACGTTTAGCCTTAACTTGACAAGCCAATCGAAAGCCATTTCGTTGCTCTATCTTACTGATAAGTGGCTCCTCGGTCGCAAGAACCGCACCACCACCAGAAAGAACCCTTACTTTGCATGCGCCACAAATGCCTTTTCCTCCGCAAGCAGAAGCAATGAATAATTGATGATCGTGTAATACTTGCAGCAAAGTGTCGCCCGGCTCACATTCAAAACTTTTCTCAATATTATTGCTAACCTTAACGGAAATTCGACTACCATCTGTAAGCCATTGTTTAACGATAGAGAGGACAATAACCAACGTCATTATAATAAAAGTAAAAACAATTACGCCTAAAAGTATCGTTTGCATAGGCTAGCCAAACATGAGGCCCATTCCGGCTAAGGTAGGCCCAAGTAAATTGACTAATACATTAAGTTTCATGTAGTGTAGAAGCCGACTTCTGTCATTAAAATACCGCAACACCCCAAGGGCTGTTGGAATGGCTAGCGCTAATGTCGCTAAAGCGAGAAGCGAGTAAGGATTTAACCAATCAATCAATACACCAACGATTATGCTTAGATAAGCTAAGGCGTAAAAAATTGCAAAAACAATCGCGCTTGCCTGTTTGCCAATTAAAATGGGTAAGTGACACCGACCAACGCGTTTATCTGCTTCAATATCCGGAAATTGATTGAGCATTAACAGGTTGTTGACAAGAAAAAACGGAAATAAAGAGTAGATAACCAATGCCATCGGAAATTCACCGGTTAGAATAAACCCCGTTCCAAGAAAGAACAATGGGCCGAAAGCAAGTCCGGGAGCTATCAGACATAGGGCAGGGGAGCGCGTTATATAGCTCGTATATAAAACGATGATCACCATTCCAAGAAAACCTAAGGGCAAAAGTTGCCAACCCACCGAAATGGAAAAATAAACGCCAATTGTTGCGCAAATTGCACTGCTCATTAATGCTATTGTTAAGACCGTACTGGCTTGTTCGGGGTGGGCTTGCAGTGTACCACTGCCGCCACTGAATGGGGTTTTATCGGTAAAACTATCGAGTTCACTTTTATAATCAAAGTATTCGTTAAACGTATTAACACTGATATGTGCAGCTAGAGCCGCTATCAAAATCAAACACACTTTCATCACATCCAGGTTGTAGTTCAATGAGTAGACGCTTCCAATCGCCATAAAAAGGCAAGCAGGGGTCAATATTAGAAATGGAGCTCTAATACTTCCAAGCGATTTCTGCCATGAACTGAATGTGTCGTACATAGGGTTTAATCCTTAAATGACAATGCGTTCTTTCAAGAGTTGCAAGATGCATTCAACCACTGTGAGAACCAAAATTTACTCGAATTGGCTCTTGTTATTCTAGTTAGAATCGGAGTCGGTTTATATGATATCGATCAGGAATTGACGAAATTCTTTCACGATTAAGCAGTTTTGATTATTTAATTTATATCGTTGATATTTCAGAGTAAATGTTTATGTCGTGGAACTTATAAAGGACTATAGGTTTTATTAATTTTCATTGACTCAATTTGGAAGTGATTCCTTCATTCGTCGAAATGAGAGTCGGATCTGTTTTTCAAGTTCGGCAACAACAAATAGTGCGATACCAACGCAGATAATCAGTACGCCATCGAGAAAAAAGACAGACTCGGTTGAAAAAACGACTTGTAAGGATGGCAGGTAGGTAATCGCAAATTGCGCAAGTGTAATAACGATAACCACAGACCACACCACTTTAGTACCTCGAATGCCTTCCCAGGTTAAGGATGTGCTGTAAATGTTTCGAATAAAAAACAGATGAAATATTTCCATAACAACGAGGGTGTTCAAAGCAATGGTACGTGCTAGCTCTACTGAGTAGCCTCGTTCAATCGCGTACAGATATGTGCCAAATACACCGCAAAGAAACAATATGGATATAAGCACGATATGCCAAACCAGTTCACCGTTCAAAAGTGGCTCGTTACGTTTACGTGGTGGCCGATGCATGGTGTTTTTCTCGGTGGGTTCAAACGCCAAAGCAAGAGCTAACGTTACGGCAGTAATCAGATTTACCCAAAGTATTTGAATTGGAGTGATCGGCAGTGTCAATCCCAAAAACAGTGCAACAACAATGGTCATTGATTCACCTGCATTGGTTGGTAACGTCCAACTAATCACTTTTTTAAGATTATCGTAGACGGTTCGACCTTCGCGCACCGCTGCAACAATAGACGCAAAATTGTCATCCGCGAGTACTAATTCAGCCGCCTCTTTGGCAACTTCACTTCCTTTTTGTCCCATCGCGATACCCGCATCGGCTCTTTTTAAAGCCGGCGCGTCGTTTACTCCATCACCGGTCATTGCCACGGTCATCCCATAAGACTGTAAGGCCGTAACTAATCGAAGCTTATGTTCAGGACTCGTTCGTGCAAAAATATCGCACTTTAAAACAACTTGACGTAACGAGGCATCATCCAACTCATCGAGCTCTTTGCCTGTGTATACTTTATTGCAATGTTGGAGGCCTATTTGTTTTCCAATGGCTGCCGCCGTTTTACTGTGATCCCCGGTGATCATTTTTACCTGAATTCCCGCATTTAGGCATTCATTTACCGAAGTGATGGCTTCTACTCGAGGTGGATCGATCATTCCTACCATACCGAGAAGTACAACAGATTCTTCGACATCACTGTGTTCTAACACCGTACAATGTGGTGCCACTTTTTTAATGGCAAACGCAAGCACGCGCTGTCCGACTTCAGCGATGGCATCAACTCGCTCAGTCCAGTATTTAGTATTAAGTGGTTCAGTATTGCCATTGGCGCAGCGTTGACTCGAACACATTGAAAGTAATCGCTCGGGTGCGCCTTTAATAAAAATAAAAGCATGTTGCTCATGATTGTGATTGAGTGTAGCCATGAAGCGATGTTGGGGATCAAAGGGTATGGTATCGGTCCGTGTCCAATTTAATTTCGTCAAACGTGCGTCGGTGTCCATCTTACCTGCAAAGCTTAACAGTGCCCCTTCCATAGGATCGCCTTCAACGATCCAAAATCCATTGTGTTCACGCAATGCTGCATCGTTACAAAGAGCTGCAGCTCTGGCAATTTCTTCCAAAACCTCATGTTCAGATGGCGCGACTAAACTGTCTTCTAACATGAGAGCTCCTTTCGGCTCGTAGCCACTGCCTTCTACCGTAAAGAAGTGTTGATAAGTGAGAACGGAGGCAACCATCATTTCATTACGAGTCAGCGTTCCTGTCTTATCGGTACAAATAACCGATACAGCCCCCAATGTTTCTATCGCTGGCAATCGTCGAACAATCGCATTGCGTCGGGCCATAGCTTGAACGCCCATTGCCAAAGTGATGGTGAGTACTGCGGGCAATCCTTCTGGAATGGCAGCCACTGAAAACCCAACCACCGCCATAAAGACTTCTGTAAACTCATAATGAATGACAAAGTGTCCATACACCAAAAGTACTGCAGCGATAAAGAGAATAAGGAAAGTGAGCCAGTTAGCAAATACTGCCATTTGAGACACAAGAGGGGTAGCCAACGCTTCAACTTTTGAAAGTAAGCCACTGATACGACCAATTTCAGTTTTTGATCCCGTAGCGACGACAACGCCTTTACCTTGTCCGGCTGTGACGAAAGTTCCTGAGTATGCCATGCAAGTGCGATCGCCTAAGCTGGCCTTTTCTGATACGGGTTGGGTGTGTTTGTCTACAGATAGTGACTCTCCAGTTAAAATGGCTTCTTGAATCGTTAAGCCGTGAGCAGCAAGCAGTCTCAGATCCGCGGGTACTTTGTCGCCAGCCTCAAGCAACACAATATCCCCAGGGACCAGGTGTTCACCGTCGATAGTGATGCGCTTATCATTACGGATAACGTTGGCACGCAGTGCCAACATTTGACGGATCGCTTCCATTGCTTGCTCTGCTTTACCTTCTTGAAGATAGCCAATAATGGCATTGGCAATCACAACAGCAAGAATGACGGCGGTATCGACCCAATGACCTAACAGTGCTGTAATTAAAGAAGAGCCTATCAGCACGTAAATCAAAGCGTTATGAATGTGCAAAACGAATCGCTTAATCGGGGATACGCCTTTTGTTTTTGGCAGTCGGTTTAAACCATGAGTGGCGAGTCGAGCTTCTGCATCGTTTTGTGTTAAGCCGTGAACAGAAGATTCTTGTTTTTGAAGCGTCACTTCATCAGAAATACTGTGCCAAAGGCTCTCCAATTTAGTTTCTATTGTCACCATAGTCGCCTTTTCGATTTCTGTGCTGCTCCTCAGAGCCTTGCTATGCATTCATTACCAACTGAGTTCGATGGATTTCACTAGAGTATGAAGATAGTGCAATCACTAAGTCAGAAATTACACGATGAATGTTTCCAGTGAGCATTGAATTTCTTCGATAATAATAAAAAAGATGAGATAAAGCGCTATGATTCAGCTCAATAAAACTTCAGATAAATTGAGTGCCAATTTCTATAAGGATGCAGATTTTGATTAGAAATGAATAGCATTGGAGGAGCAAACTACAAATATCGATCGAACAGGAAGAGATTTGACTTAGCTCAAGTTGAATCATAGTAGACGGCCCTATAATGCATCTGCATTCCACAATATTTTAAGCCGGAACGGAGAGCCAATATGGCAAAAATGATATTCTTGGGAGCGGTTGAAGGTGTAACCGGTTCCATGTATTTGATTCAAACCGAAAAAAGCCAAGTGTTGCTTGATTGTGGATTGTTTCAAGGTCGACGAGAAGAAGAGCGGTTTAATAAAGAGCCATTGCCTTTCAATGTTTTAGAACTGGATGCGGTTATTTTGTCTCATGCACATCTCGACCATTCAGGACGACTGCCTCTGTTAGTTTCAGAAGGGTATCAAAAAAATATTTTTATGACTCCAGCGACTTGCGATTTGATTGAGGTATTACTCAAAGATGCGGCATCGTTACAAAAGCGAGATGCTGAGTGGGAGAATAAAAGACGAAGGAGGGCAGGTAAAGATATCATTCGGCCGCTTTACAGTTTGGATGATGTCGATAAAACATTACGGTTGTGCAAAAGTGTAAGGTACTACAATCGATTTTCAATCACAGAAGATATTGAAGTTCGATTTTTGGATGCGGGACATATACTTGGGTCTGCTATCGTCGAAATTTATATCTACGAAAACGGGCATGAAAAGAAAATCGTCTTTTCGGGTGACTTAGGTAATTCACAGGCGGCTCTCTTGCGTGATCCTGACAGTGTGGAAAGTGCGGATGTATTGCTATTAGAGTCTACTTATGGCGATAGAAATCACCGCTCAATTGAGGAGACATTAAAAGAATTTGAAGAAGTCATTGAAGAGGCTTCTCAAAATGGCGGAAATATTTTGATTCCATCATTTGCGGTTGGAAGAACTCAGGAAATCATCTTTCGTTTAGGTGAACTTTATCAAAAGGGAAAGCTTAAACATCAAGCAATATTTCTAGACAGTCCAATGGCAATTGCCGTTACTGAAATTTACCACCGGTATCAAGATATTTATAATGAAGAAGATAAAGCCGCCATTGAAGCATATGGTAAGCAGAATAGAACTGAACATAAAAGCTTGCATACCTTTTTACCTATTCTGCATTACTCGACAACTACCGAAGAGTCCATCGCTTTAAATAATGTTGACCGAGGCGCAATTATTATTGCCGGAAGTGGCATGTGCAACGGCGGTCGAATCCGACATCATTTAAAACATAATCTTTGGCGCAAACAGTCACATGTGATTTTTGTGGGATTTCAAGCCATGGGAACACCTGGGCGTGCGCTCATTGATGGTGCGAAGGTTTACAGAATAGCTGGCGATGAAATTGCTGTAAGAGCAAAAGTTCATACACTTGGTGGATTTTCTGCACATGCCAGTCAGGCTCAATTGATTGAATGGCTTAAACACTTCAAAAAAAATAAACCTGATTTGTACTTGGTTCACGGCGAAACGGGTGCGAAAAGTGCGTTAAAAAATGCGCTAGAAAAGGAGGGGTGGCAAGCCAATATTCCTGGATTGAGTGAAATCATTCAGGTTTAATAAACACACATGGAAAATGTATGAAACCTATCAATAAAATACTATGCATTGTAGAGCCAGATTCAGAGTCGATCTCAGCAGTATTGCAGGCAGCAGCAATTGCAAAAAAGTACAATGCCTGTTTAACCGTTGCATCTCTGTTAAAGCTTTCTAGAGGTTGGATCGCCTTAAGTGATGCTGAAGAACTCGACAAGGATTTTAATAACTCCGTTGAAAACAAAAGAAACGTACTTAATGGTTGGTTGGCAAAGTTTCACGACCTTTATAATACTGAAATTCGTATTATAAAAGGCCATGGTTTTATAGAGGTCATTCAGTGTGTTATAAGAGAGCCGTTTGACCTTGTTGTAAAGTGTGCTGAGGATATTGATTGGGTACACCGCCTATTTGGCAGTGACGACATGCAATTATTACGAAAATGTCCTTGTCCGGTGTTGATGTTAAAACCCGGTAAAAATGATGCCTTTCGTAATATTCTTTCCTCCGTTGATGTCAATCAAGCATTTGATGTCATTGAAGAAGGCGATGTTCAAGATCAATTAAATTTAGATGTAATCGATTATGCCACCTTGTTTTATCAGTCGGGTTTAACTCAATTTCACATAGGCAGCGTCTATGAGCCTTTTGCTGAAGACTTTCTAAGATATGGTGCGTTTACGAACGTTTCCAGCGAGCAAATCGATAACTATATCGAACAAACACGCTCCGAGTGCTCTGATAGAATCGAACAATTAATTATTGATGCTGATAACATAGTAAACTGTGAATTGAAGTTGACGCTTAATCCTAGAATTCATTTGGTGAAAGGAGTGCCATCAAAAGAAATACCCCTAATGGTGACGGATAATCGAATAGATTTATTAGTCATGGGCACCGTAGCCAGAACGGGTATTCCGGGGTTATTAATTGGCAATACTGCAGAGTTGATTCTTGAACAAGTGCATTGCTCTGTGCTCGCTATTAAACCGAAAGGTTTTAAAACGCCTGTCACGTAACGATGCAAAGCCAAAGTGAATTGACGAGCTCTAAGCGATTAACACATGACTGTAATCACCAGAAAAGCAAGCGCTATTCTTCGTTAACCATGGGAACAATTTATGTGTGCCCCATGCATCCCGAGGTTCGGCAAACGGAGCCAGGTTCATGCCCTTTGTGCGGTATGAGTCTGGAAATTGAATCAAGAATCATGGCTGTAGATGAAGTCAACCCAGAGTTGATTGATTTTACCAAGCGCTTATGGATTGCAACGGTATTTATTCTCCCATTACTTATTCTCTCAATGGGCCCATTTGTTGGACTTCCTCAAGTACGAGAGTATTTCGGTGAAAAATGCTCGCAATGGGTAGAGCTTGTTTTATCGACGCCTGTCATTTTCTGGTCAGGTTGGCCACTCCTTCAACGCGGCTGGGAATCTTTTCGCGCATTCAACTTAAATATGTTTTCGCTGATTGGAGTGGGCGTCACTTCGTCGTATTTGTTTTCAGTTTTAGCGGTAGCTTTACCCGGTGTTTTCCCTGAAGGCTTTCGCGATCCCAAAACGGGTGCAGTAGGTGTTTATTTCGAAGCCGCCGCAGTCATAGTTGCCTTAGTGCTTCTGGGCCAAGTTTTGGAATTAAGAGCAAGGGAAGGCTCTGGAAAAGCAATTCGAGCTTTGTTGGAGCTCGCCGCTAAATCCGCAAGGATCATTCGAGATGATGGAACGGAAAAAGAAATCAAATTAGAAAAGGTTCGCGTGGGTGACAAACTGCGGGTGCGTCCCGGTGAAAAGGTTCCGGTTGATGGCATCGTTATTGAAGGCCGTTCTTCATTGGATGAAAGTATGATTTCAGGTGAACCGGTTCCTGTTGAAAAAACAGAAGGTGACAAACTCACAGGGGCAACGATGAATGGCACGGGTGCTTTGATAATGGAAGCCACTCGAGTTGGTGCAGATACCTTGTTGTCGCAAATAATTGAGATGGTTTCTTTGGCCCAACGATCACGGGCACCGATCCAAAAGTGGGCGGATAAAGTAGCGGGGAAATTTGTTCCTGCCGTTATTGTCATAGCCTTCATATCTTTTACGGCTTGGGCGATTTGGGGGCCAACACCTGCATTTTCTTATGCGCTTGTTTCTGCCGTTGCTGTATTGATTATTGCCTGCCCTTGTGCGCTGGGCCTTGCGACTCCCATGTCGGTTATGACAGCAACAGGGCGAGGAGCGCAATTAGGAGTACTGATTAAAAATGCAGAAGCGCTGGAGCGTTTTGAAAAAGTTGATACTTTAATTCTAGATAAGACAGGTACGCTAACTGAAGGTAAGCCCAAATTGATCGCGGTTATACCCGAAGTAGGCTTCGATGAGTCCGAAGTATTACAGTTGGCAGCGTCGCTCGAACGTGGCTCAGAACACCCCTTAGCAGAAGCCATTATTACCGGCACCGAAGAACGCGGTATTTCTTTGCTGAGAGCGAACAATTTTGAAGCCGTCACTGGAAAAGGAGTGAAAGGTGTTATCGATGGAAAACAGGTCGCGCTGGGCAATCAGGCATTGATGACTGAGATGGGTTTAAAAGGTGACTCATTCGCTGCTATGGCTAATCAACGTCGTGATCAAGGTGAAACGACTATGTTTGTGATTGTTAATGGGAAGATAGCTGGATTAGTTTGTGTTGCCGATCCGATTAAAGAAACCGCACCTATGGCACTTAACACACTTCATCATCTTGGTTTTAAAATTATTATGGTTACCGGAGATAATGAGCGTACCGCGAAAGTCGTAGCTACACGATTAGGCATTGACGAGATCTGGGCTGATGTATTACCAGGAGACAAAGCTCGGATCGTTAAAGAACTGCAAGCCAATGGATGTAAGGTTGCAATGGCGGGAGACGGTATAAACGATGCTCCTGCGTTAGCACAAGCCGACGTGGGCATTGCAATGGGCACCGGAGCCGATATTGCAATCGAAAGTGCCGGTTTAACCTTGGTTAAAGGCGATCTGAATGGTATCGTCCGCGCTCGTCGGTTGTCTCAAATCACCATGCGTAACATACGTCAAAATCTTTTCTTTGCTTTAATTTATAATTCCGCAGGTGTCCCTATCGCGGCAGGTGCTTTGTATCCGTCATTCGGAGTCTTAATTGATCCTATGTTTGCGGCATTCGCTATGACGGCTTCGTCTTTATCGGTAGTGCTTAATGCTCTTCGCTTACGAAGTGTTAGGCTTTAAGTAGGCAAAGAGTAAATGTTTTTAGGCTGTACTCTGATTTAATTTTCACATATCAGCGACTTTTTGAGAGAAAGCAGTATGTACAGGCAATTGAAACAGAAATCGTGTATCGCTTTGTTGGCGCTTCTGTTTGGCTTTCCACTTTTTACTCACGCAGCAAAGGCGCCCGGTGCGCTGACTTTCATCGTCAAAGATCAAGTTACTAAGCGGCCACTCTCAAACGTGCAAATCGCGATTAATGAACGGGAAACTTCTTTAGCGCAAACTTTAGAAACGATGAACAAGGACGCATTGTCGTTGAGAAGCTCGACCCGGGTCTTTACTCCTTGAACGTAGCCAAAGTCGGATTTGTTTCATTGTATGAACCAAGTGTACGCGTGGTTACGCGCAAAAATATCAAGATAGAATTCGAACTTAGAGAGCACACTTTTGAGGTAGTTGAGGTCATTGGCGTTCGAGAGCAACCAACTTCAGTTTCTAGCACTTATCTCGACAGAGAAGCTTTGCGAAGCGCTGTAGGCGGGGGAGCCGATCCACTCCTCCAAAGCAAGTTTACCACAGAGTTTATTAGATTATCTGTATGATAAATTACGTGCATGCCCCCTCTTAGTTATTAATTATACCAAGGGTTTACTTAACTCAAAGGTAGATGTTTTTTGGATTCAAGAATTGATGACAATAAATACTAAAAACAAAGAAAAAGGTGCATTTGGCAAAGGTGGGAAGTGTGAATGACTTATAAACTCACGTGGTTTTTTAAACAGTAACAACACAAGGAACTAGAAACTATGTCTGATTCGAATAAGTACTGCCCGATTAAAATCATCGTAAGCAACGCCAATCCAGGTCAAAACATTTCAACCATGCTTACTGCTAATGGAGCATCTGTTGCATGGAGCACTGGCCCTGAGTTTTCTGGGAGTGCTGGTATTCAGGTTACTACTCAAACAGGTGACTTACCACTTGAAAACTTTTATGTAACTACGTCTGACGTAAAGTTTTCAACCAGCAGTCAATCTGGTGGCAGCACACTTTCGTTCACTATGTCGGCTTACTTAGTAGGCGCATCCAACATTGAAACTTTCTACCTAAGATCTAACTCAGATCCTGGTGTAGAAGTAATGGTTCAACTTGGTTCAGCTCAGCCTCAAACCATTAACCAAACAGATACTCTGTTCCAGTGGCCGAAAAACTAATTTAGTTTGTATACCGGGGAATTTATTCTCCGGTATACAATTAAGACAGTTAACTTGAGTTTGAAAAGGAAGTTTATTGTGCAGCAATTTACCATTGTGTTTAATTTTGTTCTGGATTCCTCAACAGCAGGCCTAAAATCAAGTTTGAGTATTACCGATAAAAATACCTTTTTGATCAGTGACTCAGAAAACATCGTGATTCAGCCTTACGGCGTAACATCGATTCCTCCGATGCGTTCAATTTCACTTTATGCTGACAAGTTTACGCTTAATGCAGATGGAAATCCAAGTGGTCAACGTCAAGCAATGAGTCTGGTTTTACCTGTTACTGCAAATAGTTCTAACTTGCAAGTAAATATTCCATTTTCTGGTGTGGCTGTTCAAGCCTCGTACCAGTTTATAGGGTATTCTCAACGAGGTAATCTTTCCGTGGGAGATAACGATATTCCATTTCCAACAGCATAGTAGAGCATGGCGATGGCATCATCTAAAACAAAGTCAACTGAGAATAAACCCATTCCTGATGCAAAAGATTCCGCTACTGTGGAGAAAAAGCCTGATAATCATTCAAGAGCAGCTAAGAACCAGCAAGAACCTCAGGTTAATACTACTCCAGAGCCAGAGATAATTGAAGCTGTATCTTGTGACATGGTGCAGGAGCAAATTGAGCAAGAAAGAATGGAGTTATCTGCTGAGCAAAAACAGCATTTGCACAACCATGAAAAAGCTGACCTGGACAATCAGCTGAACGCTAAATTGTTTCAGCGACTGCGTCGTTATCGAAGAATAAGTCTCACATTTAATGATTTACGTGCGAATAGTAAAGCATTTTTAAGTATTCGATCTGATCAAAAAGCTATCTTTAGTGAAGGTGATGAAAGCAATCGCCTGTCAGGCCTTAGCCTTTCAACAAGCGTCGATTCAGCTTTATTTGTCGAAAACTTTCTGGTGAATGCACGAGAATTATTCTTACAAACTTATGCTGATAGCCGCGAAATTAGAGTTGATCTGTACGTATTGACTGAGCAGTTGAGTGTCAAAGGAAGAGTAGACTTGCCACCTGGTGCCAGTGTGACTTTAAACTCTCGTAATGATCGTTCTTCACTCATCGGTTTAAGCTCATTTGCATTAGATTTAGACTAATGGAGCGATAAGATGAATAACGAGTTAATTCCAGTTGTTTTGCGATTTAAAAATGTTGCGGCTAATTCTAATATCAATTTTACATTTACAACCGAAGGCGCGATATGGTCGTTAGGTGCTACTTCTGGTGATAGTCTGGGTTTTTCATATAACGTATTAACTAGTCATGATCCTGATGTAATACCAGAGTCTTGCATTCGAAGCATAGAGTTTAATCATTCCATGCTTACCGTTAGAACATCAGGCAATACGGGTACATTGTATAATTTTTCGTTGACCTTATTCATTAAACTCACACCAGGGACGGATTACTTGCAGGGCTATTGTACGTTAAACAGGGAAGGGCATGTATTAGTCAATTTTGGTGATGAGAAAGAGATCGAGTGGCGTAACGGTCGTATCAGTGCTGTATTAAGAAAATCAGCGGAACAGTATCGTGCGGTATTTATTTCTGTGGCAGGGGCAAAACAAGGTAGCAAAATAGTATTGTCTGTCGCTACCAAAAAAGGTTTGGGAAAAGTTAATTGGAGTTTGGGACCAGTTTTTTCTGACGCTCAAGGTATTAAAATGCCGTCTAGTGATACTCCCATGCCCATATCTTCATTTTCTTATGGCAGCAGTGACATCGTATTCCAAATTGGATTAGGGCAGAATCATGGAGGACTCATTGACTTTTCCTTCGTAGCTTATATCGCTTGGTATCCTTTAGATTTGCAGTTCATATATCTTTCTTTCTCTGGAAATGAAGGTATTACCGTTAAAGCGCAGGTTGGATCAAGCCAACCTCAATTAGTTAGTCGTTCTTCGACTTTATTTACCATATAAAAAGTTGGGGTCACGTGTTGGTTAGTGGAATAACAGATAGTGGTCAGGTCTTAAGAGCAGTTAGCGAAAGTTTACGAACTTTGGTTAGAACGAATATTTCTGAATTATCGGCTGAGGATGCTGTTGTATTTGATTCTCCGGCAGAGATTGAAGCTCACGGTGAAAATAAGTTATGCATTTTTTTGTATCAGTCCCAACAAAATCCTTTCTTGAGAAATGTACCGTCCAGTTACAACTTAAAACACGCTTCTAAGCAACAGCCTGCAAGTTTGCAGACAATGCCTGCACCTATGGCTTTGGATTTGGTTTATATGATGGTGCCATATTCTAAGAGTACAGAGATGGAACTGGTGCTGGCCGATAAGCTGATTGGTTTATTCCATGAATATGCAATGTTACCGGCATCAGCTTTACATCCAACATTGCTAGTCACCGATAATAAAAAATTAGAGATACTTTCTGACCATGTCTCGATAGATAATTTACGTAATATCTGGAATGGTTTTCCTAATAAAGCCTACCGGTTTACTCAGTTATATCAGGTGACTCCTGTACGAATCCCTAGACATAAAACTGAAATGATTGACTTAGTTACTGGTGCGGATATGACCTTTGATGAAATGCCAGGGAAACTTCAATGATAACTGCAAGCTCTCATCGAAACTTTGTTAGTCTGAGTGCCGTAATGCAGTTATTTGATGGCTTTTCAAAGTCTCCAGTCAGTAGCGTTAAACTTCTATTTATTTTAGACGGCAAACCAGTTTCAGCTATAAAAAAATCTGAAGGAATATTTGTATTGAGTAATTTGCAAGCAGGCAGTTACCAAATGCATATTAAAAGCGATATATATTTCCCTGCCGTATTTAATTTATCTATTGAGCAACATGAGAACTTGAAAAATTATATACAGCTCGAAACTTTGCAACCAAATCCTACTTATCCATATCCTGAGAACACAACTCTGGTTCGTGGAATAGTTACGGATGCAGTAACAGAACTTCCATTGGGCGGTGTTCAAGTGGTTGCTGATTATCAAACGGCTAGAGGAAAGTTAAAGCAAAGCAGTAGTTATAGCTATAACATTGGTCGTTACAACGGACGCTATGCGTTGCATATAGCCGGAAAGTTTTCGGTGAACGATGAGCTAGAATTAACCTTTACAAAAAGCGGTTATCGTCAGGTTAAAGGAAAAATATCTATCCAGAAAAATCAAAATAATTTTTTGGATATTCAAATGAATTCATCCCAAAACAGAGAGCAATAACGTGGCAACTTATCAACATCCAGGTATTTATATCGAAGAAATCCCCAGTGCTCGTAGTATAGAAGGGGTGTCAACTTCTGTACCTGCTTTCGTAGGTGCAACAGAAACAGGTGAAACAGAAAAGCCTATACTCATCACAAGCTGGAATGACTATACCCGTCGGTTTGGAACGTTAGCCTGGTATAGTTTTGTGCCCTGGGCGGTTTATGAGTTCTTTAATGAAGGCGGCACCAGTTGTTACGTTGTAAGTACCAAAGATACTGCAGAAGCAAAACCAGCAACAGTAAAGCTGGGGAATCTGGGCATCAGTGGCGTAAGCAAAGGAACATGGGCTAATAACCTATGTGTTGAAGTTAAAAATGGCAGCGCAGGAAAAGGTACTACTCCAGTGTTTGATATTCGTGTTCTTGTGAGTGAGAAAAAAATTACTCCCAATGGCGATCAGAATTTAGACGTAAGTGCTGGACTTCTTAAAGCTTACGTAGATATGAATAAGCTTTCTCCGATTAATATTTCTCAATCGAATTATTACGTGCTTGAGTCCTTTAATGGATTTACGATTAATGAAAAAGATCCTACAAGTTCAGGGACTGCTTTAGAGACCCGAATTAATAATAACTCCATTTTTATTCGTGCTGATGCTTCTAAATTAACCAGTCGTCCAACAAATACTAGCAAACCGACTAATCTTAGTGGTGGATCGGCACCTACTTATAATTATGAAAAGACCTTAAGTGCATTATTAAAAATAGAGGGTATCAGCTTACTTTCTATGCCAGATACGCCAATAGCAACCGATAGCAGTGGAAAAGTTACACAAGCAGGGCAGGCAGCTATTATTAACCAGGGTCTGTTATTTTGTGAGGGCTTGGGCAGCATTTTTTATGCATCCGATCCGCCGTTTGATTTAAATGTTCAGGACATGTTGGCCTTTAAAATGGGAACTGGCGATAATACTCAAGCCCTTAATTCTACGTTTGGCGCAATTTATTATCCCTGGGTTTGGGTTTTTAATCCTCTGACAAGTAGTAATGTTCCTATTCCTCCTTCTGGTCCCGTATTAGGTCGGTATGCCTATACCGATCAGAATACGGGAGTATTTAAATCTCCTGCCGGCGTCTATGACGGAGCGTTGAAAACAGTGACCATGCTACAAGAAACCGTTACCGATGCGGATCAGGATTCTTTGAATCCAGAAGGCATCAACGCTATTCGAAATTTTATCGGATATGGCAATACCATTTGGGGTGCAAGAACTTTATCTTCAGATTCTCAGTGGACGTATATCGCTGTACGTAGGCTATTTATTTATGTTGAACAAAGTTTGAAACAAAGTCTGCAGTGGGTTGTGTTTGAACCTAATGATCAACAACTCTGGGCATCAGTAACAAGAGATATTACGTCGTTTTTAACTTCACTTTGGCAACAAGGCGGTCTGTTTGGCAGTACAGCTAACGAGGCTTTTTTTGTAACTTGTAACGCATCAAATAATCCCCCAGAAACGCGACAGTTGGGGGAACTTTATATTGATATCGGACTGGCCGCGGTTTACCCAGCTGAGTTTGTCATAATCCGTATCGCACAAAAAACTGCTGGGCCTGACTCTGGTTCCTGAATGTAAAACATTAGAGTTAAATTTTGTATTAGCAGGAGAAATGAATGGCAACCCAATTGACAGATCCTTATCGAGGATTTCGATTCAAAGTAGAAATTTCTGGTATTCAAGTGGCCGCATTTTCAGAAGCATCTGTTCCAGACATTAATGTTGAAACTACGGACTACCGTGAAGGAACCGACCCGGTATACAAACGAACCCTTTCAGGGTTAACAAGTTATGGCAACTTAACCTTGAAAAAAGGAGTTACAGATTCAATGGATTTGTATAACTGGCACAATCTTGTGGTGGAAAAAGGCTCTGGCGGAAGTGGGGTGCAAAAGAATATTTCACTTATATTAATTGATGCATCAGGTGAAGAAAAAGTTCGCTGGAATATCATAAATGCATGGCCAACTAAATATGAGTCAACAGGCTTCAACGCAAGCAGTAACGATGTCATGGTCGAGACACTTGAAATTGCCGTGGACTACATGGTTCGTGCTTCATAAAAAAGGTAGATAGGTAAATGAGTAATGTAATTAGTACAGAAATACCGTTTTCTTTGCCCCTTGGATATATCGATGCTGATGGCACCATGCATAAAGAAGGTGTCATGCGTCTGGCAACAGCCGGCGATGAAATATTACCGTTAAAAGATCATCGGGTGCAGGCTAATCCTGCTTATCTAACGATTATTGTATTGTCTCGAGTGATTCTTAAACTAGGGACAATGGATATGATTACAACCAAAATTATCGAGGATTTGTACTCGGCGGACTTTGCCTATTTACAAGAACTATACAATCAAATTAACCAGGTAAGCAGTGAACCAATGGTTGCGGGAGAGAGTGCCGTGGGAAAGTTTTAAATATGCCAAAGGTACCTGAACACATATATCAAGAAATTGCGTTTATTGCTTATCACTTCCATTGGTCTTATATCGATATTCTGGGGATGGAACATGCGGAACGAAGACGCTGGTGCGAACAGATCAGTCAAATGAATAAAAGTATGAATGAAGATACCAGTAAACCCAATACAATTAATTTGGAACAGTCGACATGGTAATAGGTGTTAATGCTCTAGCGGCTGCAGCGCAAAGGTATGGCGGTGTAAAACTTAATCCATTCAGTGGCTACAACTTTTTCATAGAAATTGAAGGTATGCTAGTTGGTGGATTCAGTTCTATTGATGGCCTGGATTTTAATTGTGATGTTAAAAGCGTTAGAGAGGGGGGAGTAAACGATAAAGAGCATAAACTTTACGGACAAATCACATACAGTGATCTGGTTTTAAAACAAGGTCTAACAGCGATTGATCCAGTTTGGTATTGGTACAATTCTACGCTCGAAGGTAAAGTCAAACGTAAAAATGGTTCAATTTATATGTTGGACGATCAGGGTATCCCCAACGTTTGGTACAATTTTTATAATGCATGGCCATGTAAATGGCAGGGACCATCTTTAGATGCTTCTCAAAATGTAGTAGCAACACAAAGTATAACACTCACCCATGAGGGACTGAATAAAAGTGTAGGCGCGCAGATCTATTCTTCCTCCAAGGGAGTTGTGTGAAGTGATAAAGCAAAGGGGCAAAAGTTATCCTCTAGCTCATATAACCGATTTACACTCAACGCTAAGTCGACATGCAATTGTAGCTCGTCCAGAATTAAAGCTATTAAGTCTGCCAACTAAAATGAAAGAAAAATCTTTCAGGTTAGAGCGCATTTCAGCCCCAGTTGCATCGTTGGTCTGGCTACAAAATAAACCTCAAATATTACAACTTCAAAACAAAGTATCATTACATCTGGTAAAAAGTAATAGTTTGCAAGCTCAGCTAATTTTAATGCAAGCTTTCAAACGAATAGCGGCTCAATATCATCGGCATCTGGAGCATTTTTTGACGAATCGCTGGTTAAGTAAAGTACTGACTGGCAAAGCGTGTAGTGATACTGAGAATAACACTTTTCACAAACCAGTTGATGTGAGCCAGAGTCAGCTGGTTGTAAAACCAATATTGACATCTTTGGTTAAATATCAACGCTCCATTAACTCAAAATCGTGTTTAAAAAATAAACTTTACCTGGTTAGGTCTATCGCTCGTATTTTATCAAGCGTGAAGATGGTTAATGTTCGAAAGAAAGATAAGGAAATGCAACATGATTTAATCCATATTCAGCCAATAATGCAATGTAGAAATAATGTGAAAACTGGCTCTGCCGACCTGAGCCAACGGCAAGTACTTCAGCGATTAAACAATACAATAGTAAATATTTCTGAAAAGTCTCGTTCTTTTTTATCTGGATATGTTCAGGTGAACAAAGATGGTGGTTCAAACAATCGAGATTTTAACTTGCATGGGCTTAATTATAAAAACTCCTATAAGTACTCATCTATTCATCCCATTTTCCGCTTTAAAGAATCTACATTGCCTAATCAAACACTCAGGATTTGTGACCACAAAATAAACGCTTTGATGAACAGAGTTCGATTGCATCATGAAGAGAAAATTAAAAGCTCATCTTTAACCCGGTTGTGTGATCTTAATCAGGCATTTCAACGCAATGCTATAAAGAATAGCCTAACACCAATAAAACTCATGAGTTCGAAAACAAATGCAGGTGTACACACTGAGATAAAACGAATGGGCTCAGTTTCATCAATGCCTTCTATGCAAGCTCAATTAACTTTTAAACAAACGCGAAAGCCCGATATGGAGCTTACTAAAGCACAAGTTAAAAACGTTGAGCGACAAGTATGTCGTGAAGTAATCAAAGAAATTAAACAAGACCAGCAACATCAGCAGCAGGTTGCTGATGTTGCGATACAAAAACTACTTTCTCGTCAACAGTTTCAGGATTTGAGTCAAGCGATGCTAAAAGAGTTACAAAAGAAGCTGTCAATTGAGCAATATCGAAAGGGGTACGCCTGATGCTCAAAAAAGCAAGAATTGTGGTGCAGGAAACTCAGGAAGAAATTGAGGTGATGTATAATCCAACGGAGTTATCCTTAATCACCAGTGTTCAAGTGCAGGGACAGGGATCCAATATTCAGTTTCAAAGAGTTAATCAGGATGATTTAACGGTATCTTTATTTTTTGATACATATGACAACAGCTCAGATGTACGAGATGAAACTAAAAAAATAGTTAAATTGACAACCCCAACCCAGGGCACTGGGATAAGACGTGAACCGCCAGTGGTGTTGTTCAGTTGGAGTGATGTCTGGTATACGGGCGTTATAACTTCTGTGCAACAGAAATTTACTATGTTTCTTAGCTCGGGGGTTCCTGTTAGAGCGGAACTATCGGTTACATTTAAATCCGTGTTAACTGAAAATCAAGACCTGGAGGCTCAGGGTTATTTCAATTGTCGCCGTTTATGGCGGGTATCAGAAAATGATCGGCTGTACACTATAGCTGCTCAAGTTTTTGGTGATGCAAGGCAATGGCGTGCGATTGCAGATGCTAATGATATTTATGATCCGCTTAACTTTCCTCAACAAGCCGATATAGGACGTACTATCGTAATCATTGACACTCATGTGAGAAGCTATAAAGGATTAAAGAATGCCTGATTCTGGCCTGAAACTAATAGCGGGTGCGGTAAAAATTTTAAAAAATAATCAACCAATAACCAATGCTCAAATGGCTGCATTACAAAGTGTTCAGGTTCAGCAGGAACTCAATACTCCTGCAATGTTCAGTTTCACATTATCCAGTATGTCAGACCAGGGTAATTATCAAGATATAGATTTAGATGACTTTAAACCTGGGGATGATATTGAAATATTAATGGGGCAAGGAGAAGTTCAATCGTTGATTGTGGGAAAAGTCACAGCAATAGAACCAAGTTTTAAAGACTATTGCAGCGTAATCATTCGAGGTTTTGATTTGATGTATCAACTCAAGTTTGGCACCAACATCAAAAACTATGTCGAACAACCTTATGCAGACATCATGCAGCAGTTAGCAAGCGAATCTGACTTGACCATGGTGCTAGAAGGAGATCCAGGAAGTTTAAGTGATTCTGTATTGCAGCCAGGGATCAGTAACTTCGATTTTATGTTGGAGTTAATGGCAGACATTGATTATGAAATGTTGATGACAGGGAAAACTCTCACTGTGAGACCTAGTGCTATTGGTGAAAGCGCCGTGAAGACATTTCAATACCCCAAAAATATCAGTGAGCTGGATTTGAATTTGAAAGTACCGACCATGGGCAGCAGTGTAACGGTGACAGGTTGGGATATGATGGCTAACAAAGCTATTTCTGCTGAAGTTTCAAACGCAACCTATCAACAAAAAATGGGCGGAGAGGAAAGTGGCTATCAGGCGGCTAAAGATTTTCCTGAATCAGGCATAGAAATCGAGCGACCCGATATCAGTAATCCAGAAGCATTAGAGGTCGTTGGAAAAGCTGAGTACCAAAAAAATCTTAACCGTTTTATTCAAGGCAATGCCTCCTTATTAGGTGACACCGAAATTTCAGCGGGTGTCAATATTAAAATGACGGGGTTAAGCAGCCGGTTTAATGGACTGTATTACGTAACAAGTGCTACGCATAGTTATGATTCTGCTTCGGCTTATAAAACTGATATTCAATTAGTAAGGACCGGTGCTTAATGAACAGCAATATTTCTGGTGTATCACCCATGCAACGAAATCAGCGGGTTGGCATGACGATAGGTGAAGTTATTGATACCAACGACCCAGATGGTTTGGGACGAGTTCAGGTGCAATACAGTTTATTAGGCACAGATGTAAAGTCTGACTGGCTACAGGTGATGAGTTTTTTTGCTGGTTTTGATCATGGAGCATTGTTTTTACCTAAGGCAGCCACTGGTGATGAGCCGGGAGATAGGGCACTTATTGGATTTTTACACAATAACCAGGCCTACGTATTGGGATTTATATTTAACGAAGTTCTAAAACCTCCTATCGAACCGGCTGAAGTCCAACAAGATGTCCGGTTGATAAAAACTTCAGGCGGCAAATCATTTAAGTTTGATGACTCTGAAAGTGGCGGCATTCAGATTACAGATGAAAACAACAACAATGTGCAAATTAAAACCGGAGATAACAGCATTGATATTACCAGCGAAGGCACTATCAATCTAACGGCAAAGGGGCAACTCACGATTAAAGCAGAGAAACTTACTATTCAGAATACTACCGGTACGGTCAAACTTGAACTGACTGAAGAAAGCATGTCAATTACAGGTGGTGTAAACATGAAATTGAATGCAGACATGATTAATTTAAATTAGGGATTTTTTAATGGCAAGACCTGCAGCGAAAACTGGTGACAGTATTATTAACGAAGCGGATATTCACATAGTGTTAGTTCCCAGTCCAGGAGGACCTGTACCCACACCACAACCATTTCCATTTGACGGAAAAATCAGCATGGTTGTCAGTTCTAACGTGATGATTAATGGCAAGCCTGCTGCAACCGTAGGTTCAATGGCTGAAAATATACCTCCACATATTCCGGAAGATGGTACTTTTCAAATCCCACCAACCAATCTTGGCTCAGTTATCATGGGAAGTGAAACCGTACGAATTAATAATAAAGGCGCAGCTCGTGAAGGTGACTTTTGTGAGACCTGTCATGATATTCCTCCGGAAGGACCTCAGGCACCACCGCCAACTGTTCAAGTCAAGGGAGTCAGCAATGTCCTTATTGGTTAACAATACTGATGACAAAGTAGATAGTGATTTTTTAGGAAAAGGCTGGGCATTTCCGTTAACAGCCGCTGCAGGCAAAGTCGTGTTCTCTCAGGGAGATGAAGATATTAAACAAGCCATTATTATTATATTAACGACTGCGCCTGGCGAAAGGGTCATGTTGCCTGAGTTTGGCTGCCGGATTAACGAGCTATTATTTGCTGCTAATAACTCAAGCGCGGAAGCACTGGCACAAGTTTATGTGCGTCGAGCAGTGGAACAGTGGGAACCCCGAGTGCAAGTAACGGATGTAGTTGCATCAATAGAGTTTGCACACCGCAGTAAGCTGACGGTTAGTCTTGATTATATTATTCGAGATAAAAATCAGCCTGATAATTTAGTGTATCCTTTTTTTCTAAATCAATAATAGAAGGAGATTTTCGTGGAGATAGAGTTTTTAGACAAGAAAATTACTGAACTTCGGCATGAGTTTGATGCCGGGCAAAAACAGCGAACACAGCTGCAACTTAATCTTGATGAATTACAGAAAACCATGTTACGCATCAGTGGTGCCATTCAGGTATTGGAAGAACTCAGACTCGTGCAAGTAGACGAGTAACCACTATGCCAATACTGGATTTTCGAGACAGTAATATTATCTATCAACAGACGTTGACCTTAGCGCGTGCCTATTGCCCCGAGTGGGCTCAGTACTGGCCTGAGGAATTGGATGATGCCGCCGTTGCTGAAGATCCAGGGCTAATTTTATTTAAATTATTCTCTCAACTGATGCAGTTCAGTATCGAGCAGGAAAACTTACTTCCATTGCAAAGACGTTTGTCATTTTATCAGTTTATGTCGGTTCTTCCGCGCGATCCTTTGGCTGCACAGGCTGTTACAGTGTTTAATTTACGAAAAGGAAGTCCGCCAGTTGAAGTGAAACAAGGCGCTACGGTTAGCGCTAAAGATTCCTCTACGACTTTATTTCAAACAAGTAAATCGTTACAGGTGTTGCCAGCAGAAATTTGCAATGCTTTTACACTATTTCCATCACAGGATAGTTTTGTCAACAGCTTATCGCAATTAGAAGCTGGCCATTCAAGCACGATGTTTGATAAAGACAATCCTAAAGATTCTATACCGCTTGGACACTGGTTTCTTATTGGAGATGGCAGCTTATTTAAGCCTGACACATCATTACAGAGAATGAGTCTGATAATAACTGGCAAGCAGCTTGATACCAGTTACTTTCAACAATGGTTTGACGGCGATCTTAATTCTTTGAGTACTGACATAGTATGCAATGGTCATGGCACTGAGATGCTTGTTACGTTTAATTCATTGCCCAGTGCGAAAAGTGAGACTGTAACAGAATTGAGTCAAAAGTTGTTTTTAAAAGATGGTGGTGTTAATGCATTTGGATTGAATAAGTATACAAACAATTCGAACTCTGCCACTGAAAATCAGGATGAGGATTACTGGTTAACAGTGAGACCTGCGCCAGAAACGCGTATTTTATCTGAGTTTGATGATGTGTTACCCGTTATAACCAGTTTGTTTTGTCGAATGGATGGAAAGTTGATCATTCCAGAATATACAGCCAGCAATTCCGTTCAAACGGATATTGCCAACGGCACTTATCCTTTTGGTGAAACACCTGGTGTAGATGATGCTTTTTATGTCAGTTGTGACAGTGTATTTTCTAAAACTGGCGCATTAGTCACTCTGTACTTTGATTTAGCAACGGTAGCAGAAACTTTTCCTGTAACACTGAGTTGGCAGTTTTGGGATGGACAAAGCTGGCAGTCTTTCTCCGACCCCGGCAATAAAAGTCGTTATCAATTTGTTGATTCATGCAACAACCTGCAAAAAAACAATAGTAATGGTAAAACCTATATTTCTTTTTTATGTCCCGAGTTGCAAATGCATAAAGTAGTTGGACAAGAGGGATTGTGGATTCGAGTAGTATTGATTTCTGGTAGCTACGGTGAGCAAGGTGGGTTTAAAACAACACCCGTTGCTTTAACGATTGAAAATGTGCCCGAACATGTACTGAAAGCCGATGAAAAAGCTAAGCTGATTAAGTATTTGAATAATGAAGAGGGCATCAACTTTTCCTACACATTTAACCGTAGTCACTTTTACCCTCCGTTTATTCGCTCGCTCTATATCACTTATCGATACGAACGTTGTCCACAGCAGTATTTTTGTAATAACTCATTTGAGCTGACTCGTTTTTTCTATCATCCTTTTAAATCATTGGATTTAAAAAATAGTTGCTTTTATCTTGGTTTCGACCCGAAACCCTTACAAGACCTTTGTGCTGGCAATCAAATAACGCTGTACTTTAATTTGAATGAAAAACAGGTCAATCAAACCATGGCTTTACTCAATGAAACTCAATTAAAAGAAGAGTTTCGCTGGCAGTACTATGATGGTGATGTTTGGAAGAATTTAGACATCGACGACGGAAGCCATAATTTTACAGTCTCAGGAATTGTATCTTTTGAAGTTCCTACGGATATAAAACCTGCTTTGCTTTATTCTCGTTATGCTGCCTGGTTAAGAATTGCAAATACTGGACTTGTCCGAAAAATAACCTTGCTCGGTGTTTACCCCAATGCCGTGTGGGCGCGCAATCAAATCAATATCAATGATGAAGTGCTTGGTTCAAGCAATGAAATGCCTGGTCAACAGTTTAAGTTAAACTATACACCTGTTGTATCTGGCGAAGAAGTCGTAGTGATTGAACCAACCGGTTTAATGCATGATGAGAAAGATAATGCCGAAAACCTGATAAAACCAAGTCAAACTATCGAACGTACCTGGGAACAGGTGAAGGACTTTGCTTTCGCTAATGCAACCGATCGTGTTTATACGCTCGATCCCAATAACGGCATTATCACTTTTGGTGATGGTCAGAATGGTATGATTCCTCCTGAAGGCCATAATAATATTGTAGCCAAATCTTATGCGTACACTCAAGGTTTAGAAGGAAATATTGCTGCCGGTACCTTAACCGAATTAAAGCCTGGTATCGCGAATATCAGCTGCGTTCATAACCCCACAGCAGCAAGTGGCGGTGTGGATGGTGACAATGTTAATTGGATTCAACGTCACGGTGCTGCGCAAGTTAAATCGAATGACAGGGTGGTACAAGTTCGTGACTTAATTCCATTGGCCTTGGCATCAAGTGCTTTGGTAGATAAAGCGAGTGCCATAGAAGAACAATTATCAACACAGCTTATCGTTTATGTGTTACCCATTTCGCGACTATCAATTCCAACGCCTGATTTAAAACTTTTGCAACAGGTACAAAGTTATTTACGTGCGCGAAGTCCAGCAACTCTGGCTCAACGAGTCATAACAAATGCGCCCGATTTTGTTGCGATTAATTTAGTTGTACAAGTCACAAGTGATTTGCCTGCTAATCAGCGTAATGTCCTGAGCGCTTCAATATCAAAACAGTTATCAGATTTTCTGCATCCGGTATTCGGTGGGAACGAAGGTTTAGGATGGAAATTTGGTGCGGTTTTAAGCAGTGCGAAAATTATGAATTATTGCCAAACTTTAAAAGGTGTGCACAGCGTATTGGCCATTACGATTAATAGTGAACATAATATTGATATATCGCTTGATAAGAATCAACTGCCTGTTGCCGGTGATATTCAAACGCTGATATACGCGGAGGGTGCGAATGGCCTTTGAGTTACCTGATTTAGACGGCAAAAGTTACCAACAACTGGTAGCCGAAATGATTCGGCTTATTCCCCAATACACAACGGAATGGACCGACTACAATGATTCCGATCCAGGAATTACTTTAGTTCAATTACTGGCCTGGATAGATGAATCATTGTTGTACCAATTAAATGCGATACCAGTCACAACGCAACAGAATTTTGTACGGTGGGTGACGGGGTTAGCTTTTAGCAGTACCAGCACGGACTATAGTCAGTATGCAGATCGCATTAATGATTATGCTTTTTTGGATATGAAGCAATTTCTCGACAAGCTTCAACAACCATCTGGCCCCGGAGTCAATAAATACGCTTTACAAAAAAAGGTACTGGAGTATATCCAAAAACCATATCAAGCATTAACTTTCGATGATATCCACAGTGTAGCGATGCAAACCAATGAAGTTATTGCTGTAATGGATGCTCAACGGAAAGAGTACAGTCATGGAGATTTTCAAAAATCTCTTTATATCAGTCAAGCTTATGTTGTGGTAATCGGAGGCGGGATTAAAGTCTATGTTCTGCCAGATCTCAGCTTCAATTATACTTACCCTAGCTATCCAAATTACTCGCAATATTCTGGCAAGTCGGGCATTGTTCGCAAAACACTGATGCTGTCTGACTTGATTGAAGAACCGCAGCAAACAAAAAACCGATTGAATAGTCTAGTTTATCAAACTGAACAACACTTGTTGCCACGCGTATTACTTGGTACCGACTTAGAAGTATCATTAGCGCAACACACCGATATCGATGTTAAATTAGAGTTAACATTATCTGCCAATACCGTTGTTGATATTACCTTAAATGCATTATTTACCGCATTATTTAATTTTTTCTTACCACTTAAAGGTGGTAACAGTGAAGGCTGGTTATATGATGAAGCTCCAGAGCCTCAACAAATATATCAATTGGTTTATGGCATACCAGGTATTGAGTCTATTAATGAGTTAAAACTAACCTATTATCCAACAGTCGTGCTTAACAAAATGGCGCAACTGGGATGTAATACTTTATTGGCGGACTTACCGGCCGGAGATGCGGGCATGTTCTATGTCGGCATTCCCCGTTTACGTTGTCTTGATGTCATCGCCACTCAGGCATCAACCGTAGGTAACTAATAATGCTTTCCTCCTACTTGAAGTATTTGCCAGCCAACTACCAAACAACAGATAAAACGGGTTTTATAGGCCGTTATCTTAAAGTATTCGAAAAAATTCTTACCGGAATAGACGATGAGCAGTTAGACGGACGTAAAGGCATACAAGAACTTTTAGCTACAGACGTCATTGGTGCGCTATTTTATCCACGTTTCTCATTTTTATTTGATGATTCCAATTCTGAATTTATTCCACCAATTTCTGGATTACTACCAGAACAAGAAGAGGCTCTATTAGAGCAGTTTAACCAGTATATTGGCTTTGAAGACAGAACTAACCCTATGTCGGGTTATATTCCTAATCAAAATAAACATATTTCCTGGGAAAAGCAGTTTGAAGATTGGTTAAGTGGCTTTCTAGAGTGGTTAGCAACCTGGGTCAACTTGACGTTAGTTCGGTCTTGGTCCATCGATAAAAAACGAAAGGTTATTGCCAGTATCATGGCTTTATACCGAATTCGAGGAACAGAGTTTGGGCTTAGTTCAATTCTCAATTTAATATTTGATTTACCTTTAGAAATAAATGGTCAAAACGCCAAAGATTATTATGGCGATCAAATTCCCGGTCTTGTAAGCCTTGATGTAAAGTTGCCAAAAACACCTGATTTCAAGGTAGAAGATAACAGTAACTCTGCATTTATACTTCAGGACCAATACACCAAAGGCATGCCTGTTGTCGGAGGTTTCGCGCCCGGCTATTTTGAATTAATTATTTCATTACCTTCTTTAAGTAACTCCAATTATATTATGAATCAAAGTGGCATTGATACGGTTATGCAGTTGGCAGCCAATATTACAGCATTAACTAAAAAACTCAGGCCTGCCTGTAGTCATTTTGATTTATTCATAATACCTGGAATGCAATTAACATCCCAAGGCTATAGCGCTCACTTGGGAAATAACTCTTTGTTAGGAGTAGGAGCACAATACTGATGGCCAATATATTTTCCAATAGTGCCACACGTTTAAATTATCATGATGGTATGTTTTTAACATCTCAGTTAATGAGTACTGAGCAAAACTACTTCCTGACACAATTGGCGTTGCAAAATCAATATTTGTACAATCCGGGTGTTTTGGATGGCCTGGAACCGAGCTTAGTTAACAATAATGTGCAAGTTACTACAGGCTCGGGCTTTAACGGCAATGGTAATCTATGCTTACTAGCCGACACTAATAATTTAATCAGTGTTCCCAGTTCGATGGTGAGCCCGTGTTATGTTTATTTACAATATCCAACACCAGTGCCGCAACAGAATCAAAATACGGTTAGTATGATGGCTGTATTAAAAGTAGACTCACAACTTCCATATAGTAACGACTGTATCCATATCGCTGAAGTCACCCATACCGATGGCATTATCAGTAAAGTAACGGATAAACGAGAAGGCGTGAGTAGTAAACTACCGATCACATTAACGACACCTCCTGATGAGAGCGATGATGCATTGAGAGGTTCCGAAAATATTGCTACAAGCTCGTTAGCAGCGGTAGGGGACAGCACCAGCACTACAATCACTTATTTAACACCAATGGCGCCGGTTTTTTCTGATAATCCTACAGTGGAAGTGACAGCCAAATTTAGCGATGCAAGCTTACAGAGTTATATCAGCTGTACATCGACTAATGTGAATGACAGTAGTTTTGACGTTAGCATCAAGACCAACAAAAAACTACCTGATTCTGTAAAGTCATTCAGCCTTCAGTGGGTTGCTGCGACACAAGGAAGTTAAACCATGAATAAAAACGAAGCAATTACACGACTGAATTACTTTACAGGGCAGGCACTTTTAACAGATGACTTTAAGTTGGAGCAACAATATCACCTCAATTTATTGCGATTTAATAACGCTAGTTTACGAACCTACGGTATTGCTCGTGGCTTAGAAGTCAAATGGAAACAGGGTAGTCTGCAATTATCTGTATCTCCGGGTATGGCGCTTGATGCTATGGGACGTGAGATTATTTTGCTTAAACCTGAAATTATTAAACTTGCAGATAATTTACAAACAGGACCTTACTATCTGACAATCCATTATCATGAAGTTTATGCTGACCTAACTGATAATGGAGGGGTTAAAGGCTACAATAAAGTCGTGCAGCAATCACAAATTGAATACAGCCAAATGCCTGATAGCAGTGGTCTTAAAATTCTGCTTGCAGTAATTAATATTGGCAACAATTGCCAAGTGAACGACCTGATGGCAAGTAATAGCAGCTTTGTTCGTCGATATGTTGGCTCTGTGGTTGGTTCAGTACAGCTGGTTACTGAAGGCACGGGTGTCGGTAAACAGCATGGTAATCATGGTGTACTTTCCATGTTTAGCGATGAGGTACAGGATACCGGGTTCAGTGCCATTACCGCTAAAAAAGAAACCGATGGTAGTGGTAATTACATCGAAGTAGATGCTTCAAGAACACAGTATATGGGGGCTCTTACAACCCGAGCCAATGTTGGTATTGGTATTGACCAACCCGAAGCAAATCTGCAAATTTCTTCAATAAAGTTTAAAGGGTTGGGCACTTTAACCAGTA
Source organism: Pleionea sp. WD8-19 (assembly GCF_055326765.1). Taxonomy (NCBI): domain Bacteria; kingdom Pseudomonadati; phylum Pseudomonadota; class Gammaproteobacteria; order Oceanospirillales; family Pleioneaceae; genus Pleionea; species Pleionea sp. WD8-19. The sequence goes on along the minus strand of NZ_JBUZOU010000009.1, from coordinate 81,185 downwards.
ACGCACAGCAGGTTACTTTTAATGGTGTGATGTCACCTTTTTTAGCTGTCGGAGATATCATAACTTCCGATAAACAGGCTACTCGAAAATCTCAAACCCGCATCGTTACTGAAGTCAATAGTATTGATATAAAAAATAGACGTGCAGTCTTTACTATAGACAATGCTTTTTCTCCAGATTTAGATGAAGTAAGCTTCACCTATATTCGTTCAACACTGGCACGTTTCAGTTCCAATGATTATGGCGATTTATTGAGTGTTTATTATGATGGTTCTATCGGGCTTGGCGTGCATTCAGCTAAGAATTCTGGGAGTGAAACTCGTTACAGTGCATTGCAAATCTGCAATAATGGGAACATAGGTATTGGATTAAATTCTGCTACGCCTGGTGCTAAGTTGGAAGTTAATGGCGATATTCTATCTTCTGGTAGTTTAAAAATTGTCGGTGATATTGAAGCGCAAGGAAGTGTCGTCTCACAAGGCAAAGTTATTGCCTCGAGTTTTGAAGGCAATGGCTCCAAACTAAAAGACCTTCCGATATTAAGTTATTGGGTAAAAGAGTCTGTTGCTCAGCAAAACAGTAAACTGCATTACAACGAAGGCAATGTAGGTATTATGACCACGAATCCTCCAGCATCTTTGACAGTCGGAGGTGGACATTCTATTGTCGGAAGTGGTGTAGTAACTTATAAGAAAAGTCATGATGGTACAGAGCAACTGCTAGGTAACAACACAAAGTTTACTAAAGAGATCCATCAATTAAACCTGATTACTATCGGTAAAATAGTTCCACAACCTGTGGAAATTACCAAAATAATTTCAGATACACAGTTGGAAATATCGACGCAAATTCCTTTTGTGGTCAGTAACGCCAGTTATGGGATATTAGCAGAAGGAGAAGAGCAGCCAGTTGTTGGGGATGGCACGGTATCCAGTAATGGCACAACTATCATTGGTCGTGGCACGAAATTTAAGAGTTCACAACTTGGTGACAGTCTTGTCATCGATGCGTTTAAACCAGCCGATGGACAGTATCGTCATGTAGCAAAGGTTACTGACGATCAAACTTTAAATCTTCAACCTGTTGGAAATGGTGGAGCTGGAAAAAGTGAATTTACCGCGGTTGATTCTGCTTACATGGTGACTTCTTCACTACTAGCGCAATACCAAGTGGATGATAATTTTTCTGTGTTAACCAGTGGAGAAAATGGTGCAGGACCTGATGACGATGGCGACCAAGAGGCTTTACCGCCTGCTTTTATCGCCATTGCCAATGGTGATAACAATCCAGAAATGGCTCCTAACACTATTGCTATCAATGTTCCCATAAGCAATTTAGATAGCCAATACGCATTGCAAGTCGTTGGGGATGTTAACTTTACTGGCGGCGGAGGCGGTTCTAGCTTTGACTCGCTTTCAGTCGGTGATCTTTCGGTAACGAAAACGCTCACCCTTAAATCGTCCAACACCAGTGGTAACATCATGACCGTTGGTACGGAGAGCAACACTAACTTACTTAATGTCACGACAGATAATGTACAGGTTGGTAGCCAATCGGGATTGCCCGGTAGTAATACTTTGGAAGTTGGTGGAACTATTTATACACCCGATAAAGTGACTGCAGATACAAGTATGCATTCCCCAACCGTTAACGCTGGTAATTTACTCGCTAACTCTATGACAGTGGCAGGTACGACTATTGATGAAGGTGGAGCCGTAAGCATTATTGCTGACCGTAATAACAAAATAGTTCTCAAGTCTTCAAGTTTGTCTTATCAGGAAACAGCGCCAACGGACGGTTTAGTTGTTGTACATATTGGTCAATCAGGTCAAATTAATGCACAACAGCTTGGTGCTATTGTTGCCCAGACAGCAACTTCCCCGAGTGATTTTGGCAGCCCCACGTCTACAGCATCAGCGTCTACATTTTCACAGGATGTAACCTTTGGAGGGAGTGGTAAAAAAAGTTCACCGACAACGGTTACTGTAGGGATTTCAGGCTCATTATGTTTGCCTGTAAGAAATGGCGAAACTTGGAAAATTACTTTAATGGAAGCGCCCTCCGGCGCGGGCTTGAGTACCCCTGTCAATGAATCATGGTTTATTCCACTTGGCCCTGCTCCCGCAGCTAATGTTGCTAAAGCCAGTGCGTTAAAAAGTAGTAAGTCAGAAAACAAATCTTTTGTAACTCAAATGTTAGCTGACCATCAACAGTTAATTGAAAATATTTCGCGTAGTAATACACCAGAAGCCGCCCAAGCAACCATAAATAAAAGAATGAATGATCTTACCAAGATCTTGACTAAAGCTTCACCTATCCAAGGTGATCAAAAAGCGGGACAGGATGCATTTGTTAATCAACTAAGAAAAATTGTTTGTGCTGTGGATCAGGATACGGGAGATATACACAACAAAGTGGATCAACAGGATGTTAAAAAAATAATTGATACGTTTAGTGATATTACAGGGAAGAAGTTTGATGCAACTGAACAAGTAATGTTGCAAAAAGGAATTAATGCACTTGTTGAGATTAATGCCAATGACCAGAATCGACATAATTTGGATTTGATAAACAATAATATTGATAGCTTTATTAGTGCATTTGGAACGGCTACTCACGAAAACTTTTCTGATAGTCAAAAAAGGCTATTGAAACGTGCGCTAGTCAGGTTAGTAGGAGATGGAAGTCATGAGCAAAACGTCTCTGATGGGACTGATAACGCAAATGTTACTCCAGCGGGGTCCAATGTTGTAAGTAGTTCTTCAAGCGGTATTTCAGCAAGCGAAAGTGAAGAAGTCTCTGATAGTACTCCAGCAAAAAAAGAGAATGTGACAATTAACGTACGGAAGTCTTCACGGGATTCTACAACTGAAGATGGCTCAAAGAGTACTGAAAGTATCAATAGCGATTCGGAAGATCCTTTTCTTCAGTTTATTAAATCGACTGAATCTACCGTTGGTAAAGCAGTAACTAATGGTGCAAAAGATCTTATCAAACAAGAATTAGATAAGGTGACTAATCAGGGGAAAAGTCATGAAGAGGGCACTAAAGATATTGTTAGGCACATTGAAAAAGATGTTGGTAGTGAGTTAGAGTCAGGCGCTAGGAATTTGATAGTGGCTGGTATCAAAAAGCTATTAGGATCATTGCTCTGATGCTGACATATATATGCAAACCTTTGCTAACGATAGATCAATGTGAGCAGATCTTGTTACAGGTGCTTCTGTTGAAAAAATTTTGGATACGTCGTCATGTACAAGTTCCTTTTTACACCTTGGGTTTAGCTTCTTATCTTGATAAATTTGGCAATTTACAGCAACTGGCTGAGTTTCCATATACCAAAGATAATATAGAACGTGAAAATCAGTTGCTACAACGTTATTTTAGTGAGCTCTATAAAAAAGTAGAAAAGGGACTTTTTCAGCAAACGGGGCTGGATATTGTATTTCAAAAGCAATCTTTGGCCTTACCTGGATTTCACATATATGAACCCCACCAGATATTTAAACAACCTATCGCTCATATACATAAGGATTTGCAATTTAAGGGTTTATTTGATCAAAAAGAAGCCAGTGAAAACACCTTTTCGTTCACTGTTCCAATCACAGTGCCTGAAGGTAGCGGGCTGAATTTTTTTACGGATTGTGAACCACGAAAAATGGAGTGTTTTGTTCCTTATGAACCGGGCGTAATGATTATTCATTCTGGCCTTAAAACACATCAAGCTGTGATTAATTGTTATGAAGGAGATTTGGAGCGTATTACATTGCAGGGACATGGTTTTAAACAAAATGGGCAGTTAACTCTGTACTGGTAGACATTATGTTTTATTCGCCTTCTAAGTTTTCGTTTACTTCACTTTTGCAAGCTGAATTTGAAACAATATTACACGAATTTAACGCATTACCCATTGAGGAGTTTATCCCTTGGCCTGAACGGCATATTTACAATGAAGGGTGGCTGGTTTACGAACTTTTTTGGCAACAAAAAATGTTATTAGAAAATAGTGTTTTTTGCCCGGAAACTGTAGCTGTATTGCAGGAGATACGCGGACTGTATTCTGCTGGCTTTTCACTACTAGCACCACAATGCCATATACAACCCCACATAGGTTATAGCAATCAAGTTATTAGAGTACACCTGACCTTATGCAGTGATGGATGGAGCGCTCTTCGCGTTGGAAAGCAACAAAGATTCTGGCAAAAAGGTCAATGCTTGGTATTTGACGATACGGTTGAACATGAAGCATGGAATCATGGAAAAACAACACGCGCAGTGCTGTTATTGGATGTGTATCGTGAAATCTATTTGTCTCAAACGCAAAGGTCATCCGAAAGCAAAGGATTAAATAATGCTTGACACATCTGCATACTTAGACAATCAATCTTTCTTAAATGATGTTCTAGCTTGGGGAGAAGGTGTGATTCAGCACCGGTTGTTGTGTAGGCAACAGAAAGCAGATGGTAGAGATGGAAGTAGCGATGATAATTCTCTACTTAACCAGGTTAAAAACTTTTCTAATAAGCAATGGTTACAGGCTATTCACGAAAATGAGACTGCATTACAAGCCATGTTTACTCAGATTGTATCGCGCTTACAAGCTTCATTTAAACAAGGAGTATTTATTCCATTCGTACAAGTTCGACAACAGTTTAATTTAAGTAAATTACAACAACAATTATTACTGCTGGCTTTATTGCCTGTATTAGACAGACAGTTTCAGGAAATATTTTATTCGTTACAGGAATCAAAAATCGAGCAACAAAGTGAGATGGACCTAAGTGTTTCTCTCGCCTGTGAGTTATTAGCATTTAATGACTACGGCAGCGAGAAAATACAGCACAGCCTTTTGTCTAATGATGTGTTTCGATACTGGCAATTGATTCATGTAATCGAAAGTAAACAATATGGCATTACTCATTTTTATGTTGATCGGATCGTGGCGGATTACGTTCGATCTGTTGCTGCACCAGTAGTGGCTTTTGGGCAATCATTACCTCTGCCTGATTTAAACAGCTCTACACTTTTTATCAAAGAATCAGAGCAAAATAAATTGCAGCGATTATCAGAGCATTTACATTCTCAACAAGAGGCTTCCTTGCTCTTAAATTTACAAGGAGTTGATAAAATGTTATTAACTCATGTTGCCGTTGTTTGGCTCAGACAGTTTGGGTTGCAGGCAGCGATGCTAGATTGCAGAAGTATTGTACAGCAATATTCCCTTTTAAATCGAAACCCTCTTTTATTTTCACAACAATTGCGTAACACTTGCCGAGATGCTTTGCTATGTAATCAGGCTCTGGTTTTAACAAATGCACAGGTCATGCCCTCTGAAAAAAATGATCTCTCCATGTGGCGTGAAGTGCTTATTACATTATCTGGGTGTTTTCGTTTTTTAATATTACTTAATGGTAAAAGCGTACTCTTAAGAGAGTTAATGTTTAATCATACTCAATTGTTGATATTAGACTTTCCTTTCTCTTTGCCCGACAGTGCGCTGCGTCATATTATTTGGCAACACTATCGAAAAGCTTTGTCACTACCTGTTTCTGATAAACAGCTACAGGAACTTTCAGCAGCCTACTTGTTTAGCCATGCCCAGATTCAAGCCAGTGTTCTTTTGGCACAAAGCCAAAGTTTGTTGGAACAGGAAAACAACTACTTTGATGTTTTGACTGAATCATGTCGGCAACAAAATCAGCAAGACCTAAACAATATTGCTACAAAAGTCTGTCAAAACTATGCGCTGTCGGACATTGTTTTGCCAGACAAAGCGATGCAACAACTGCAAGAAGTGCTGAACTATGCCCGGTATCGCCATCAAGTCGTTGAAGAATGGGGGTTCGAAGCCAAGCATCAACAAAGCCGAAATTTATGCGTATTGTTTCATGGATCTTCAGGGACGGGTAAAACCATGGCGGCTAGTGTAATCGCTAATGAATTACACCTAAGCTTGTACAAAGTAGATTTGTCCACATTGGTGAGTAAATATATTGGCGAGACTGAAAAAAATCTAGCTATATTATTTGATCAAGCCGAAGCAATGAATATTGTACTATTTTTCGATGAGGCTGAAAGTTTATTCAGTAAAAGAACGGAGTCGAAAGACTCTCATGATAGATACGCAAATTTACAAACCGGTTATTTGCTCCAAAGAATAGAGAGTTATCAAGGCGTTGTAATTTTATCTACCAACCTATTAAATAATATTGATGACGCTTTTACCAGACGCTTTAAATTTATCGTAGAGTATCCGTTTCCAGACCTCCAGCAAAGGCAAATAATATGGCGAAAAGCGTTTCCAAAAGCTGTGCCATTAGATACGGATATTGATTTTGAATTACTGGCATATAAAGCAGTATTAACTGGCGGGAGTATAAATAATATTGCCATTAAATCAGCATTTTTGTCTGCCGCTGACAATTTACCTGTGAATATGACACATCTATTGCAAGCGACTCAGCAAGAGTACGAAAAGCAAGGCAAGGTGTTTGTTGAATCTGAGTTTTGTTGGCTGGAAGATGACTAGTGTTGGCTCATAAGTCTGTTTCAAGTATGCTCGATAATCCTGCACCACAAGCCATTCTTGGTGCTCAGCATCAGATTGGGCCTGAGACATTGCAGCGCCCAATGACAAGTTTTCAGTATGGGCAATCCAGAAAACCGGTAAGTATTAACCATAATCATTCATTGCCCGAAAAATTAGGCACCGTGGCGTGTACTGATGGGCAGCAGGTTTTTCTAGGGAAGGGGTATAATAAACTAGAGAAAGGTATACAAAACCATATTTTAAAACACGAATTGGGTCATGTAGCGCAACGTCAAAACCAATATGTGCAGCCAACAAAATTTATTAATGGTTTTGCTGTCAATGATAATCCTGAGTTGGAAAACAGTGCCTTGTCGTTAGTGAATCATCCAATAACACAAGATAGTTACGGCTCTACACTCACGGATTCTGAAACACCTGTTTATCAATGTATTGGCATTGTAGCTATATTAATTCGTATTCTTATAGGTGAAGCAGCGCATAAGGGTGCTGAGCACGTAGCACATCAATTAGAAGAACAACTGGATCAAATTGTTGATGAGCAATTGCGACAAGTTGTTCAGGAAATTATTAAAAGATTGCGATTGCTAAATCTGGTGGGGCCATTAACACCGGAAATTATTCGCCCATTTATCGATATGATATTAAGAGTTGTACCTCGTCTAGAACTTGATGAAGAAGACAGGCGCAGTATTAGTCGCGTAACAGGGCAAGTTGGTAGCAACTTAGCACGAGAATTTCTTTTTACTTCGTATGGACAAAGCGCGTTATCCAGTATCGGTAGAGTTAGAGAGTTTCTTGACAATGATACTCTCCAGTTTATTGAACGAAATCATGAAAGACTGGACCAAATACTAAGAGCTCTTGGTATTAGGCGTGGCCGAGTGAGACAGCGACATACTTTTGAGCATTTGGCCAATACTACGGGGCGAGTAAGAGATGCGGCAGATAACGCGCAACAACAGGTTCAAAGCCTGACAAATCCCTCATTGGCAACTGAAGTCAGAGGAAATTTACTAGGTGCTCTTATCCCTGCTTTTATATCCGGTGCCACCACAACCTACAACTCACGAGGCGGTATTTGGCAACGTATTTCACAAGGATTCAGATCATTTGGTGGAGAGTACTTATCGAGCGCAAGTCGAAGTATTTTGAATACATTGGTAACGGCAGGGTTAGGGCGGCTCTTTAACATTCAAAAAGGAAATGGAAGTGGAGGAGCATTTGCCTTAGCCATACTTTCACCTATCTTAACGGAGTTGGGGATTCGTGGAGGCCAATATGCATATAGGCGTATTACAGGTAGTACTTCTTCAAACTCTGAGCGCCAATTGGTACCAAGTAACTCTACATCAAATAGACAAAGACAACTTTTACCTTACTCCTTAGGTGGAAGGTTGATGCCTTTTGGTAGTTTTGGGGTGATGTCACCATTTATGATGAATCCTTTGTTTTCCGGTGGCTCGCTTTTGTTTCCACAGCGGACCATATCCTTTTCCCATATGAATTTTCAAAGCATGATGACCACTCATATGTTTTTGATGCACTTAGTGCAACAAAACAATTGTTTGATTAATGCTATCGCGAATGCAGCTTTAGGCCGCAATGCCAATATTCAGGAATTATTAGCTATTCGAGCACGACTGGGAACCTTGGGTAATATGCTCATTGCAGATCCCGCCACGATTGCAGCAATCAGACAAGTACTTGGCATTCATGCGACCATCATCGTTCATTACCAACATGGTATTCCTGAAACTTTTGAAGGGAATGAACAAGTTATTCAAATTCGTAATCAAGGTTTCCATTTTTTTGTTGAACCACAAGAAGATGTTCGCCCTTTGGTTCACCTTCAACCCGTCAGTTCTCTATTGGTGAACAATAATGGCAATGGCACGGTAACGCAATTGCTCTCCGGGGACCAAAGTCACAGCTCAGGCTTAACTGAGTTTGAACAACGATTGCAAAATGCAGTGACCGAATACCAGCGTCGTCGTGCTTCGCAATTGAGAGCGCAACAACAAAATCAGCAAGGGATGAGTCAGGCTGAGAGAGAGCGAATGCGTCAGGCAAGGCTGCGACGATTTGGAAAAAAGAAAGATGAAGAGTAAATATAAACGGATAAAAGATTTAGAGTGCTAATAGATAAAGGAAACTACTCTCATAAATAAAGAGGTGCTTTGCTAAGAATGAATACCAGAGAGATTAAGTACAAATAGGCTAAATTTTATTGGCGGACAGAGGGTTAAAAGATGTCGACGTCAAGCTATGCAACGGAAAATCAACAGTCACCAGAACAACCCCAGGCTACGAAACTTAATGCTGGTCCCGAGGTTGCTTTGCAACAAAGTATGGGCCATCTGAACTATGCCCAATCAAGTGTTGGCGTTGGAAATGGTGAATTGCCAGGAGATCTCAGGCTAGGAATCGAATCATTGTCTGGTTTTTCGATGGATAATGTTTGTGTCCATTATAACTCGCCAAAACCAGCTCAGTTGCAGGCTGATGCTTATGCGCAAGGTCGTAACATTTATCTGGGTACAGGGCAAGAACATCATTTGCCGCATGAAGTCTGGCATCTTGTTCAGCAAGCACAGGGCAGGGTTAATCAAACCATGCAGTTTGCCGGATTGTCTATAAATGATGATTCTACTTTAGAGTGTGAAGCTGATGTTATGGGTAACAAAGCCCTTCAAACGGGACGTACTACATTTCGCCCGCTCGAGCAATCGACTTCAAGGGATTTACAACGTAACGGTTTTTCTACAAAAAAACATTTAAATCCCATTAAAAGCACTAACATTGTACAGCGAGTCATTAGTATTAATAACAAGCCAATTGATAATATTGGTGATGCGAAAATCTTATTAAGGAAGTTAAGCGCAGAGAAATACCAACAATTAATAGCACATCAGGGTTGGCACGAAAAACTTTCGGCCATGTATGGAGATGGCACTCCTCGAAATTACGCCAACTACAAGGAAGGCGCTGAAAAGCTTTTAGTCGATATTTTTGACTACCAACAAGTCATGGACATGGAAATATCAACCACAAGTAAAGCTAATCCTGCATCCTATCAACATATTATGGGCGCCAATCAATACCGAAGTGTATTTGCATTGGTTATGGCTGCTTCTGAAGCAATGGAAAAGAGACCTGAAGATCCTGAGGAGCTTAGGTATTATTTAGTAAACCGTAAGACTAGAATTAGAAATTTTAAAAAATATATCTCGTCGAAGTTTAGTGATAACCTGCCAGAATTTCAAAAGCTAGCAGAGCAACTACTCAATATTTTAGAACGCGAAAGTGAGGAGCTATGTGAAGTAGCAAAGTTAAACTCAAAAATCCTTCAAGCTGCTAGTCGTTTTTATTTAACACATCCATTAAATCCAGTCATAGACTTTACGAATCTCGATTCAGAACCCAACTTTGGTTATGTGCGTAGCAGTCAAACAGCTTATAAGGATGATAGCAGCACAGTTCTTTATAATGATACTTACTCTGCGAATGTCTATGGTCAAATGCTTGGAGGATCTGGTCTAGATGCGATGAAGCATGGTTTTGCTCTGCCTCTTGATTACAGAATGGGGTTAGAGCCTTTTAAACCTAGTGACGAACTTGAACCTTATCATCCTCAAGCTTATGCAAATAAAATGGCTCGCGCTAAATTGATATGCAAACAATTGGCTCTTGCTGTAAAACAAAAGAAACTAAACTACCTCAAAGCTATTTACGAGAACGATTATCCTTGTGTGATGGTAGAAGTAAGTCAATTGCCAGGTATAAATGAGGGGGACTCGGCAAGATGGTGTACTTTGGCAATGTGCGTGTATGCCGCTATTGTTAACTACCATGCCATAAGAAATAAAACAGGATTGGTGATTGCTGAACGTAGTAGTTTTAGTCATGTCAATCCAACATTGGCTGACTGTTATCAAACATTTCGAATCAGTCCTGGACCATTACTGACAAAATTTCAAGTTGACGTGTTGGCGACGAGTCTGGAACAGCTTAATCATATAATTCAGTCACTAATTAATGTGGATCTAGGTGAAAAATGGAATGAAGGCGAGATTTTTCAGCCAAACATTCAACCCTCAACTGAAAAAACAAAGTTGAACAAAGAGCTTAGCAGTCTTACAGGCAAGGTAGGGAATTCTTACAAGCTGAAAGAACTAGTCAGAACCATTTTGTCAAAAGCTTCTGTTACCAATGCCATCATGCACTTTTTTCTTGAAAATGGTATTACTACAACCAACTTCATTAAATATCTTGTTGGTGGCGGTGGTTATTTTTCCAAACATTATAATGGAGCCTCCTTTGGTAAAAAGATAACCTCCTTTGGAATTGAAAATTGGCAACAGACATTTTTTCATGGACAACGTGAACAGGTTTATAAAAATGCCTGTGATATTTTTGGGGCAGACATGGCCAAAATTGATGAAGGTCAGCTACATAATACTTTAACTTATGGCGCTCTGTTACAAGAACGTTTTGGCCAGCTTTTAGGGATGACGCACTTCAGTGGTAGGGATGATGATGGCTTTGGCTCTGACAGTGAAGTCGAAGATGAGTTTGAGGAAGACAAACTTTATGGTAAGAAAGTTGTTTTACCCACCGGAATGCGAGCTATTGTCACAGGTAGTTGTGCGATGGCTGAACAGACAGGTAAATTCAAAGATGTCAGCTATAGTGAAATGTATTATGAAACTGAAGGTATTTTAGAAGATAAGCAATCAGTAAGTGAAAAGTCTGTTTTTCAGGGACAGCTTAAAGGCAAATCAGATGAGCTGCCGAGGTTGATCCTGAAAGATGTTAACCACTGTATCAACTCAATAGGTTATGATAACTCTGTAAATCAACAACCGATACCTTATTATCAACAACCCGAGCAAATTTTACAAAAAGTTGAAGTCAGTAACAATCAATATATTTTTGACGTGACCAGTGCCACCGAGGATGACATGGCAGAAATTGTAAGAGATGCATTATTAGTCAAGCAATTTCCTTATGTTATATTGGTATCCAGTGGGCTTAAAAATGAAGGCATGAGTTTTGACAATTGCCATACGGGTATCGTTAGAGTGTTCTCAAAAGCCCGTGATATTGTCAATAGCATTAATAAATTGATAAGAACCAAAGCTCGTACACCTGTTTCAGGGTTTACCCATCAAATGCGCCGTACTATCAAGTATCATTTTGGTACACCTACAATTGGTGGCATTATGAGTAGGGCATTAGGAAAAAAACAATCACTGCCAGTTACTCCTAATGGCAGTCAACAAATGCCGTTTAGCTTTGGGCAAAGCCCGTCTTTATCCAGAGGTCCTAAACTCAAACTAAGTTTAGATGACTTGGTAAGCGAGTTATTACAAATCAATGATGAGCAACAATGGTATGCATTTTTTAATAAACATATCCTCGGCCAATTTAATGACCAACAAATCGCACATGTATTGTCAATATTTTATCAACAACATAATTCAATGGACGGGATGCAGGTAAAAGGCAATGCTCGTATGATGCATAATACCTGTTGGGCATTTCGTTTATTCAATAACCTATTTTTAAATGAACGCAAACGTCAGTATTATCTGTGGATGATTGATCAGGCTCTCCGTTTTTATCCCGAAGAAGGAGATGAGTCTCCGCGCTATCAGTTTTTACGTAGGCTAGACGAAATATTAATGCAAGGCAGTAAAAATAAAATAAGAGATGCTATTGGCTGGTTTATTGAAAATTTTTTTCCTCAACATTTTGGTCGCTATGTCAATCAGGAACTGGGGCAACAACAGGGTATCGAAGATATTGAGCTTGGCCTACGTCGTTTAATTAATGGTGAGGGTAAGCAGGAAAGACAAGAGCAGACCTGGTTTAGTCATTACGAACGTCGCTTATTTGATGTTGTTGATGTGCCTGATCATGATAGAAGTTTGTACGTAAGTAATAGTCGTGGTTGGCATTATGGAGGCATGATTTGCGACTTAAGTGAAGTTGGGGGAGGAAAGCATCGACTCTCTTTGCAAGACGCTGGCGATATTCTTGCTGAAACGCCGATGATTCGGGGAGGACTGCTAGGTGGTCGTTTGGTGGCAGGCATCGATTTATCTCGTACTGATGAAAAACTTGATGGTCATAACGCACACTCTAGCGGTGTCTTTAGAGCGTTTAATTTTGGTATTGGCGATGATGGGGTTCCTTTCGTACCATTTATTACGATTGCTTACGGCTGGCAAAAGCAAGCCCCACGATTCACTGAACAGTTCGATACTCCGGGTCTGATATTGACCAATGAACTTAACGACAAGGATTATTTTTTTAAATTGCAAGCAATTGATATTCATACCGGAGGACGTAATAGCGGTCATTGGTATGGCGCAAATTTAACTAGTTCTGGCTGGTTCATGACAGATTTTGCACAGGTTACACCTATTAAAGATAATATTGTGAATTGGATCGCCGCGAGAACAAATGAACAGACTGAAATGTATTTCCAGTTTGTTCCATTTTAAGTTCCCATCGATGATTTACCTGTAGGGCTGCTTATCTAAGAGTGTCCAGCCATCTAAGATATCTAGTTTCGGGTCAAGAAAGGGGCCTTTAAGGTAAAATCAGACGTCTTGACCGTGGACTATGATTGTCCCGCTAATCATGTCGCAATTGGCTAAATAAAAAAATACCGCAGCCCTAAATATGATGATAGGGGATTGTAGTGGTCTAATAGCGCCGGACACTTTAATAAGAGATAATTCATCTCAAACATTAAGGTGTCAAAATGAGCAAGAAACGACAGTATAAGCAGTATACAAAAGAGTTTAAAGAAGAAGCCGTAGCATTGGTAGTGGAGCAAGGTTACAGCGTCCCGGAAGCAGCTAAGTCTTTGGGGATTGACCAAAATTTGTTGTACCGCTGGAAAGACAAGGCTGAGGAAAAGCAAGCTGGAACGGCACTTTCAGAAGATGAACGCTCTGAACTTCAACGGCTCCGAAAAGAAAATAAAGAACTCCGCATGGAGAAGGAAATATTAAAAAAGGCCAGTGCCTTCTTCGCGAAAGAAATGAAGTAAAGTTTGTCTTTATCAAGGATGAATCGGCGAACTTTCCAGTAAGAAGGCTCTGCTCAGTTATGCAAGTTAGTAAAAGCGCCTACTATGACTGGCTCAAGCGACCAGCTAAAGTGATTAGCTCTGAAGAGCTTCAATTACGGCGTCGAATGAAGCAACTGTTTGAGCAGAGCCGAGATAGCCTTGGTAGTCGGGAAATGACCAAGAAACTGCGTGAAGAAGGCTTTAACATTGGCCGTGAGCGAGTTCGTACACTGATGAAGGTGCTCAATTTGGTCGTTAAACAAAGAGTAGCTTATAAAGTTACGACAAAGCGCAAGCACAGTGATTCGGTTGCGGACAACCTTCTGAACCAGAACTTTAACCCAGTCGCGCCGAATGAAGTCTGGGCGGGCGATGTGACTTACTTAAAAACGGGCGAAGGTTGGATGTATCTGGCGGTTGTCATGGATTTATTTTCCAGGCGAATAGTCGGCTGGCATATCGATAAGCGCATGACAACCGATCTGGTAAGCAAAGCTTTGATTAAAGCGTATAACTTGAGGCAGCCCAGCAAAGGTTGTGTATTTCACAGTGATCGCGGCTCTCAATATACGAGCGAACATTTTCGAAAGTTACTGGCGAGTTACGATATGAGAGCCAGCATGGGCGATGTTGGTGCATGCTGGGACAATGCGGTAGTTGAAAGGTTTTTTGGTAGCCTGAAGCACGATTGGATTCTAAAAATTCATCAGCCGACCAGAGCGCATATGAAAAAAGATGTCGCAGCCTACATGAGGTATTACAACCTAGAAAGGCTGCATTCGAGCAACGGTGATTTATCGCCAATTAACTATGAAAATTCTCTAAGAAAAGTGTCCGGTTGGTGTTGACCAGAACAGATATTGGTAAGCAATCAGATTCATTTATTAGCTTCCTTCTTTTAGTCGACCCTTTTTAACTCCCTGTATTTTGAAGGTGATAATTCATAAAACTTTTTAAACGCAGTAGAGAAGTTATTCGAGTCAGGGTAACCAACCTGAAGAGATATTTCTGTAATAGACATTGCTGTGTTGCACAATAGTTGCGCGGCTTGTTTCATTCGTTGACTTGTTAACCATTTATAAATCGAATCACCAAAGTGATGTTTAAATACTTTATTCAGTTTGTTTCTATTACTACTCATTCTTTTTGCGAGATCTTCCAGGTTAATGCTGAAGCTCAGATCATTCGTTAAATATTTAGCAACTTCGATAGCTAAGTTTTTCTCTACACAATGATATATGTTATTTCTGTTAAGTTTATTTGAGTCCATTTCAACCAAGTCTTTATTAGGTTTTATGATAGTCAGTAAATGAATACCAACCTGTATAAATATTGATGATTGAAAAATTGAAGGTATACAGTTCTTAAGCTTACAAAGGGTTAAAGGTTTCCTGGCGTATAGAGTAGACTTAAATATGAAATCATTATTGAGTATGTCGCTACTTTTTTCTGGCATTAAAACAGTTGGAGGTGAATTTGTATCAGGTTGAATTTTCTGTAACTCTTTAATAACATCGTAGGCATAGGCTGTGTCATCTAAGACAATTAGTTTTGATGTGTTATTTTGAGTAACCTGCTCTTTATATTGACTCAGTTGAACCTTGATAGGATTTAGACCATGATAGTCAAGTTGATTGCATAGCTTTGTTTCATAAGAGAAGTCAATATTTGTCAATAAAATATCATCAATCACAGCCACAGTCTCTGTTAAATTTTAGATCCTTTGTCTTGCTAATATTTCAATCGTTTTTTATATGGAATTTATTTCACATGTCGTTGTAATAATTGTTAACTATGCAACCTGATACCACCTGACTTGCCTGTTTGAAATCGTTGCGTAACAAGCTGCGCAGCATTACATCGTGCCAGCCGTATGGTTTACTTATTATGTTGATTGTTACGATTTCATAACTTCCTCACTGTTGGTTTATTTTAAATAACCAAAATAAAATATATATTCTCCAGTTTTCAGAAAGATAATTTACAGAGCATGCTATGGTTTTTAAGGGCTTTATCATTACGCTGTGCAACAAAGTGAATGGCGAGAGATTATTTTCCATAAAAAGCACCTCGATTCAAACTCAATTTCATAATGTATCACGAAATTTAGATATACAAGTTATGATTTGTTTTTAATGAATTTTAATTGAGATATATCTCTCCTGTTGATTTTTACGCTATACCTAGCGGTTACGATATTTAATCGGATCATTATATTCTTATTCTTTCTGGTCGCATTGTTTTTTTTCTCAGTGCTATTAAAAAATAGTACAGTGAGAACTATTAAGCGACTGTTCAAGATCTAAGTTTACTTCTTATTGCAGCTTATTAAAGCTAATAGCTCTAAAAATAATTAGAGTTATTAGTTACCATTTTAATTTTATTATAATGAATGGTGAAGACGAAAACCGACGACTGAAAAAATGTACGCAGAAGAAAAGCTTAAAGTGAAAATTGTTAAGGAAGCCCTGTCGGACAATACGGTTTCGTTGGTTAATAAACATTTATATGAACCGCTTGAGGAAATTCAAGATTATGCAACCCGTTGGCATTGGTTTTATAATCATGAGCGACCTCATAAATCGAACAATGGCTTAACGCCATTAATTGATGGCTGAGTAATTTTTATTTTTGTTGTCTTTTAAAAATGGGAGGATTAGCCATAAACACAGCTAGAGATAAAAAAGTACAAAATCATGATTACTGACATGCTCATTAAAGCTAAAAATATTTATGAGTTTACTGGTTCTGGTTGATTCATCTAAATGTAGAAGGTTGGTAATGAATATTTATCCAATACACAAGCTGACTATTTGACCTAATAGCCAATGAACTTGAATTACGAGCTTCTTTTATGGTTCGAATAATATAGGTCATAGTGCAACATCCTTAAGCTTCCTATTTGTCCATTGGTCAAAGAATGAACATATAGATTCACTTGGTTAAATGCAACACTAATAAACATTCCTACAATGCGCCTAATATATATTATGTTAAATAATATGGGTGTGTTTCAAAGGTAAGATACGGATTTACGAGTATCATCAGAACAATTCCGGCACTTCCAACCTAATTGCGATCCTCAAATATAAACTTGAGGCGCGTTAAGTAATTAGTAACCTTTCCATAGGCGCTCTAACTCAATGAATATCTGAGTCAATTACCGGTAACTACCTTAAAGCTCATCGGTTAGAATATCTTCGAAATGAAAGACCGATTAGCCGATATAAAAAAATATATGCGTTATAAATTTAAAGAGTTCGAGTTTAATTCCGACAGTTTGGTATTAACCCAAAATGGTAAAACAATCGATATTCGCCACGATTTTTAAAGGTTTGAGTGGCTGCTGTTTCAGCAAGGCGGACGTTGGGTGTTTTCTGTGAAATGGAAATACGGAAAGCCTGTCACCTTTATCCTTTACCTTTGACACCTTTACCTTTAGAAAGTACGCCAATTACAGCAAGCGCAGCGAAATCAGAATGATACTGCCATCAAACGCGATGAAAAAGTCTTTTTAAAAGACGGCGACCAATGTTGGTTTGTAAAATTGAGTCAAATCAGCGCCTTTGAATCCGTAGGTAACTACTGCCGCGTATTTTTTGATGCCCACTACTCATTTCACGCTTATTAATGGACTGACGCTGGAAATGTCGCGGCGTCAGTCACAGGAGTTTCGCGAGCTTAAGAGCTTGTGATGTGAGTTTTAGCACTACAAAGAAATCATTATCTCATACAATAGACTCTCAACACTCTGGCGACTATCCTTATCCTCAATCAATTGACAGCGAGCAGTGGTAATGGCAACCGTCCTTGTTGGTGATTCCTAGATTAACAATATAGGCGCTATCTTTCGTTTACGGTATCAGCGATTTGCTGTAGCATTGATGAGAAATTTCTTGGGTCCTTATCTGTCGTCTGTCTTGCAATGTTTTTATGCAACGCTTTCACTTTATCCTGAGCTATAGCCAGTTTCTTAAGAAAGGCTTTGTCACCCTTTTGCGAAGGCAAGGCTTTACCCTTGGTATCCAGTGCCAGGCGAAATCCTTCAAGCGCGCCAACCCAATCATTATCTGGAAAACCACGACGCATGCTTGAGCTAAAGGCTTTAAACTGCCAAGTGCCACCGCGCACCACATAACGTTGACAATCTTTTTTGGTCACAGCACTGCCATCTATCGGAGCACCCTCATAAGACTCCTGATAACAATCGGCCAGATACTCGGCAACATTACCGATTAAATCATGTACGCCAAATTGATTTGGCTTATAAATGCCGACAGTAGAGGTTATCACTTCTTTGTCATTGCAAGGTTGTGAGGATGAGCGGTTCATGGCATATAAATCCATAACATTGGCATAATCACAGGCTTTGTGTCTATCTTGTTCATCACCGAAAAAATAACGGGAGGTGGTTCCTGCTCTCGCCGTGTATTCCCATTCTGCTTCAGTGGGGAGCCGGTAATGCTGACCGGTTTTAGCGGATAACCATTTGGCATAATTAATCGCATCTGTCCTGGAGAGACACACAACCGGATGAAACTCGCTCAAAGCCTGACTATTGTTATCCCAACTGCCAACTCTTTCGTCCCCACCATTGCGAAATCCTAAACTTTCATCAAGACGGTGGGTGCACTGATTTGGCATTTTATAGCCAGTCGCTTCAATAAACTTGCTAAACTCAGCAATCGTC
Organism: Pleionea sp. WD8-19; assembly: GCF_055326765.1. Lineage (NCBI taxonomy): Bacteria > Pseudomonadati > Pseudomonadota > Gammaproteobacteria > Oceanospirillales > Pleioneaceae > Pleionea > Pleionea sp. WD8-19. Next base: position 62,858 of record NZ_JBUZOU010000009.1, on the reverse strand, counting down.
ACCTCATATTTACCCATTTGAAAAGCGGACACTGACACTTGACGCACCGGCTTTTCATCCTCGCCACCGTCATCACTGCCCATGGCGAAAACACCAGCAGGAATACTCACCATTGGCGGCGCTATAAAGCTAGTCTCACCTGCGAAAACGGTGGTCGGAGCGAATGCCATACCAGCAATAACATAAGCTAGTGGTTTTAGATTGATTTTATTTCTCATAGGGATGCCTCGATAAGAATGTCTCGGTTTAATTTCGAACACGATACGGATTTTCAAAGGCTCCAGTCTTATGAAAACTCTATTGTTTGCTCAAATAGAAAGATCATAGAAAAAATCCTATCGAAAAAGCTGTCGGTTAGTGCTAATTCTGCGCCAATAATATTTACTCAAATAGGTAACAATAAGTTAGAATTTAGGCATCGGCGAAACACCGCATAATCCGGGCTCATCGAATAGAACCATGCTTTATAAGTTTAAAAATTTTAAATTTGACAGTGACAGTTTGCTGTTAACAAAAGATAGCGAACCGCTAGAGGTTCGCTACAATGAAATCAAGCTATTAGCGTTATTGCTGGCGCACCCGGATAAAGTGCTAAGTAAAGAAACTATTTTATCTTATGTATGGCAGGATAAGGTTGTTTCCGAACAGGTTGTATTTCAAAATATCAGTCACTTAAGAAATATTATTGGTGACGATGCGATTAAAACCTTCCCGAAACGAGGCTATCAGTGGCAACTGAAAACCGAAGCCATTTCGCTCCCTCAAACTGAAGTAACACTGCCTCAAGCATCGGATCAACTAATCCACCCGGCCATACCTAATAAGCGACCGACCTGGTTCTATGCGGTGTTAGCGGGTTTTGTTTTTGCCCTGATAACGGTGATGTATTGGCCGATTAACACTAATCAGCAAAGCACCGATCCTGTTATCAAGCTCGCCTATATACCTTTTTCGATATCACAGAAAAATACCGATTTTGAAAATTTTAACGCGCTTAACCTAAATGATAATAGCGAGTTTAATTTCACTACGTTAACTCATCTGAATAGCGAGCAATTTCAAATTGCGGCCGAGCTAGAATACCCTCTTTTGGCTGAAGATCATCCATTTATTTTAACGGGTGAAATTCGCTCGTATAAGCAGCAGTTTCACCTGGATTTCTTATTAAAAGGCCCATTTTCAGACTGGCAAGGGCAACTATCGGCTGAATCAGATAACGCGCTAACTGAGCGGCTACTCACCCACTTACAGCAGCCTTTTATTTATGATCTGTTAAGCCAGCCACTTTCAGCTGAACTTAAAAAAGCCAAATTGTCGATTGCCCATCAACAAGCACCCGAAGATCTGATTGTTCTCGGCAATTTAATCAGTGTTTATCAGGAAACCCGTGAGTACGAAAAAGCGATGGTAATGGCAGATAAATTATCCAACATCGCACTGTCGCAAAACAGTCCGCAACAAACAGGCAATGCGCTGCTTTATCAAAGTAAAATTTTAACTGGAATGAAACTATTTGATTTAAGTTCGCAAAAGCTTGCTTTAGCCATTGAGCAGTTTGAAAAAATCGATGATTTGAAACGCCAGGCCGATGCCTGGAACGCGCAATCGTGGCTCGACGATCAAAACAATGATTACCCTGCAGTTAAAAGCAGTTTATTGAAGGCTGCACTGCTGGCTTATAAAGCTAACGATAAAGAGCGCGAGGTAGATGCCCTTATTTATCTGTCGAAAATGGCTCTGGTACATAGATTAGAAGATGAAAAGTATCACTATTTACAGCAAGCGGAACTTAAGATGAAGGCATACCATCTCCCCAGCTACCATTTTGCCATAGTGCCATTTCATTACGCGATTTTTGCGGCTACCCCTTCAGATAAAGAACCCCATTTAAAACAAGTGCTCGAATATACCGCTTTGACGCCAGACTATTGGGTTGCTCAGTCAAGCCGCCAGCAACTGTTGCGATACTACATTAGTCAAAAGCGGCTGACGGAAGCGCAAGCCTTAGTCGATAGCCTCGCTTCAGACAATGCCCAGAACTCTTATCTTAAAGCCCTACTAGCTCAAGCGATGCAGCAAACCGAAGCAATGATTCGTTATGGCACACGGACCTTCGAACAGGCGCAACTTTCGGGTAATCGATGGCTTAGCCTGGATGTTGCGCTACTGCTGTGTAAACTGCCAAATATCCAGGTAAACCGTGATTTTTATTTGCAGTACATTATCGATAATGCCACCGAGAGCTGGCGTCAAAATAATGAAGTGCAGTTGCGCTTAATCTTTAAGTAATCAACTTAAATCGTAACAATCAACAAAGCATATGCGCTCCGGCTCCGTGTCAGGCTTTCCATACTTCCATGTGACGGCAGACATCGGTTGTGTCCGCTTCACGCCCTGAGAATAAAAAAAATTTAATGACTTCTTGATGAAATAAGGAAAGCCGCCACCGTCCGCAATCGTGGAATTTCTGCCATTAGTTTTGCCGCACTCTTTCTTACTGACGCACAAATCGCGGCTCTTGAGAAGAAAAAGCAAGACGATGTATAGCCTGTGGCGAAATTGAAACCGCACACCCAGGTTATCTGGGCTCGCAAGATACCTTTTATGTGGGCAATTTAAAGGGTGTTGGCCGTATTTATCAGCAGACATTTGTCGATACTTATAGCAAAGTAGCTTTCGCCAAGCTGTATACCACCAAAACACCGATTACAGCAGCTGATATGCTCAACGATAAAGTCTTACCCTTTTTCGAACAATATCAATTACCCATGCTTCGAATTCTTACCGATAGAGGCACCGAATATTGTGGCAAAGTGGAGCAACATGATTACCAACTTTATTTGGCGGTAAACGATATCGATCACACTAAAACCAAAGCAATGTCGCCACAAACGAATGGGATTTGCGATCGGTTCCATAAAACGATTCTGAATGAGTTTTATCAGATTACTTTTCGCAAAAAACTCTATCAAGATTTAGATGAGCTACAAAAAGATCTGGACGAATGGATGGATTACTATAACAATGACCGAACTCATCAAGGTAAAATGTGTTGTGGGCGCACACCCATGGAAACCTTACTGACGGGAAATCGATTTGGGCGGAGAAAAATTTAGCTCAAATCTAAACTGACAGCCACCGTTTGAAAAACGGGTAACTGTCAGATCAAGTCTGAGCTACTACATTTTATAGGAATTTTTGTTATTTGTGTAAAATACATTCTGTCGAGAAGTATTATCGTAAGTCATGCGAAATCGCATGACTCACGTGAGCCCTCTTAACCAAATTAGAATCGATTAAGCATTTGAATTGTCTTTACTCAACCAAACCCTTTAAATCTTCTGCCAGACCGAGTATCTCGAATCCTTTACTCGTTTCAAACTGCATAAATGCCAACAAAGCATGCATGACAATCAGGAATCGCTGATACGAAGCCGGTTGTTCTTTAAGCGCTTGTTTCGCAGCTTCGAGTCCGTGTGTTTCATAAGTCATTAGGAGTTCAACAGAGAATTCTTCGGGTGTCTTAATCCGTGCTTTAGGTTCATAGCCTAATTCTTTGATCACTAGCTCCGACATGGCCCAGACTGACCAGGGATTTTGACCGGTGATCAGTTTGCCGTCGTGACTGACTTTTTCCAGATAAGTAATGCCAGCTTGAAAGTGTGCACCTTGCTCAATTAATTTATCTTCCAGCAAAAATGGGAAGATTTCTTTCGCATCAGGGATTAAAAACAGTTCTTCATCATTGGTAAATCCACTAACCTGTTTGTTGGCAAGTAACATTTTACCGTTGTCCAACCGCACATTTACGAGTGCTGCAGGCCCATGGCAAACTGCACTAACCACTCTACCGTTTTGGTATAACGTTTTGGCGATGCGCTGCACATCTTTGTTGTTGGGAAAATCGAACATGGTGCCCTTTCCGCCAACAAAATACACAGCTTCGTAATCCAGAGGCTCGATTTCCGCTAACGGTATGGAGTTGGCAATTTTGCTTTGAATGACCGTGTCATTTAAAAAAGCATAGTCGTAGGCGCCCATGTCTTCTCCGTCAATCACAACCGGAGGTTTCCCTCCTTTTGGGCTAGCGATATCGACGTCAAAACCATTGGCCGTAAAAACCCAGTAGGCTCGAGCCAATTCAGTGTGCTCATACCCTGTTTTTTTACCATCGCCCATAACCTCAACACTGGTGACAACCGCTAAAATTTTACCTCGGTTAGGCGGTATGTTTTCCGTTAAGTAAGGCAAGTCGGTAGCTTGCGTTTGCTTAAGATCTTGAAAGTACTCTTTATCCGGCAACAAGCTTTGTAGGTAGATTTTTCCACCGAAAAGTAGTCCAGCCAAAACCACAATTACTATCAACGTTGAGATGAATAACTTCTTAAACATTATGTGTTCCTCCTTTTATTGGGTCTTAGCTTAATTGGCTTTATGTGAAAATCTTGTGAAATACGAATAGAAAGCTGATAGAGATTACTCAAGTTCAGGCGCTAAATTGGCGCTTAAGGTGAGAGTTGAGTAAAGAAATAAAGTGTGAATTTTCAATTAGTTACTCGTTCAATACCGCAAAAATATTCAAAATTAAAGACATACGGCTAAAAAGAAGAAAAAAAGCACCGTTTTAGAAAGTTCTGGCTATACTTAATTTAAGCCGAATGCTCATGGTTTTATAACCAGTTTTCGATTAGTATGCCCTGAAAGAATAAACCCAACTGTCCTGTTAAGGAATTATTTAATGTCAGATAAAATCTTTTCTCAGAGTAAGCATTCGGTACAAGCTCGAGCCAGTGAGTTTATGATTCCGCCAATTCGAGATGGATTGGTTATGGGTAGAAAATCCCCTATTGGTTGCGTCGCTATTCGTAACGCGTTGGAATTGTTGTTAGCGACACCATTCGAGCAAATTAAAATTGAAAATGACGAGGTCATTAGCGATATTTTAATTCGCTCCGGTATATTACGAAGGTTTCCTCAAGATAAACTGATTGAGTTTGTTAAACGTCGTATAAAACCATTAATGGGCGAAGATGAAATTTTACATTTAGAACTGAAAGCTGAAGTTTTCATTTCAGAGGACGGATTATAAGGTACGACCATGATTTATACCGCGAGAGATGCACTTTGCAAAGATTCACGTAAGGTTTCTGGTTTCTCGCGGGCTAAAGGTGTAACAAATGACGATACCGTATTTATCGTTTTTAGCGATGAACAGCATATCGATGATCCAGAGTGTTTTATTGGGTTATCGAAAGGCCATTTAACGAAGGAATACCCGCAACGCATATTCGCCGATCTCGTCTGGAACCCTCCCGTAGCTATTCCTGATAATACGCTCTTATTTGAAGTTCAGGATATGTTTAACAATTACAAGTCCGAATTTTTGCCGGTAGTGAATAACGATAAAAGTGTTTTGGGTGTGATCACAAGCAATAGTTTACTCAAAGCGTTACTCAAGCAAGAACGCGCCAATGTCAGCCGTCTAAAGCAGCAAGAAGTAAACGTTAAAAAAAGTGACTCAATCTTAAAAAAAATCGACAACTCCGATACTTCGCAAGCGTCAGATTTTGAAAGCCAGTTCAATCGCGCTATTGCACTATCACAAAGAAACCATTCCTTACTCAGTATTTTAATTTTAAACATCGACAACTTTAAATTGATTAATGACTCCTTAGGGCGAAGCAAAGGTGACCTGGTGCTGGAACAGGTTGCAGAAAGAATCGAGTCGGTGATTAGACCTGATGATTCGTATACTAAATTGAGCAGTGATGAATTTCTCTTGCTTTTTGAAGACATAGAAAAGTCAACTGACCTTTCTATAATTGCACAAAAATTGTTAGATATTTTTACGCAACCGTTCTTACTCGGTAATGAAGAGTATTTTCTTACCGCCAGTATTGGTATTTCTATCTACCCTACCGATGCTGCGTTGCTTGATATACTCATTCAGCAAGCCAGTTCAGCCATGCATCATGCCAAAAGTAATGGCACAAGCCAGCTTCAGTTTTTTGATCAGGAAATTCATACGCAAATAGAAAGACGAATATCCATAGAGTCGCGTTTGCGCAGTGCCATAGCAACGGAAGCCTTTGAACTCCATTACCAGCCACAAATCGATAGTCAAACCAATCGAATTGTTGGTGTTGAAGCATTGATTCGGTGGAATGATGAAAAATTAGGGCCAATCTCTCCGGCGTATTTTATTCCAGTGGCTGAAGACAACCACTTAATTATTCCAATTGGAGAATGGGTACTTAAGGAAGCTTGCAATCAGCACAAATATTGGCTCGACAAAGGGGTGCTCGATGCGCCAATTGCAGTGAATATTTCACTACGACAATTGGAGCAGAGTAAGATATTAGATACGATTGATGAGATTTTGCACGAAACCCAGATTCCTCCAGGTTATCTGGAGCTGGAAATTACCGAAACGATAGCCTATCAACGACCAGAGCGTTTTGTTGAAACATTACAGCAATTGCGAGAACGAGGCATACGGTTAACCATGGATGATTTTGGCACTGGATATTCCAATTTAAATTACCTGCATCAATTACCGATTCAAAAACTAAAAATAGACCGATCATTTGTTCGAGATATTGCACGAAAGAAAAACGCAATGATTATTCCTAAGGCCATTATCAATTTGGCTTCAAGCCTTAATATGTCTGTTTTAGCGGAAGGTGTCGAAAAAGAAGAGCAACTGCAGACTTTGAATGAAAACGGCTGCTATATCATTCAAGGGTACTATTTTAGTAAGCCGCTATCATCAAAAGAACTGGAGCGATTTGCTAAAAGTCAATTTTCAGCATGAGTACTGTGATTAATATCCCTGGCTGGAATCCAATAAGAAATCATTGCAGTGAGCACAACAAAAACTCCAGAAATCCATAAACACCAAGCCAAACCAAGCAGTTGATACACGGCTCCGGATAATACAGTTCCAACTAATCGTCCAGCTGCATTCGCCATATAATAAAATCCAACATCGAGCGAAACACCTTCAGAACTGGCATAGTGAACAATTAAAAAAGAGTGGATGCTTGAATTTATGGCAAATATGAAACCGTATAGAAAAAGCCCTATCACTAATAACTGCTCGAAATAGGGTTGATGTGTAAAGCTTGCTATCACAACAGGAATAACCGCGAGCACAGCAGCAACAAAAACGGTGGACTTTCCGGTGGGAGTCGAGATCAACTTAATTGGAATCTTTGGTGCAATGGCCTGAATGAACCCGTACACAATGATCCAAGCCGCCATTAAACTCCCTACTTGCGAAAAACTCCAATTGTGGTATTGCTGTAAATAAATTGGAAGAGCAACAACAAACCAAATATCGCGTGAGCTAAACAGAAAAAAGCGAGCCGTAGAAAGAATGTTAATCGCCCTACTTTTCGAAAAAACATCAATGAATTTGGGTTTGAATTTAGATTTACCTAGCTCGGCTTTTAAAAAGAACAGGCTTACCACCCAGGCTACCAACAACATACTCAATAAAAACACGATTGTTGCCTGAAAGCCAATCAATGATAGTAATAAACCTCCCAGAAAAAAGCCGACACCTTTGAGCGTGTTTTTAGAGCCGGTAAGAATAGCTACCCAACGATACAGTTGTCCTTGCACCTGTTTGTTGGCCAGTAATTTTATACCACTTTTTGCGCTCATTTTATTCAGATCTTTGGCGATACCGGAGAGTGCCTGTGCAAACATCACCCAAGCCACGGTGAATAACGATTCCGGTACACAAAGCATTGCCAGAGCAATTATTTGAAGCAGTAGGCCAAGGTTCATGGTTTTGTTCAAACCGATTCGAGCGCCTAACCAGCCACCAAACAAATTTGTTACCACGCCAAAAAATTCGTAAAAAATAAACAATGACGCGACTTCAAGTGCGCTGTAACCCAGCTGGTGGAAATACAACACAATTAACATTCTGAGCGCACCATCGGTAATGGTGAACGCCCAATAGTTCAAAGTGATGATGAGATATTGTTTGATGTTAGTCACAGCGAAGATTAAATGAGCTATCTCTATCAGGTACGCATAATAAAACTGGCCAGTTCAGATACTCGATTGACATAGCCCCACTCATTATCGTACCAAAGATACAGTTTCACTTGAGTACCATTAATGACCATGGTGGATAAGGCATCAACGACCGATGAACGAGGATCCGTTCGATAATCAATTGAAACCAACGGTTTTTCTTCAAAGCCTAAAATTCCTTGCAGTTCGTTCTCCGCTGCTGTTTTTAAAAGTTGATTAACTTCTTCAACGCTGGTTGCTTTTTCAACTTCAAAAACACAATCCGTTAAGCTAGCATTGGCAAGCGGAACGCGAACTGCGTGTCCATTAAGCCGGCCTTTTAGTTCGGGAAATATTTGTGTGATTGCCGTAGCCGATCCGGTTGTGGTTGGGATTAAACTCATACCACAAGCTCTGGCGCGCCTTAAGTCTTTGTGAGGTGCATCGAGAATGGTTTGGGTATTGGTAATATCATGAATGGTTGTCATTGAACCGTGTTTAATGGTGAGGTTTTCATGAATAACTTTTACTGCGGGCGCCAAACAGTTGGTGGTGCAAGACGCAGCGGTAACAATTGCTGGTTTTTCACCATCAAATAAATGATGATTGATTCCCATAACAATATTTAAAACGCCGTCGTCTTTAACGGGTGCGGTAACCAAAACACGCTTTACACCCTGTTGCAGATACTTTTCCAGTTCCAAGCGTGTTTTAAACTTTCCAGAAGCCTCAATAACAAGATCGCAATTTGACCAATCGGTTTGCTCAATGGTTGTATTACTCGAAACCTTGATGATTTGTGAACCGATTTTCAATGAATCAAGTTGTGACTCAACGTTGTGATGCCAACAACCATGCACGGAATCGAAGTTTAATAAGTGTGCGTTTGTCAATGCATTGCTGGCCGGATCATTAATATGAACAAATTCGAATACAGGATTATCGAAAGCGCTTCTTAAAGTGAGTCGCCCCATTCTTCCAAATCCATTAATGCCGATTTTGATGGTCATATACTACCTTTTTAACATTTCATTAAATTGATTTGTAAACGCTCGACGTCATCGGAATATTCGTTCTGATTATGAACGTAATTTAAAGTTTCCGACAATAAAGGGTAATACTCAAACGAAGAATTTATCTGGTAAAAAACCCATTGTGCTCGTTTAGAAGAGTTAAGAATGTCCAATTTTTTAAGATAGGAAAGATGACGAGAAATAACGCTTTGTGGTAATTCCAACGCAGCCATTAATTCACAAACGCAAAGCTCTGCTTGTGAGCGTAGCAACAGCAATATCCTGAGCCTAACTGGCTCAGACAACGATTTAAAAACTTGTGGTAGATCGATCAATCGGACACCTCGTATATTTGGCAGCGCAAATATACGAGTGAATTATAGCTTTGTCCAATATTTTATTCGGAAGCGCCGGATTTATCTTTGTTAAAGATCTGACGTTTTTGTGTTGGTGCCAATTCCGTAGGCGTTACTTGGTAAGCCTGTAACTTTCCTTCATCGGAAACACGCGCTTTAAATTCAACTTTTTGTTGCTTAATCAAATATTTAAAGCCGTCTAACTGAATTTCGGAGTAATGGAAAAACGCAGGAACTTCAAAGTCTTCACAGCGAATAAACCCGTAGCCTTTTTCACGATAGTAATTTTGCACGATTCCTTCGTAGGTTTTGCCTTCTTCTACTTCGGGTACATAGTTACTGTCGTATTCTTGCTGCTGTGGCTTTTGGTATCCTGGCTGGGCATTGTTTTGGCCATTGTGCTGGTTACGATGGCGTTGATACCCATGCCGACTGCCCTTGTGCTGACTTTGCTGTTGGTGATTCGAGTTCCCATAATTGTCCGAACGATTCGATTGATCGTTATTACGCCGCTTTTTATTAGCGACCATAAACTCATGACTTGTAAGCATAGATTAGAGGTTCCGACCTAAAAATTAGAAAAATTGAGACAAATAGATACAAAAAATACCAGACCTATAAAGCTTTCATATTCAGCAGTGATGTCTATTGAAAGTTTATAAGACCCTAATAAGTGTAAGACTAACTTACCATTTAATCAATTGTCTCGCTTTGATTATTAGCAAAAATGGGCCGCTAAAACTACGATAACCGTGCGAACAAATCAAGCCCATCTTTATAGAATTGTTTTATTTTCGTTTATAACATACTGATATATTTAGTCTATTGATAAAAGTCAAGAGGTTACAATGAGAGGAATTTTAAGGAAGTGCTTTGCATGTTTTTCAGGCTTTGGTAAATGCCCCGCCGCAATATTTATCTGTAATGATGGGAATAAAAGTTTAGGTTCCGATAACTTTTGATCTCTTAATGTTCTTTTATTGACATAATCCTGCAAACTAACCCCTTCGGATATTTGCGAATTGTTTGCTTTTTGTTCTGCAATTGTTGCATAAAAAACAGGTTTTTCGTACTTTTCGGGATAATCATGACACAAATATAAGCGCGTATCATTTCCTGCTTGATAGAGTAACTGTATGGATTGATAGAGTTTTTCAGCACTCCCTCCAGGAAAATCGCAACGCGCACTGCCTCGCTTTGGAGCAAATAACGTATCGCCTATAAATATGCAGTCATTGACTTGGTAACTGACACTATCATTGGTGTGGCCTGGTGTTGAGATGACGCGAACCGATAATTCACCCACCTGGAATTCTTCGTTATTTTTAAATAAATGATCAAATTGAGAACCGTCTGTTTTAAATCCGTCATCGAAATTAAATACTTCTTTAAAGTGTGCTTGTACTTTTTTAATCCCTTCTCCAATTGCCACTTTTCCACCTAACGCTTGCTTCAACCACTGAGCAGCTGTGAGATGATCCGCATGTGCGTGCGTTTCGAGTATCCATAGGCAACTTAATGAGTTTTTCTTTATATATTCGGCGATTTTTTGCGCAAATTCGGTTGTGAGTCGGCCACTTGAAAAGTCAAAGTCATAACATGGATCAATCACTGCGCATTGGCGAGTGTTGTCGCAAATTAAAATATGGCAATTGGTGCCGCTGGCTTGGTGATGGAATGACTCTATGTGCATATCGCGCTCAAAAAGAGTTTAAAATACAAATATAACGTAAGCATAACGGGAGTGTTTGATATACGCAATTGCGATAGGTTGTTAGTGAATCAGAGGTAAACTTTGACGATTCAATGCGCTGCTGTATCCATAGGATATAATAATTTCCTGGCCATGTTGGCTTAGAATAAACGCTAAAAACGCCATTGCAGCTTTGCTATCGCTTGCTCGGCTCAGTAATACCATGTCTTGATAAATGGGGTGATAAAACGACTCGGGGATTAACCAATAAGTTCCCTTATGTTTTTCATGATCTATTTTAACTTGAGAAAGAGCAACAAAGCCTAAATCGGCATTACCGGATCGTACAAACTGATAAGTTTGGGCAATGTTTTCTCCCTGAACCCATTTATGCCTTGTCGTTTCAACTAAATCAAAATGATCTAACACCTCTACTGCTGCTTTACCGTAAGGTGCTAGCCGAGGGTTTGCGATAGCGAGGTGCGAAAACTGCCCTTGCGTTAACACATCCGAAGATAAATCTATAAAATCGCTTTTTGCAGTCCAGAGTACCAATCGTCCAACCGCGTAGGTGTAACGGCTTTCATTAACGGTTAATCCGAGTTTTTGTAGCTGAGCAGGCTTATCCTGATCGGCGGACAAAAAAACATCAAACGGAGCGCCGTTTGTGATCTGAGCGAATAACTTACCAGATGACCCAAATACTAGGTTTACTTTGTGTCCCGATTTCTGTTCAAACAGTCGGCTGATTTTTTTTATTGGCGCGCTAAAATTAGAGGCTACCGCGACTGTAACTTCATCGGAAATTGCCTTATCGCTAACAGCGGTTAAAGCAAAAAGTAAAAGTGCTCGAAACATAAGCTTTATTGCTAAATAAAGTGAATTGGTGCGCCCGGCAGGAGTCGAACCTGCTACCTATCCCTTAGGAGGGGATCGCTCTATCCAGGTGAGCTACGGGCGCAAATAATACCCAAAACATTCGTTTCGGGCATAGAACTGCTAAGCATAATAATATAGGTTTTTATATTGATAAAAAAGAGATTGATTCGAACAAAAGTAAGCTTTTTTGTCTCCTTTAAACTTTATTTTCCTAAAAATTTCCTGCTTTATGAACTTCAAAAATAACAGAAATTTAACCGCTTAAAAATCAGCGAGTTAAATTTATCAGGGATTTTGCAACAGGTAAGATAAAACCTACAAGCTGTGAGTTATTGGCTAATCTTTTAAATGAGATCGATTATAAATACGGAGAAACTCTTTTATGTTGTATCAACAAATACCGGCTTTATTCTATTCTCTCAAGCCGCGATTTAAAGAAAGCGAGTCTGTGAGAATCACTCACTCACAATTCGATCAACTGAATGAGTTAATCGGTGACTACTGTTACTCTCACGATGCCCCTCGCTTAAAGAGCCTGATGAAGCGTGTGCAGCGAAGAATGCAACAACATTCCGATCATCACCTTTGGCATACCGAATTCGATTACATCAGCAATCACTTAATGACTGCGATGAAAGAAGCTGGTTTTTGCCGACAGGAAGATAGCTCGGACTCTGTCGTCTCAATACTCAATCGACATGATTCCGGTGAAAGCAAAGATCACCGAGCCAGAAGTCGTCAGAATGATCATTTATTGTTCAGTCAGAGTGTCAGAAAAATGTTCGATAAATGGCTGCACTAAAAAGCCGTATTATCTAGATGTAAAAAAGGCGATAAATTATCGCCTTTTTATTGCTTAGGAGTTCACTAGCGTTAAATAACAGCGTCATCCAATGAAAAAATATCCTGGTAGCCGCGGTTAATTGATTGCGTAAACGTTTCTATTCGCACCAACAAATGATCGAAATAAAACTGAGCAGCGGCTCGCTTTCGTTGTTGCTCAATTTCGGGTAAAACAGAAATGACAGAGAGTTGCTTTAACCATAACCAACCACCAACTAAATAAGCCACCGCATTTAAAAACTCTACGGCCCCCCCTTGTGCAGCAACGCCTTGTTCCTGGTTTTGCTTAATAATTTCTTGTGAAAGTAGTTTTACTTGTTGTAATCGATTGTGCAAGTCTGTTTTTAAAGCGTTGACGCTTTCATGAGTCGACTCAGAAATTGTCTGCGCAATGTCGTTGAACAGCTCATTGATAGCCGCACCACTATCGGCACACACTTTGCGCGCCATCAAATCTTGCGCTTGTATTCCGTTTGTCCCTTCATATATTTGTGCAATTCGAGCATCGCGAGCAAATTGCTCCAGTCCCCACTCTCGTATATAGCCATGGCCGCCCAACACTTGAATACCATGGTTGCAATTTTCAAACCCGGTGTCGGTGAAAAACGCTTTAGCAACCGGTGTAAGCAGTGCGACTTTACGGGCAGCTTCCGATTTAATTTTGCTATCGACTGCATGTTCTTCGAGATCGATTTGCATCGCCAAATAAATGGCCAGTGCGCGATTCACTTCAGTTACAGAACGCATGGATAACAACATACGGCGTACATCAGCATGTTCGATGATTGCGGCGCCTTTTTTCCCTTCACGACTGCTGCGACCTTGAACTCTTTCTTCCGCATATTGTCGGGCAATTTGGTAAGAGACATCGGCTAAACCAATCCCTTGAATCGCAATCGATAATCGCTCTTTATTCATCATGGTAAACATACAAGCCAATCCTCGATTTGGCTCACCAACTAAGTATCCGATTGCATTATCAAAATTCATTACACAGGTTGAAGATGCTTTTATTCCCATTTTGTGCTCGATAGAACCACAAGTCACTTGGTTTCTTTCACCTATGGTTCCATCCGCTTTAGGGAAATATTTGGGAACGATGAAGAGTGAAATGCCTTTAGGGCCAGCTGGCGCATCAGGCAAGCGTGCTAATACCAAGTGTATGATGTTTTCAGCCAAATCATGTTCACCACCGGTTATGAATATTTTGGTTCCAGTAATGTTATAACTGCCTTCATCATTGGGCTCAGCTTTGGTCTTAAGAATGCCTAAATCTGAGCCTGAATGAGGTTCGGTTAAGCACATGGAGCCGGACCAAACTCCCGACTGCATTTTTTCAAGATAAGTGCTTTTGAGTTCATCGGAAGCGTGTGCTCCCACCGCTGCACAAGCGCCGGCAGTTAAACTTGGGTACAATGTGAAAGATGTATTCGCTGCGTAGAGCATCTCTTCGATCAATACGTGCAATGCTTTTGGCAAGCCCTGGCCACCGTACTCAGGATCACCGTTAATGCCTTGCCAACCACCCTCACAAAACTGTTGGTAAGCGGCCTTAAAACCATCTGGGGTGGTTACCTCCTTACCACTATGCTGACAGCCTTCTTCATCACCGCTTCGGTTGATTGGGTAGAGTACATTTTCAGCAAACTTCGCCCCCTCTTCTAAGACGGCACTATAAAGGTCGTAATCAAAGTCAGCGAAGCGCTCTATGCCTTCGAATTGCTGCTGTATATTAAAAACGTCTTTTAAAAGGAAAGACATATCTTCTACAGGTGCTTTATAACTCATAATTCGTTCCTGACACGGTCAAATAAAAAGAAAGGGCTTAAGACGTTAGTCTAAAGCCCTTTTATGTTTATGTAAACTGGTCTAATCAGTTGTCATATTCTGATAAATGGTGCAAAGAAAGCGACAACTGCTTTAATCGGCTCCACTTTTATTGAAATTGTCCCAGTATTCCCTCACCGTTTGTTTCATGTCTTTGTGTAGCATCAAAATACCAAACAGGTTGGGTATCGTCATTAAGGCAACCGTAACGTAGGCTACGTTCCAGATAATTGTGGTATCCACCATCGATGCTGCTAGGAAACAACCGACGTACAGTAAACGATAAGGTAACACGCCTTTTTCACCGACCAGATAAATGACCGCGCGATCGCCATAATAAGACCAGGCAATTGCGGTACTAAAAGCAAACAATAATAAGCCAATCGCGACAATGTATTCGCCGTATTCTCCCATTGCACTACTGAATGCCGCTATCGTCAAAGGCACCGAGTGCACCAGTGATTTACCGACGATACTGATCCCGTTTTCTCCGGTGGCGGGTTTACCATTACTGATCACTAGGTCGCCACTAAAGGGCTCGCCATCTTTTAAATAGCGTACGTCTTCGGTGATTGATTTTGCGTTCAATAACGTGAAATCGGTATTAACTGGCTTGCCCTCATGGAGGGTGATTTTGCCATCGTAGTGTTTCACGCTGCTCTCACCGCCGTTGTAATAGTCAAACAGTTTTGCAACGTCCTGTTCGTTATTATCGTTATATTGTCCTTGAACAAATACCATATCGGTTTGAGCAAACGTATTTTCGATTTTTTGGTGCCATACTCCCGAAGACAAAATGGCTAGCCCGGTAATTGTACAAATGATAATGGTGTCGATGAATGGCTCAAGTAAACTGACCATCCCTTCGGAAGCTGGCTCTTTCCCACGTGCACTGGCGTGAGCAATTGCAGCGGAACCTTGCCCTGCTTCGTTCGAAAACAAACCACGAGCAACGCCTTTCTCCATTGCGAAAGCAAAAGAAGCACCGAGAAACCCGCCAACGGCAGCCGAACCGGTAAAAATATCGGAAAAAATGGCCACAAAAGAAGGTCCAATATTTTCGACATTAGTGAAAATGACAAATAAAGCTCCAATGACATAAATAATGGCCATGGTTGGGACAATGGCTTCTGCGACTTGAGCAATACGTTTGATGCCTCCAACGATAACAAGACCCAATAAAATGGAGAGTATGAGCCCGGTTACACCTGGACTGATATGAAACGTAGTTTCCACCGCAGATGCAATGCTGTTTATTTGCGGCATATTACCGCTACCGATGGAACTGATAATGGTTGCCACGGCAAATAAAACAGCTAACCACTTCATATTTAATTTTCGTTCCATGTAGTACATAGGGCCACCAGCCATGGTGCCGTCTTGTGTTTTTACGCGGTATTTGTGAGATAACGTGACTTCAACAAACTTCGTTGTCATCCCCATAAATGCGGTTAGCCACATCCAGAATAAAGCGGCAGGTCCGCCAAGAAATAGTGCCAGTGCTACACCACCGATATTTCCTGTTCCTACCGTTCCTGAAAGCGCCGTTGTTAATGCTTGAAAGTGCGAGGTATCGCCCGGAGCGTCTTTTTTAGCGTACTTTCCGCGAACGATTCGAAATGCTTGTCCAAAATACCTGATTTGTGGAAAGCCCAAGTAAATGGTGAAAAATAATCCAGTACCCAGCAGAAGGTAAGGAAAGTAGCCTGCGGATCCTAAGAAAGCATCGAGCGTTAAAAGAAAATTATTGATAGCGTCCAAACCCATCTCTCCAGCATTTTTATGATTAAAAAACAGCCTCTTACGGGCGTTTTATCTGATTATAATTTGCCGCATACCATACCACAGCATGGTATTTTCCACCAGTTCGACAAATTCTAATTTAATGCAGATCAGAGCAGGAAAATAGCGTGAAGGCGGTTTGAATCAAGGTGAATTTAGAGTGATGGATTTATTGGTATCGCATGCGTGTGCCGCGCGAGATCGACAACTCAATTTCGCTCGCTTTCAGCTCTACCGGAAAATAACACCCAGATACCTGAGATCCTGCCAAACTTGCACCACGCAGGTTAGATTGTGAAAAGTCGATGCCTCTTAAATCAGCACCTCGAAAATAAGCACCACTAAAATTAATTCCTGCTGCGTCCATATTGCGTAGATCTAACCCTCGGAAATCACAATTGGAAAAGTCGATGGTGTTCAGTGACTTTCGTTTTTCGTTAAACTCTTTAACCTGCTCGTTTCTGAGCATCTGATACAAAGGATCGTCGATAATTCGAATCGCCATAAAGAGATACCGTTATGAATTATTAATAAATCAATTATAGATGGATAGCTGAAACGTTTGAATATTAGTGGTTAGAAGTGCCTTAAATTTTGATTTTGACAAGTCGCGAAGCCGCTGCATGGCCGATCTGATAATGTGAAATACGCTCAGAATCGAAAAGGAAAGTGCTCATTAGGCCTAACACTCATACGTTTCAGGTATGTCTCTTTAAATTGCGACTCTCAACTCACAAGCGCCAATAGCACACCGGCAGCGACAGCCGAGCCGATTACTCCCGCAACATTGGGGCCCATTGCATGCATTAATAAAAAATTATGATGGTTCGCTTCAAGCCCGACTTTATTAACCACTCGAGCGGCCATGGGAACCGCAGACACACCGGCGGCACCGATAAGCGGGTTAATAGGATGCTTACTGAATTTAGCCATTACTTTTGCCATGAGCACGCCACTGGCAGTACCAATTGAAAAAGCGACGGCTCCTAAAGCTAAAATTCCGAGCGTTTCCAGTGCCAGAAATTTATCCGCGGATAGTTTGGAGCCAACACTGAGTCCGAGAAATATCGTTACAATGTTAATGAGCGAGTTTTGAGTGGTATTACTAAGACGATCGACGACGCCGCATTCTCGCATCAGGTTTCCAAAACAGAACATGCCTATAAGTGGCGCAGCCGATGGCAAAAAGACTGCGCAAAGAACCAACACCAAAATTGGAAATACAATTTTTTCCAATTGAGTAACGTGCCGTAGTTGCTGCATTTCAATGGCTCTTTCTTTTTCGTTGGTCAGCAACTTCATGATAGGTGGTTGAATGATAGGAACCAGAGCCATATAAGAATACGCTGCGACAGCAATCGCTCCGAGTAAATCCGGAGATAATCGAGACGCTAAAAATATGGCCGTTGGTCCATCGGCTCCTCCAATAATGGCAATGGCTGATGCGTCTTTCAGCGTAAATTCAAATCCAGGAATCGCATTCAGGGCAATAGCGCCAAGCAAAGTGGCAAAAATGCCAAACTGTGCAGCCGCACCAAGAAAGAAAGTTCTTGGATTGGCAATTAAAGCACCAAAGTCGGTCATGGCGCCGACACCCATAAAAATGATTAATGGCGCAGCACCACTGGCAACGGCAACAGAATAGAAGTTGTAAAGCATACCGTGTTCGTAGCCCGCATCGCGCGCTACTTGAACCGCAGCTATATGTTGAGATTGAGTTGCGTGTTGGTAATGTTCTGCTAAGTTAGCTGCAGACTCAAACTCAACCTGTAATTGTAAGGCAATCATTTTTAAAACGGCGGGGTCAGCGGCGTAAATGGCATTTTCAACCGCATCTAATGACAGTCCGGCATTGGGGATATTGGCCATAATCCCACCGAATCCTATGGTAACCAGCAGTAAGGGCTCAAACTTTTTTGCTATTGCAAGATACAATAACCCAAGGCCGACCATAATCATGATGCCCTGCCCCCAGGTAAAATTTGCAATACCTGTGTCTTGCCAGAGAGTTAACAAACCTTCCATTTATTTTTCTCTTTTTAAACTCTGATGTTTTTACATTTAAAAAGCGACTAGTGGTGCGCCCACTTTCACAGCATCGCCTTCATTAACCAGAATATTGGAAATAACACCGCTGACTTGCGCTTTAACTTCGGTTTCCATTTTCATGGCTTCTAGTATCACTAACGTTTGTCCCGCTTCAACTTGCTCACCCGGCTTTACCTGAACTTTGAAAATATTACCAGCGAGCGGTGCTTTAAGTATCTCGCCAGAACTGGCAGTAGAACTCGGTTCTGATTTTGCTACAGGTGATTCAGCGACTTGCGTTACTTCTCCTCCGGGAGCAACCACAACATCATACGAGCGGCCGTTAACAGTCACCTGGTAAGACTCTGGTTCATCGTTATAACTGTAGTTTTTGGACTCTTGTACAGGTGGTGATGCTTCTGGCTTAGGCTCAAAAGCATCTGGATTGTGCTTATTCTTAAGAAATTTAAGGCCAATTTGATGAAACAGTGCGTAAATTAAAACGTTATCAATCAGTTCACCCTCAAGCGGAATGTTTTCACGGTTGGCGGTTTCCACTAATTCATCGCTTAACGTTTCCATTTCTGGTTTTAATAGGTCCGCTGGTCGACAAGTGATGGGCTCTTTACCGTTCAGAACCTTTTGCTGCAATGACTCATTCACTGGTGCCGGAGTCGCACCGTATTCGCCTTTTAATAGCGCTGCGGTTTCTTTACTGATGCTTTTGTAACGCTCGCCCGTTAGTACATTCAGAACCGCTTGTGTGCCAACGATTTGTGATGTTGGTGTTACCAGTGGAATGTATCCCAAATCGGCTCTTACTTTTGGAATTTCTTCCAGCACTTCGTCAAACTTGTCTTCAGCGCCCTGTTCTCTTAATTGGTTCTCCATATTGGTCAGCATTCCGCCAGGAACTTGTGAGCTTAAAATGCGAGAGTCTACCCCTTTTAAGCTGCCTTCAAACTGCGCGTATTTTTTTCTTACTTCACGAAAATAGGCGGCGATTTCTTCAAGCAAGTGCAAGTCTAAACCCGTAGCACGCGGTGTACCTTCAAAAATGGAAACAATGGATTCGGTGGGCGAATGGCCATAAGTCATACTCATTGATGAAATGCTGGTATCCACCATATCGACACCCGCTTCAGCCGCTTTTACCAGTGTCGCGGTACTCAAGCCGGTCGTTGCGTGGCAATGTAAGGCAATAGGAATTTTAACCGTTTCTTTCAGACGAGTGACCAATTCTTCTGCGACATAGGGCTTTAATAATCCAGCCATATCTTTTATACAAATCGAGTGAGCTCCCATATCTTCCAGTCGCTTGGCCATGTCTAACCACATTTGCGTGGTGTGTACCGGACTAACCGTGTACGAAAGCGTTCCCTGCGCGTGTTTATTATTGGTCACCACAGCCTTAATGGCGGTTTCAAGATTACGTGTATCATTCATCGCATCGAACACACGAAACACATCCATTCCATTAATTGCTGCACGCTCAACAAAGGCTTCAACAACATCGTCTGCGTAGTGGCGATAACCCAGAATGTTTTGTGCTCGAAACAACATCTGCATTTTTGTGTTCGGCATAGCCTTTTTAAGTTGTCTCAGTCTTTCCCATGGGTCTTCACCCAAGTAGCGAATACAAGCGTCAAACGTTGCTCCCCCCCACGTTTCTGCCGACCAATATCCAACTTTATCCAATTTAGAAGCGATAGGAAGCATATCTTCCAATCGTAAGCGCGTTGCGAATAACGACTGATGGGCATCGCGCAATACAACGTCAGTGATTTTCAGCTGAGAACCTTTCATGATGAATATCCTCGAATTAACGGCGTTTATTTCGATAGCTATGAATAGCGGATGTGATCACGGCAAGCAGTGTTTCGTCTTGTCCGGTTGGGGAAGCTTTGGTAACAGTTTCGGGTGGCTCTGGCCAAAAACGACTGATAATACTCGAAGAAATACTGATAACAATTACCAGTAAAGTGAGAAAGGAAAACACGGTTCCCATACCCACTAGCATTAATACAAGACCGTCATTGAAGCTATGCATAATGTTGTGTCCTATTGGGCATTATTTTTAATGCCGCTCCCCTGTTCTTTATCTCATTAGCGAAACATTTTGATGAGATATTTATTTTTTGTGCATTGCAGTAAATCAGGAACAACGCAAAAAGTCAAATTCAGTGAAATAGCAAAAAGTTTTGTTTTGTTCACTTAAGGATCTAATTAGGTATTGCTTAAACAGAATTTACTTAAATATAAAGTTAATAGAAAGGAAGTTCCAGTTGAAAGTTTTCTTGTGATTGCGGTTTAAGACGAACGCCCACGCCAATCAACCTAACCGGCAACTGCTTTCTTAGCCAGGCTTCTCGTGCTAAATCTTCGAACACTTGTGGCATTAAAACTTCTGCGCGACGCTCCGCCGTTGTGCTTGTAAAGTCTTTAAACTTTAGCTTTACAAACACATTTTTAAATTCACTGATCGACTTACGGTTTAGTCTTTTTTGTAATTCGTCGAGCAATTTTGATAATTGTTCGTGTACGTCCTCTAGCGTATCAAAGTCTTGACTAAATGTATGTTCAACACTTAATGACTTTCTTTCGCTATGTACATCAACAGTACGGTTGTCGATGCCTCGACTTAGTTTATAAAGTCGCTCTCCAAAGCTTCCGAACTTTTCGTACAGAGTCTTTTTTTCGACCGATTGTATATCACCACAAGTTCTTAGATTTAAATTGTGCAGCTTATTTGCAGTTACCTTTCCAACACCATGAATTTTTTCTACCGGTAAATGAAAAACAAAATCATCGACGTCTTGCGGGGCAATAACCTTAAGCCCATCCGGTTTATTCCAGTCACTGGCAACTTTAGCCAGAAACTTATTGGGAGCAACACCAGCAGATGCTGTCAATTGAAGTTTTTTGCTGATTTCAGCTTTTATCGCCTCTGCAATGCGCGTAGCGCTTCCTTGAAAATACTCACTATTAGTAACGTCTAGAAAAGCTTCATCTAACGACAAAGGTTCGATAAGTTCGGTAAACGCTTGAAAAATTTGGTGGATTTGTCGTGACACCTCTCGATATTTGTTTAAATTCGGAGGCACGATTATAAGATTGGGGCATCGTTGTTTTGCGATCACAGAAGATAAGGCCGAATGAACACCAAACTCTCGTGCGATGTAATTGCAGGTAGCGATGACACCTCGACGCTCTGGTCGCCCACCAACAGCTAATGGAACATTTCGCAACCGGGGGTTATCACGTGCTTCAACAGCAGCATAAAAACAATCCATGTCGATGTGAATGATTTTTCGCAAGAGCAGCCTCGCCTTTAAACGCGTTTAAAGGTAAAGCGAAGGTTAAACTGAGCACCTTGTCGAATACTTTCGGTAATATGAATGGAGCCATCATATTGGTGTACCAATTCAGCGACAACGGACAGACCAATACCCTGACCTTCTGTTTTTTCATCCAATCTTTGGCCACGCTGTAAGATCGTTTCTCGTTTTGAAGGCTCGATTCCCGGTCCATCATCAGCGATTTGAATATCCAAAATGCTGTTCCGTTTTTGTGTGGAGCTGATTACATTTATGGAGACCCAACGTTTTGTCCATTTACAGGCGTTATCCAATAAATTTCCCATAATTTCCATAAAGTCACCATCGTCACCATAAAATCGAGCTTTACCATCGCAGTTCAAATTAAATTCAATGCCTTTATGTTGATAAACTTTGGCTAAAGCCGCTATGGTTTTCTCAAGATTATGTTTTATGTTGACCGATGACAGCATGTGCCCTTGGCTACCACTGACGGCTCGATGGAGCTGATACTGGATAATTTCATCCATACGACGAATTTGAGAGTGAACGAGTTCACTTTGCTCTTCTTGTAATCTTAAATCAGACAGACTGCCTTTTAGTACGGCTAAAGGTGTTTTTAAACTGTGCGCCAAGTTTGATAATGTGTTACGGTACTTTTCTCGTTGCGCTCGCTCTGCATCAATTAGTAAATTTAAATTACTGGCCAAAGGAAGCAGCTCGGTTGGGTAGTTGCCGGAAAGAGATTGCTGCTTTCCGAGCTCTATATTTTCCAAATCACGCGCTACCAGGTTTAAAGGTGACAAACCCCAACGTAATGCTATCCACTGAATCAACAACATTGCAGCCAATACAAACCCCATTCCACTCCATAGCGTTAATCGAAATCGTTTGATGACAACATTCAATAATGATGCTTCGTATAACAGAGTCATCAAATAATAGTGCTCACTTTCATCCTCACTTTCCCAAATTACGGAATACCGTAAACGGAAATATTCCACTTGATTTATCGAGGTACGATCGAAAAAGAATTCGCCGGGAGCAATGATTTCAGCTAAATGTAAATCGAGATCGACTGCGCTGAATGAGCGCCATAACTCATCTTCATGCCCGTTATAAACAAAGGCATAACGGCCACTGTCAATCTGATTGAATGCGGACTCGCGAACCACTTCTGGAATATAGAGTTTTCCTGGCTCTTCTTCTTCGGCTGCGGTTAAAATCATATAAAGTTGCGTTTGCATCCGTTGCTTAAGTTCATCGACAAGACTTTCTTCAAAAGCACGCTCTAAAACCACAGCAACGCCAGTAACCAAAACCACTAGTGAAATAGAAAGAATTACGACCAGACGAAATCGTAAAGACGTTCGCATGATTTGACTCAGAGCTCAGGGTTAATACGATAACCACGCCCACGTAGCGTTTCTATTGGGTTTAATATACCTTCAGGATCAATTTTTTTTCTTAATCGACGAACAAATACTTCTAATACGTTGCTGTCTTTATCGTGATCTTGTTCATAAATATGTTCGGTTAATTCCGTTTTTGACACGACTTTTTCTGGGTGCATCATTAAGTACTCGAGAACTTTGTATTCGTATGCTGTAAGCTCCACTTCTTTTCCATTTAAGTAAATTTGTTTGTTATTGGAGTTCAGTTCGATTGGTCCTTTACTGATTACCGGAGTTGCAAAGCCAGACGAACGTCTCAATAAAGCATTGACTCTGGCGAGTAATTCTTCGAGCTGAAATGGCTTGACTAGGTAGTCGTCAGCGCCACGTGAAAGTCCTTCCACCTTTTCTTGCCAGCGGGAACGTGCGGTGAGAATTAGAATCGGAAACTCTTTTTCATTTTCACGAATTTTACTGATTAAATCCAAACCATTTAATTTAGGCAAACCTAAATCAATGATCGCTAAATCAAGCGGGTATTCAGTCGCAAAATAAAGTCCGTCTTCGCCATCAAATGCTTGGTCGACCGCATAACCTTCTTTGTTAAGGGCCTGTTTAAGTTGATCCTGTAATGCCTGTTCGTCTTCTACTACCAGAATCTTCATTATAAATCCTATGAATCGTTTAAATTGATCACTCTGCCGCTACAACCGTCAACCAAAATGGTTTTTACTCGGCCGTTATCAAGCAGTACTTTTACTTTATAAACCGCGGGACCTCGGCTTTTAATAAGAGTGGCGGAAAGTGCTTTTCCTTTAATTGACTTTTGCGCAGCAGAAATCGCTTTTGCTTTAGATATGACTTTGCAGTTCTGCACCGGATCATCTGCCGAAATGGCAGTCAAATGACACAGTGTTACAAATAAGAATATTAATGGCTTTATCATCTAAATCTTTGTCCGGAATTCATAGGATTCTTCATTAATATGTTATAACTTACTGATCCTGCTACAGTTAATCGTCATTGTCAATTACCGGTGAAAACTCAACTTTTAGCTTTATTTCGTCACCTGGATCATAAGGCAACTCCGTTTTGTATTTTTCTCCCTGATACAAGTAGATCACCTGATAACCAGCGATTCGTTCGTACTCCGTTAATCGGTTTTCTTTGCGACAATACAGTGTCTCTTGCTTAACCTGCTCTTTGGACGCTTCTTTTCCTATACTGGATCCAATTACAGCTCCTGTTGTAGCTCCGACCCACTTGGTGTTTCGGTTGTTACCGAGCTTGCTGCCAATGACAGCACCTAAAATTCCTCCGACAACTTGTGCTGATTTAGAGCTTTTCGATTCCGTTTTAGGTAACTGTTCATAACACACTTTAGTTGGTTGATATTCTTTGATAATCTCAATTACCGGCTTTGCAGAAAGCACCGTTCCATACTCGAACTTGCTCTCGGCCAAGACTGAACGACATGGCAGTAGTATGGCAATGGTCAATAAGATTATAGTTTGTCGTTTCATACAACCCCCTTGTCAGATGATGCTGTCGTTAATTTTAGGATCGAATAACTGAATGCAATCTGAACATTTGTCTTTAATCGAAAGCTTTACTCAATGCCCATCGAACGTACAAATGTGCATGAGCCAATCGACCTCTCCTTTTTATCACGCCGCATTTTTTAATGCGCTTGAGCAAGGAGGCAGCACCACTCAAGCAACCGGTTGGCAACCGGCTCATTTAGTTCTCAACCAGGAAGAGCCTGGATTTGCGCCTGCTTACTTTAAGTTTCATTCTTATGGAGAGTATGTATTCGACTGGGCCATAGCCGATGCTTTGTTGGATGCAGGTATTCGTTATTACCCCAAATGGGTAATGCAACTGCCTTTTAGCCCGCTAGAAATCGAAAGCACCTTACTGTTTGATTGTTTGGCAAAACACATTGAATCTCTTGTTGAAATTTTGCTATCCAAATCCATCTTCACCGCTCAAATGCTCTACATTCCCGCTAAATTTCAGCGAGCCTGTATGGAGTCAGGTGGTCTATTAAGAAAAAGTATTAGTTTTCGCTGGCAAAATAGAAATTATTGCAGTTTTGATGATTTTCTTAGTCAGTTGAGCCGTAAACGTGCAAAAGAAATTCGCCGAGAACGCAGGAAAGTCAATCAATCCGGTTTTCGATTTATTCAATATACGGGGGAACAGATAGACGAGTCCGTCATTCAACGATTCTATCCGTTTTATTGTCGCACTTACCAAAAGCGCTCCGGACATAACGGCTATTTTTCACTTTCCAGCTTTTTACAATGGTTGCAATCAGTGAAGCACTTAACGCTCATTATTATGGCTCAACAACAGGATAAGGATGTTGGTGCCGCACTGTTTTTAAGAGACAACTCGACATTGTATGGTCGTTATTGGGGAAGTTTTACAGATGATGCATTACTGCACTTCGAATGCTGTTTTTATCAAGGTATTGAGTACTGCATTGATAACCAATTGAGCGGCTTTAACCCTGGTGTGCAGGGAGAACATAAAGTGACTCGAGGTTTTGAGCCGGAGTGGTCGCACAGCGCTTACTTTTACTTTCATCCTGAAATCAAGCAATCTATCGCGCGCTATTTTAGCGATGAGCAGCAAAAAATGGACAATTACATGGTGTATTTACAACAAAAACTGCCGTTTAAAGCTTAAGCCACTAATTGCTTGGACATTAGGTCAAGCGATTCACGTTCTTCCAATAATTGATTGAAACTTTCATTAACCTTGTCTTCATCGAGCTCCAATTGCTCCAGTGTATTTTTAGGTAACGTTTCATTCACCGCATCGCCAAGCTCAATACGTCGAAGCAACCGACTGGCCAATAGAACAAGGTTAGAATAAGCGGCGTGTTTGCTCCAAAACTCTTCTTGATGATGCCAACGTACAGCGACAATTAACTCTTCTGGCATATGCCAGTTTTTCATTAACCAAGCCCCCATTTCCTGATGCGTAACACCGAGCACGAAGTGTTCAATATCTTCCACTCGGATTCCGGGATTGGCTTCGACGTAGCGGTTAATTAGATAAAATTGAGGAGGAAACAAATGGCCCATAAGTAAATGGCCAAAGTTATGCAAAAGCCCCGATAAATAAGCTAAACCGCGCTCTGGTCGATGGGCAACAGGGATCATTCGGCATAACTTTTCCACCAAGCTGGCTGAATAAACCGATTGCCGCCAATAAGCATGAACACCTAAAGGTCCCTCATCGGGGACATTCAATGATTTTCCAATGGATATCCCCAAAGCGAGGTTCATTACCAAATCAAAGCCCAATACTCGCGATATCGCCGTTTCAACAGAGTCAATCGTCCCCTTGTAACCATAATATGGGGAACTGGCCCAACTGATAATTTGAGCCGCAAGACTGGGATCTTTCGCCACGATTTCACCGAGCTTCTTTGCATCTGCACCGGGATCAACGCGTAACTTCATGATTTCTTGAGCAATTTCTGGCATTGCGGGGAGATCAAAAGTCTCATCAATGCGTTGTTTGAGTCGAATGGGTGTGAATTGATTAACCGTTTCAGTAAAGTCTGTGGTGGCACTTTGCGTCGACTGCAGTTTTTCGGGTCCACAAGCGAAAGACATGCGCTCAGACGTTGAAAACAATTTTTCTATCGAAGGTTGTTCCAGTTTTAACACACAATCTGCAGCGCCTGACTCGAGATAACAGACTTCTTGGTGAAAAACACTTTCGTCAACCAATCCGCTCAATCCCATGAGCTCTGGGATAGGTGGGTGGCACCCCGTCTCACATTTCGGAAAAAAGTCATCGCAGGCAGGACTCGTTATAATACTGAAATCATCGTTTTTAAGCTTTCGAATCACATCGAAGTCGAGTAAATAACTATTGGGCAGTATCGCGAGGCTTCGTGACTTACTTCCTTGAAGAAGCACGCAGCGCAGCAATTGCGCTTCGGGTAATAATAGTTGCTCGGAAACTTGCCTGAGCGTGGTTTCCGGCTCGTGATGAATCACTTCATAAGGGATCTCTCGCTCAGAGAGAAAATCGGTTACAGAGGCTGGTATATTCATCACCGCTCCAATCCAATAAAATGAATAATTTATCTGCGAAAATAGGACCTGTTGACTTCTTTAACTATAGCCAAAGATTCAAGAGTAAAGATAAAGTTATGAGATTTTTATGACAATCTTCACACTATTTACCACTTTATTTGATTGTGCGCTAAAAGAGTTTAATTTAATAACTCCTGATTATCTTCATCAGGCAACTCAACTTTTTCGATTTTATAAAAGCGACTGGTAATTTTTTGGGCCGAAGTATTGATTTGTTCAACGTCTTTACTGACCTGGCCGATGTGTTTTGACAGACTGTCCATTCTCGTTTTAAAACGCCCAAAGTCTTCCGCCAGATACCCCAAATGCTCTTGAATGATATGCACCTGCTTACGAGTGGCCTCATCTTTTATTACCGCACTGGCAGTAGTAAGTATAGCCATCATGGTTGTTGGCGAAACCATCCAAACTTTTTCCTTGTAAGCAATTTCTACTAATTCTGGAAAATGTCCGTGAATTTCTGCAAATACCGCTTCTGCTGGAATAAACATCATAGCCCCAGAAGCCGTTTCACCGTCAATGATGTATTTGCTTCGAATATCTTTGATATGCTTTTTAATGTCTTGTTTGAACTGTCTGGCAGCCGCTTGCCGTTCCAAATCACCCACTTCAAAGTCTGTCATTTTTTGATAGGCTTCTAATGGAAATTTGGCGTCAATCACCACGTTACCGGTGGGCTCTGGCAAAAATAAAATACAGTCGGCGATTTTATCGTTTGATAATTTATGTTGGAGTGCGAAGTGATTCTCGGGTAGTACATTTTTTACCAGTGCATTAAGCTGCACCTCGCCAAAGGCACCACGCGAGCGCTTATCGGCCAACACTTGCTGTAAGCTAACGACATTGGTCGATAACTCAGTAATCTTTTTTTGTGCGTCGTCAATCAACGCCAAACGTTTTAACACATCGTTAAACGTTTGCGTGGTTTTCTCGAACCCCTCTGCAAGACGTTTTTCTACCTGACCACTGATTTCTTTTAGTCGGACATCCGTTGATTGCGTTAATTCAGACATACCCTTTAACATGGCGTCTGAATTTGACGTTAAGGTTTTGCTGAGCTCTTCTCGAATATCTTTAATATTAACGCGCAGTTCCGTGGCAAGCTTTTCTCGAAGCTCAATCAAGTTGTTACGTGTGCTTTCATTGATATGTGAAAGAGATGAAAGCAAGCTTTCTTTAAATTCAGTTAAGGATTGTTGTTGTACCAACTTGCCATCATGTATCCTATCGACAACTTCTTGTTTGTTATTTTCAAACTGCTGAGCGATTACCGATTGAAACTGGTTTTGTTGCCTTAATAAAGATTCTTTTAATTCACCAAGTTTATTTTGCGTAGAACTTTGAAACTCATTAATGGATTGAACTAAAGCTTCCTTAGAGGCAAAAGTGGCTTTTTCATTTTTTAAACTGGCATCGGAGAATTTCTCTATATAGAACTCTCTCATAGAAGCCATTTGTTCAGTCAAATGTTCTGTTAATTGAGACTCATTGCGCTTAAGACGTGATACTTTAATCACCAGTACAATCAATACAGTCAATAGGAAAAGGAAACCTATCAATGCGGCTATAATAAGTGAGTCCTGATATTGAGCGAGATTCATTGTAATCCCCAGAAGTTAAGGCTATCTATGACTGTTTATCGCTGGCCAGCATACCACATTCACAACACGATTGACGAATAGGACGTGAGCAGAATGTATTGGAGAAAAGCCTGCTCTCTTCTTTAACTACATCGCGTTCGGATAGGTTTTACAGGTTTGGTCGCTACGTTAATGAAAAATGGATTATACTTTTGAAACTTTTGCAAAGCGACTTGAGTTAGAACAAGAAAGTTTAGTATCGAAACCTTTTAATCATTCTGGTTTTAGCGGCTTACGTTTCGCACTTTTTACTTTGACATGGAAAATAGAAGCCGACAAGTTCTGTAACGGAGAGTTTGATTGAGCCAGTTCGTCAGCTTAATAAAAGAATAAGAGCATTCTTCGGTTTTTATAACCATTAGACGCTCATCATTGGTCGCTGTTGATATTAAGAAAAAATATTTGAATCGGATACGAAAAAGCCACTTCAATTGAAGTGGCTTTTTTTAATTTGGCGCGCACGGAAGGATTCGAACCTCCGACCGCCTGGTTCGTAGCCAGGTACTCTATCCAGCTGAGCTACGTGCGCGTCGTGTATCAGGATTTAACCTGACCTCCTAAGAGGGGCGCTATTATGCTAATCTGAATGTTGCTTGTCAACGAAAAGTTTAAAGCCGATTAACGAATAGCAATGCCGCTGTTGATTTTGAATTTAGAGCGACTCGGCTCTATATTTAAAATCAGTTTACTTTTTATTAAAAAGTAAATGGCGGAGAGAGAGGGATTCGAACCCTCGATACGGGACAAACCGTATACTCCCTTAGCAGGGGAGCGCCTTCAGCCGCTCGGCCATCTCTCCTCTCAGCGGCCGCAAATATTACCTCAATAATTTAAAATTGCAAGTAATATGTGAAACTTATTCCGCTGAATTTCCAGACATTTCTTTCTCACGCTGGATACGCAAATAAATTTCTTCGCGATGCACAGAAACTTCTTTAGGTGCGTTTACACCAATACGAACTTGATTGCCTTTTACGCCCAAAACGGTAACGGTTACTTCGTCACCAATCATAAGCGTTTCACCAACTCGACGAGTTAATATAAGCATCCTAATTTCTCCTTTTTAATACCCTTTTCCAAAAGGGTAATTTTTCAGCACTTGATATGAGGCGCCGCATTATAGCAGCAAGTTTTATTATTGTTTACTGTTTGTATGTGAATGAATGAGAACATTGTTGCAGTTATTTCGAGAGAAGTGCGTTGTTCGCTTCCATTCTGTCGAAAAATCACATGAATACAATGTCCATCGTTAAAGTGCACACAACGCAGTACATTTTCTGCCTAAAGTTTAGTCTATCCGCATACAATATGTAAGTAGCTCAAAAAAATGGATACATTTTTTCACTAAATCAGTAACATAGCGCTAAATTCACAGATAGACAAATCACAAGTTGCAATCTTTGAAAGTGTGGCATGAGTTGTATTCATTCGGAAGAGGTATATCTCAAATAAATAAGATAAGAATGCCACGTTAGAGGATAGATAACTCTGAGGTCACAGAAATAACATGGCATTCTGTACGACTTTTAGCTAAAGGTGTTTCTCAACAAAAGGAATCACAGAAGCAATCGCTTCTGGCAAATGTTGCGGCTCTGGCCCCCCGGCTTGCGCCATATCGGGTCGCCCCCCTCCTTTTCCTCCTACATGTGCCGCGGCACATTTAACGATATCACCGGCTTTAATACGCTGTGTTAAATCTTTGGTCACACCGGCTATTAAATTGGCTTTTCCATGATTTTCCACGCCAAACACGACGATGCCTGATCCGAGTTTATTCTTCACCTGATCCATCAAGTCTCTTAAAACTTTTCCATCAACGCCTTGTAACTGTTTTGCGATGACCGAAACGCCTTTGATACTTTGCGCTTCACCAACGAGATCATTTCCTTGCGATGACGCGAGCTTTGCGTTCAATTGCTCAAGCTGCTTTTCAAGTTCGCGGTTACGAACTTGTAGCTGTTCTACTTTTTCCAACACCATTGCAGGCTCTGTCTTTAATCGCAAGCTTATGCTCTTTATGGCCCTCTCTAAATCTTGCTGCTGTTCTATGGCAACATCTCCAGCTACGGCTTCTATACGCCGTACTCCTGCAGCGATACCGGACTCCTGTACAATTTTAAAATAGCCGATATCACCGGTTCGTGAAACATGTGTACCGCCACACAATTCGGTTGAGAACTTACCCATTGATAATACACGCACTTCGTTGCCGTACTTTTCACCAAAAAGTGCCATGGCGCCTTTTTCTTTTGCCGCATCCATCGACATGATTTCTGCGACCACTGAGTGGTTGTCGCGAATTTCTTCGTTTACCCGTTGTTCAATTTTTGCAATTTGCTCAGCTGTCACCGCTTCTGGGTGAGAGAAGTCGAAACGCAGTTTTAGTTCATCTACAAGCGATCCTTTTTGTGTAACGTGCTCACCAAGAACCTCTCGTAATGCAGCATGCAATAGATGAGTTGCCGAATGATGAATAGCAGTTGCCTTTCGCTTTTCCATATCGACCGTTAACGAAATTCGATCGCCAATTTTAAGTGTACCTTCTTGCACTCGAACTTTATGAGCAAATGCTTTGTTGATTTTTACCGTATCAATGACTTCCGCTTTAGCAGACGCTGATGTTATCCATCCTTTGTCACCCACCTGACCGCCCGACTCCGCATAAAATGCAGTGCTTTCAGTAATCAACAAACCCTCTTGCCCAGACTCAAGCTGATGCACTGACTCGCCATCAGCCAACAATTGATCAACTTCGCTTTGGTGCTCAAAAGAATCATACCCCACAAAACGGGTGCTGGTTTGAATATCCAAATTATCGTTGTAATCCACACCAAACTTCCCAGCTGCTTTTGATTGTTCTTTCTGCTGTTCCATTAAATGGTCAAACTTCGCTTCATCGATTGTTAAACCGCGCTCGCGTGCGATATCTGCGGTTAAATCCATCGGAAAGCCATAAGTATCGTATAAAGTAAATACGGTTTCACCAGAAACGATTGTTCCTTGTAAGCTCGATAGGTCCTGTTCGAGGATTTTCATTCCTTTATCAAGGGTTCGCGCAAACTGTTCTTCTTCTCGTAAAACAGTAGCTTCAATCTGCGCCTGCTTATCTTTCAATTCCGGATACGCATCACCCATTTGTACTTTCAAGGCATTAACTAGTTTGTAGAAAAAGGCCTGTTCTGCTCCCAGTTTATGACCGTGCCGAATGGCACGACGCATAATTCGGCGCAATACATAACCTCTTCCCTCATTACTCGGTACAACACCGTCGGCAATTAAAAAGGCACAAGACCGAATATGATCAGCGATAACCCGTAACGATTTATGGCTTAAATCTTTGACGTTTAGTAACTCTGCGATCGATTGAATCAAACCAACGAATATATCAATTTCATAGTTGCTGTGAACGTTTTGCATGACCGCTGCGATTCGCTCAAGCCCCATACCTGTATCGACCGAAGGTTTGGGTAAGGGCGTCATATTACCCGCTTTATCGCGGTTGAACTGCATAAACACCAAGTTCCAGATTTCAATATATCGGTCACCATCTTCATCGGGTGATCCCGGAGGCCCCCCAGCAACACCTTCGCCATGGTCATAAAATATCTCAGAGCAAGGGCCGCACGGGCCGGTATCGCCCATGGCCCAAAAATTGTCTTTTTCGCCGAGCCGAGAAAACCGTTCTCGATTAATCCCTATTTTGTTAAACCAAATGTCCTCTGCTTCTTTGTCTTCGTGATATACGGTGACCCAGAGTTTTTCTTCGGGTAGGTTCAGTACCTCGGTTAAAAATTCCCAAGCGAATCGAATTGCGTCTTCTTTGAAATAATCACCAAAACTGAAATTGCCGAGCATTTCAAAAAAGGTATGATGGCGTGCGGTATAGCCTACATTTTCCAGGTCGTTGTGTTTTCCTCCTGCTCGAACACAGCGCTGCGAGCTCGCAGCACGAACATAATCACGTTTGTCGGTACCTAAAAAACAGTCTTTAAACTGAACCATGCCAGCATTTGTAAAAAGCAGTGTAGGATCATTGGCAGGTACCAGTGAACTGCTATCGACTCTATTATGCTGTTTACTCTCAAAAAACTTCAGAAAAGCTTCACGAATTTCGTTGCTTGTCATCAACGTCATGGTTCACCCTGTTGTGATTTAACTGTTTCAAACACTATTTCAATATGCTGACTTAAGAAGCCGCGATATTGTAAAAAACGGATTTGCTTAGCCTTTTCGGACCAATCGCTCGGCAGGTTATTATACTTTTTCTGCCAGGCTTTGTACGCCAGTTCGCCCCAATCTATATCCAGCTCGTTGAATATTTGCTGGGACAGTTCTCGGTCAATACCTTTTTCAAATAATTCTCGGTCAATTCGGTACGGACCGTAGCCGCCGTGAATTCTATGACGAATCCAGCTTTCGGTAAATCGATAATCGCTCAACCAGCCTTTTTGGGTGAGTTCGTCTAGAGCGGCATTAACTTCAGCGAGAGGAAATCCTTTTTGACACAGTTTCGAGGAGAGCTCTTTTCGTGAATGTTCACGGCGCGCAAGCAGACCAACAGCCCGTTCACGCGCAGAGTCTTTAGGTGTATTGTTAGCTTTCAACCTCTTCCGCTACCGTAGTTTGTTCTTCTTTCTTTCCGGGTAGGAGTTTTGCGCGTAATTTTTGTTCGATGTCTTTAGCCATTTCCGGATTTTCTTTCAAAAAATTAATGACATTCATTTTTCCTTGACCAATACGATCGCCGTTATAACTGTACCAAGCTCCCGATTTATCAACCAAGCCTTCTTTTACGCCTAAATCGATGATTTCACCCTCTAAAGAACTGCCTTCTCCGTACATAATTTGAAACTCAGCCTGACGAAACGGAGGCGCAACCTTATTTTTAACAACTTTAACGCGAGTTTCGTTCCCAACCACTTCGTCACCTTGTTTTATTGAGCCGGTCCGTCGAATATCAAGACGTATCGACGAATAGAACTTTAACGCGTTACCGCCAGTGGTGGTTTCAGGAGAACCAAACATCACACCAATTTTCATTCGGATCTGATTAATAAAAATAACGGTACAGTTGGCGCGCTGAATATTCGCGGTCAGCTTACGCAGTGCTTGAGACATAAGTCGGGCTTGTAAGCCCATGTGAGAGTCACCCATTTCGCCTTCGATCTCAGCTTTAGGTGTTAAAGCTGCGACTGAGTCTACCACGATAATATCTACCGCACTGGAACGCACCAACATATCCGTAATTTCGAGTGCTTGTTCGCCGGTATCGGGTTGAGAAACCAATAAATCGTCTAAATTAACCCCCAGCTTTTCTGCATAAACGGGGTCCAGTGCATGCTCAGCATCGACGAAAGCTGCTGTTCCACCGTTTTTTTGACAATTTGCAACCGCTTGCAGTGCTATTGTGGTTTTACCTGACGATTCTGGGCCATACACTTCAATAATTCTTCCTTTTGGAAAGCCACCCACGCCGAGTGCTAGGTCAAGACCCAGTGAGCCTGAAGAGATGACCTCTAAGTCGCGAGTGGCCTGAGAATCTCCCATTCTCATAATCGAACCTTTTCCAAACTGTCGCTCAATTTGAGACAGTGCGGCGCCGAGGGCTTTCTTTTTACTATCGTCCATTTTTATCTCCAGAAATGTTCAACTCTAATCTTGGAGGATTATTCCATATAACTACTCAAATGAATAGTCCTTTTAAATAATTAACCCGCCATCTCTTCCAACGTTTGCAAAAGCTTATCCAATACAAAGGCAACCGTTTGATTTCTGACTTGCTCACGACTGCCCTTAAAATGACACAATTGGGATACGACCTTTTTCCCTCGCAGCTGCCAACCCACCCATACCGTTCCAACCGGCTTTGCATCAGAGCCGCCGTCTGGCCCCGCTATACCCGTTACTGCCGCTACCAAATCAGCATCAGAATGTTCAATTGCGCCATGACACATAGCTTCAACGACCGCTTTGGAAACGGCACCGTATTCATTAATTAAATCTTCAGGTACGCCAAGCATTCGTAGCTTAGCCTTGTTGCTGTAAGTCACAAAGCCACAATCAAACCAGGTGGAGCTACCCGGTAAGTCTGTCAATACTTTGGCAATCCAGCCGCCAGTGCAAGATTCGGCTGTCGCTAATTGAAGGTTTTTACGGATGGCCACTTTGGCAATTTTATTAAGCGTTGCTGTAAAATCGTTGGTCATTTAATCAGTCTCAAAAAGTTTATATTTTCTGTTGAGAATTTCCTTTATTTCGCCCTCGTGGGTTCAGTACAATCGTGCCCATGAAAACGCAGACCCATTCTATAGTAGATGATCTAAAAGCGCATACTCCGATGATGCGCCAATATTTATCGATCAAAGCAGCCCATTCCGATCAATTGGTGTTCTATCGTATGGGGGACTTCTACGAGCTTTTTTTTGAAGATGCAATCAAAGCAGCCGACCTACTCGATATTACACTAACCAAACGTGGCCAAACAGCGGGAGAGCCTATCCCAATGGCCGGCGTACCTTATCATGCCGTCGATAACTATTTATCGCGTTTATTAAAACTCGGAGAGTCGGTCGCAATTTGTGAACAAATTGGTGACCCAGCGACCAGCAAAGGTCCTGTAGAACGAAAAGTAGTACGCATACTTACGCCCGGAACGGTAAGCGATGAGTCCTTATTATCCGGCGATACGGTTCAATTTCTTGCGGCAACGATTGAAGGTAAAAAACAATTCGGACTGGCCTGGCTTGATTTGGCAGGTGGGCAGTTCTGGTTAAGTGAATATAGCAGTGAAGAAGAGCTGATCAGCGAAGTCAATCGCTTAAATCCGGCTGAGCTTTTGATTTCTGAAAAAGCAAAGCTGTCTTGGCAACATCGGTGTCAGCGTACATTACCCGATTATTATTTTGATATTCATGAAAACCGCGAAGCTTTATGCCGTAAATTGAACGTTGAAAGCTTAGCCACATTTGGTTGCGACACATTTAATGAAGGTATTGGGGCCGCTGGTGCGGTATTACAGTATGCTGAAGAAACTCAACGCGGAACATTACCTCACATTAAACAATTGCTGCCTTACTTCAATTATGACTGTATTCGACTTGATACGGCCACTCGAAAAAACCTGGAATTAACACAAAACTTGCAAGGTGGCGAAGACAATACCTTACTTTCTGTCATTGATGCGACCTGCAACGTAATGGGGAAACGACTGCTTAAAAGCTGGTTGCACCAACCTTTGGCGCGACGCTCAGTTGTGAAGCAACGGCACCAAATGGTCGAAGAGTTACTTAAGTTCGGTTTAAGCGATATTAAGCAACCGTTAAAATCGATTTCCGATATTGAACGTATTTCGACTCGAATTGCACTCGCATCGGCCAGACCGCGTGATCTGATTCGATTGAAGCAAAGCTTATACGCAATTGCCGAGCTACAATCACTGTTAATAAGTCAATTACTCCCTGAAGTTTCAAGCTTAATGGAGCAAGTTTCAGATTTTAGCGAATTGACTTCTCTATTGGGACAAGCGTTAGTTGAGAATCCCCCCGTAACCATTCGAGAAGGTGGAGTCATCGCCGATGGCTATAATAAAGACTTGGATAAACTGAGAGATCTCTCCTGTAATGCCGATAACTTTTTAATTGAGCTGGAGCAAAAAGAAAAAGAAGCCAGTGGATTGCACACGCTCAAAGTCGGTTTCAATAAGGTACATGGGTTTTATATTGAAGTTTCGCGAGCACAAAGTGAACAAATCCCGGAGCACTTTGTTCGTCGTCAAACATTGAAAAATGTAGAAAGGTTTATCACACCTGAGTTAAAACAATATGAAGAGCAGGTGTTGAGTGCTAAATCAAAATCACTAGCATTAGAAAAAGAAATCTGGTCACTTTTAATTGAGCAAATAACACCATACGTTTCTTTGTTGCACAAAACCGCTAAAGTTATCGCCGAACTCGATGTTTTACAATGTTTCGCTGATAATGCCCTGACCTACCAGTACGTAAAGCCCGAGCTCATTGAAGAAAAACAAATTCTCATAGAGTCTGGTCGTCACCCAGTTGTCGAGCACACCACGCAACCTTTTATATCAAATCCGGTACAGTTAAATAAATCGCAACGAACTCAAATTATTACTGGACCCAATATGGGTGGAAAGTCCACCTATATGAGGCAAACCGCTTTAATTGTGTTGTTGGCTCACGTTGGTAGCTTTGTTCCTGCCAGTCGAGCTCAAATTGGCCCTGTAGACCGTATATTTACTCGTATCGGAGCATCGGACGATTTAGCTTCGGGTCGATCAACCTTTATGGTGGAAATGACCGAAACCGCCTATATTCTTAATAACGCAACACCGAACAGCTTGATTTTGCTTGACGAAATCGGTCGTGGTACGAGTACTTTCGATGGCCTTTCATTAGCTTGGGCGATCGCGGAGTATATTCATAATCAAATAGGTGCGTTTACACTTTTTGCCACCCATTATTTTGAAATGACCGAATTTTCTGATCAATTTGAAGGAGCAGAAAATTTCCATTTTGGTGCTCAAGAGTTTAATGACGATTTAATTTTAGAACATCGAATATTACCTGGTCCCGCTAGTCAAAGCTTCGGAATTCAGGTTGCAAAATTAGCCGGCTTACCTCCTGTCGTTTTGGAAGCGGCGCGTTATCAATTGGCTCAACTGGAGGACCAATCGCATCATGCACAGCTTGGCAAATCTCCGGTAGAGCAACTGAAAAGCAACTTAAAAGCAGCACAGAAAGAACAATACTTTCAGCAAATTCTGTCACTGGATACTGATAGACTTACACCCAGAGAAGCACTCGAATTAATTTACCAGTGGCAACAAAACATTCAAATAACGGAGTAAACCATGGCCTTTGTGGTAACCGAAAACTGCATAAAATGTAAATACACAGACTGTGTAGAAGTTTGCCCAGTCGACTGCTTTTATGAGGGCCCAAATTTTCTGGTCATACATCCTGACGAATGTATCGACTGCGCATTATGCGAGCCAGAATGCCCTGCAGAAGCCATTTTTGAAGAAGATGATGTACCCAGCAATCAAAAACATTTTATTGAATTAAATGCTGAATTAGCCGAAAAGTGGCCGAATATTGCTGAGAAAAAAGACCCGTTACCAGACGCGGAAGACTGGGATGGTAAAGCGGATAAGCTTCAATATTTGGAAAAGTAGCTTCACTTCGTTAAAGTGAAAATCAATGGCTCAACCTATTGTTTGTTGAGCCATTCTCGGAAAAGCTTTCTTTCTTCTTCCGACGCCTGACGCCATAACCCTTTCAAGTTTTGCAAAATTTCCGAGTCACTGATTATGACTTTTCCTTTATCGTCGCCACTTATTTTCATTCGCTCTACGTTATAAGTAGGGCTGTTAGCGAAAGCTCGTGCTTTTTCTAATGTGCTAGGTCGCTCAGAAGTGATTTGGTATAAGTAATTATCTTGAGCTTCAATAATAATGATTAGCTCTCTCGAGTTAACGGTTTCAAAGTCACCTTCGACCAGTTCTATAACATCATTGTATTGTACAATTAACTTATAAGTTCCCGGCTCAACTTCAAGGCGTTTCTCGGTTTCTAGCAGGCCTTGTTCGTATTGACGATCATTAACTTTTAACAGATTGAATTGATCGGGTACCAAAATCACACTTTTTGCCACCGCATAATACGGCAAGAAAATAAGCGATAAAATTAACTTATGCAAAACTCTTCCAAAGTCGACCTTTATTTTGCTAGCCAGCACCATATTTAATTCCCGCGGTTACTTGCACTCTTTATAACGATTAAGCTTCTATTCTATATAGGATTTTGATAACCGCAAGATACAGCGAATAACTTCCCGAAAATTATAAGGCACAGTTCCCAATAAAGTCATACGCAATTTATCATCTCAACATTAAATACCCGATTAAAATTCATCGCAAACACGACAGAATTGTTTAAACTTTAGGCAAGGTAAGTGAGCTGAATTTAACCTGCGACAAGGAGATGGAAATGATTACCATAGACGACTGTTATGGCTTTTGCTCGTTAGATGAAGAAGAAGTTGAAGCTATCGCCATACACGAAAACTTACCGCCTATTATTGCTATTGAGTTAGCGCAGTCTTTAATCAATTCGCAGGAAGGTTGTCTTAAAGTACACCAAATGCTCGAAGATGATATTAATCAAGCGAAAGCATCTGGAGATACAGTGCTTGCTGAACATTTCTACCGAATTCTATTAAAATTTGATAAAGCGTTCAGCATTCCTGAATCTGCGGCACATATCTCAGATTTATATAGCTTCGAAAACCGCTAACAGTAAGCTCAAGGTGCGCTCGGGCTCCAAGTGTTAAGCGGTCTCACGACAAAATTGCCCGATGAATCGACATCAAATGCGACAACATTCCAAGTAAGGTTTGTCCCTTCTCCTGCTGGAGGATGGAACACCGTCACTTCTCCATTGACATTAAGCTCAACCACAGCAGGTGAGCCACTGATACCCGGAGGAACATCTTCACTAAAGTTATAAATGGAATAAGTGTAAGTTCCAGCGTGTTCGAACCGAGTAATCGTCAAGATTTCAGGTCCAAACGATGTTGTGTCATCGACATCAAGCTCTGCAAACGGTGAAGATGCTAAATTTCCTTTATTTGCGTAATACACATGTACGCCATTCGGACCAACTAAATGTGTGTCTAAATCACTAGGCTCAACACCCCAGGTCAAAGTCAATTTAATTGATGTATCACCAATTAATAAACAGTCATCGAGTGTCACATCGGAACTGCCAGTATTGATCAATTGAGTGCTAGAAAGCGTTCCAGCTCGGCTTGCGTACACGAGTAAGTCAGCATTTTGTTTACCATATACGCTAAAATTGCCATTATTATCGGAAAAATTGGTCGCTGTACCACTGTAACTCAACCCTTGAGTTTTCACCGTAATGTTATTTACAGGATCACCGTTCAGATCATTAATACACCCATTGACTAACAAATTATTGTACAGAAGCCCAGTTGAATAAGTTTCTAAACGGTTAATACTTCCTTCATAATAATCATTGACCAAGGTCACGTTCGCTTGATTACTCCATAAACCATTTGCATAGTCGTACTGGTATATCGGAGTATTGGCTGGCGGTGCAGTATTGAGCGTGTTGACTGGAACTCGTAATGTCGCGGTATCCATAGCCCCAAGCTGTAGTAAATTACCATTTGAATCCGTTAACTCAATATCGAGTCCACCAAAACTTTCGATCGGTAAGAGTCCTGTAGAGCTGTAATCACCGGGTAGTAAATTTACGTTTTGAGATGGATCGTAAACGGACAGTTTAGCATTCACCGTTCCAACATAGGGGTTGGCATTCAAGTCTACGAGCGAATTGGCGGAAATCTCAACTGTTGCGGAGGTGTTAGGAACGGTCAAAGTTGCCCCTACATCAGCTTCAAACGTTGACAATTGAGAAGCAGACATAAACACCGTCACAATCAAATCTTTCTCTTCGGCCGACACCGCAAAAATTTCAGATTGAGGGCCATAATTGGGGTGTTGTGCGTTAACGATCGTTCTCTGATTAAAAGCCAAGTCAAAAAATAGAAATGAACCGCTTGCGTCAGACTCTGTCGTTTCACCCTCATTACTTACAGAGGCGCCAACAATAGGACTTCCCGTTTCAAAATCCACCACTCTACCAATGATCGTCCCTCGATCGGATCGTGT
This sequence comes from Pleionea sp. WD8-19, assembly GCF_055326765.1. Classification (NCBI taxonomy): domain Bacteria; kingdom Pseudomonadati; phylum Pseudomonadota; class Gammaproteobacteria; order Oceanospirillales; family Pleioneaceae; genus Pleionea; species Pleionea sp. WD8-19. Next base: position 22,221 of record NZ_JBUZOU010000009.1, on the reverse strand, counting down.
GATCACAACATTAATTTCAGCCGTCCCAGACTCACCAGTACGATCAGTAACCGTTAGCTCAAACGTATAAATTAATGTTTCTGTTACAACTGGATGAGTAAAACTTAACGTTGCCGTGTTTGTTGAACTTAATGTAATTGGATTTCCGCTCAGCTGCTGCCAGGAAAAAGTGTGATTTGAACTATCAGAATCTTCAACTTCTGCAGTGATGGAAAACGTTTCTCCACCAACAGCCAAACCCCACTCAGGCAGAATGACCACAGGTGCAATACGGTCGGGCTCCACTCGGCTCAAAGTATCTTCGTTGCTATCACTGCACGCTGTGACAATTACCAAAGTGAAAAACCAAAATGCAGAAGTAAAATATTTCATTCATCCCCCAAAACGACTGTAATTCCTTTCTAGCAAGGAACATACGTCACCTTTCGCTAATTAGGTACTTGAAAATTTAGTATTTTATATACTATTGTCAACAATAATACACCCAACATCGTAGAAAATGAATCTTTTACTTAAACGCTCGATGACATAGGTTTATGATTGGCTATCACCCTTCATTATTAATTTTATAGGCCTTTTTCAACTCTTTAATTATGTGAGAATGTTTATTTACCCGGTCTGATCAGAGGCAAGAACAGTAGAACTATCATAAAAGTCTTTATTGTACATTAAGCTCTTTGTAGTATATTAATAAGAACTAAAAAAGACATTTCATGGAGATACAAATGCGAGCTTTTATCCTGCTTATTTTATGGGGCTGCGCTTTAAACGTGTTTTCAAAGGAAAAAGACCTTCCGAGCTTCAGTTATATCGATATTGGCTATGCCGCCGCTTTGCATGATACTTCAGCCGAACAAGATGCTGAAGGTATCGGGTTTAGTTTTAGCCATAAACTTGAAAATAACCTACTCCTGTCCATCGATAAACAAGAGTTAGAAGAGCAACGTCCGCTACCTAAAAATTACACGTATAAAGGCTATGGCGTAGGTTATGTTTATGATGTGACTTACAACTCATCAGCGTACGGTATCTTTCGTTGGCAAAAATTAGAGTACGTTAACTACGATCACCCACAAGACCTTTACTATTACACTAAAATTAAAAGTCTCGGTGTGGGTTACAGTATTAAGCTGTGGCATGACTGGGAGTTACTAGGAGAAGCCAGTTACTCTGAAATTGAATATCCTGATAAATCTACGAAATCTGAACCGATTGGTATTGCTAAAATCACTTACAATGTAACGGAAAATATTGGTATCACTGGAAGTTGGAACTACAAAGTTAACCAAGATGTCTACGGTTTGTTCCTTAAGCTTTCATTCTGACAAGCTACTGAACGTATATTTAACTAGCAGAGCTTATCAATCAAGAGTGAGTTCGTTTCATTAAAAGTACACTTAACAAAAAGAACTCCTAACTCGTTGTGCTTAAAGACCGTAACTTAAAGATTTTTTAAACCAATTAAAAATAACACTTGTTCATTTTATTAGCATAAAAAACTTTTTCGTTAAACAAAAAAGCCGGAGTTTTACTCCGGCTTTTTTTGTTTTAAAAAGTTACCAACCGGTGACTTCTTTTAAAGCTTCGCCAATTTCGGCTAGGCTACGAACCGTTTTAACACCGGCGTCTTCTAACGCGGCAAATTTTTCATCAGCGGTTCCTTTACCACCAGAAATAATCGCTCCCGCATGTCCCATACGTTTACCTTTAGGAGCAGTCACTCCTGCAATATAGGAAACGACGGGCTTGGTAACGTTTGCTTTTATGTAGGCTGCGGCCTCTTCTTCTGCCGTTCCACCAATTTCACCAATCATCACGATGGCTTCGGTTTTAGGATCTTTTTGGAACATTTCAAGAATGTCGATAAAGTTCGAGCCTGGAATGGGATCTCCACCAATTCCGACACAAGTGGATTGCCCAAAACCAGCATCAGTAGTTTGCTTAACGGCTTCGTAAGTTAATGTGCCTGAGCGAGAAACAATACCGACTTTTCCGGGTAAATGAATGTGACCCGGCATAATACCGATTTTGCATTCACCAGGAGTGATTACACCAGGACAGTTAGGTCCAATCAATCGCACGCCGGCATTGTCACAAGCAATTTTTGCTTCCAACATGTCGAGTGTCGGAATGCCTTCGGTAATACAAACAATAAGTTTGATACCACTGTTTGCGGCTTCAAGAATGGAATCTTTACAGAACGGAGCAGGAACGTAGATTACAGAGGCTTCCGCGCCAGTTGCTTCTACGGCTTCTTTTACTGTATTAAAAACAGGCAGTCCTAGATGTGTTTGACCACCTTTTCCAGGTGTCACACCACCAACCATTTTTGTACCGTACTCGATGGCTTGTTCGGAATGGAAAGTCCCTTGACCACCGGTGAAGCCCTGGCAAATAACTTTGGTATCTTTGTTAATTAAAATAGACATTATTGCCCCCCTGCTGCTTTAACTGCTTGTTGAGCCGCATCGGTCAAACTGGTTGCAGCAATGATATTTAACCCACTCTTTGCCAGTAGTTCGGCACCTTTGTCTGCATTGTTACCTTCGAGACGAACAACAACCGGAACTTTAACGCCAACTTCTTCAACAGCCCCAATAATACCTTCAGCGATTAAGTCGCAACGAACGATGCCGCCAAAAATATTAACCAATACAGCTTTTACTTTGTCGTCAGACAAAATGATTTTAAACGCTTCGGTAACACGCTCTTTTGTTGCACCACCACCAACATCCAAAAAGTTTGCTGGAAAGCCGCCGTGTAAGGCAACGATATCCATGGTCCCCATTGCTAGGCCAGCACCGTTAACCATGCAACCAATGTTGCCATCGAGCGCTACATAATTTAATTCCCACTGCGCCGCATGCGCTTCTCGTTCGTCTTCTTGAGAAGGATCGTGCATTTCTTTTAATGCTGATTGGCGATACAAAGCATTTCCGTCAACACCAATTTTTGCATCGAGGCAATGCAAGTTACCATCAGTTTTAACAACCAACGGATTGATTTCGATTAATGCCAGATCTTTTTCGGTAAACATGGTCGCCAACCCCATAAAGATCTTGGTGAACTGTTTAACCTGGTCTTTGTTTAAGCCCAATTTAAAGGCAAGCTCTCTGCCTTGATAAGGTTGTGGACCCACTAAGGGATCGATAATCGCTTTATGGATTTTCTCGGGTGTTTCTTCTGCGACTTTTTCAATTTCTACTCCACCTTCTGAAGAAGCCATAAACACAACGCGACGAGTTGCACGATCAACCACAGCACCTAGGTAAAGTTCGTCGGCAATGTCGGTGCAACTTTCAACTAATATTTTGCTGACTGGTTGGCCATTCTCATCGGTTTGGTAAGTGACCAGATTTTTTCCCAGCCACTTGCTGGCAAACTCTCGAACTTCTTCTTTATTAGAAACCAGTTTAACGCCACCGGCTTTACCACGACCGCCGGCATGAACTTGTGCTTTCACTACCCATTTATCACCACCGATTTGACCGGCAGCTTCAACGGCTTCTTTAGGAGTCTCGCAGGCAATTCCATCAGAGACGGGCAATCCGTATTCTCTGAACAATTGTTTGCCCTGATATTCATGAAGGTTCATTGTACTCTTCCAAAGTTAGGGGTTAAACGTAAAACAAAATTTCAATTGCAACGACACATTCGTTGCATTTCAGCACGGTTTATAACGCCAGTAAAATGCGTGCTGGATCTTCAATGTATTCTTTAATGGTCTTTAAAAAGCCGACCGACTCACGACCGTCGATAATACGATGATCGTAAGAGAACGCCAGATACATCATGGGGCGAATAACAATTTCTCCGTTTTCTACCACCGGACGCTGCTCGGTACGATGCATGCCCAAGATTCCACTTTGTGGAGGATTAATAATCGGTGTTGATAATAACGATCCGAAAGTACCGCCATTAGAAACAGTGAAAGTTCCGCCCGACAAATCATCAACCGTTAATTGGTTATTCTGCGCTTTTTGCCCAAACTCCATAATGGTTTTTTCGATCTCGGCCATACTCAACTGATCCGCATCTCGAATGACCGGCACAACTAAACCGCGTGGTGCAGATACCGCAATACCCACATCAAAGAAACCGTGATAAACAATATCGTCGCCATCGATAGAAGCATTCACCGCAGGAAAACGCTTTAACGCTTCTACAGCGGCCTTAACAAAGAACGACATAAACCCAAGTTTTACGCCGTGTGTATTTTGAAATTGCTCTTTATATTTGGCGCGAATGTCCATCACTGGTTTCATATTGACATCATTAAATGTCGTTAAAATAGCGGCAGTGTGTTGGGCATCAACCAGTCGCTCTGCAATACGCTTTCTTAGGCGAGTCATAGGAACGCGCTTTTCTTCACGAGGTCCTGCTGACAGTTGAGGTGCAGAGTGAACAGGCGTTTCTGAAGCAGGTTTGGCACCACCAGACTTAATAAACTTTTCAACGTCTTCTTTGGTAATGCGACCACCTTTTCCGGTAGCCGGAATATTGGCAACATTTAAACCATGTTCTTTTACAAGACGGCGAACAGCCGGACTGAGTACGTCTTCTGATCCTTCATCACTGGTCGACTTATTTTTGTCCGCTGTCGTTTTCTCATTTTTGTCAGCCGCCGGTTTAGCAGAAGCTGTTGCACCCGGTTTAAACCGTGCAATTAGTTCTTCTGCCGTTACGGTATCGCCTTCGTTTTTAATAATTTCTTCTAACACGCCGTCATCGGGTGCAACGACTTCAAGCACTACTTTATCCGTTTCAATATCAACCAAATTTTCATCGCGTGTACATGCATCGCCCGGTTGTTTGTGCCAGGTAGCTATCGTCGCATCGGCCACCGACTCGGGTAAGACTGGAACTTTTATTTCTGTGGACATGGTTTATTAACCCTTTATACCAAGTTTCAAATTCAAAAAATTAAAGCTTTATACCGAGAGCTTTCGCTACCAGTTTGCGCTGTTCCTCAACGTGCTGTGAAGCGTGACCTGTCGCCGGTGCCGCCGAAGCAGGACGTCCGGCATACTCCACGTAGCCGCTCTTAGGCACAGAAGCTTGAAAATTATGTCGACTGCAATACCAGGCGCCTTGATTCTTTGGCTCTTCCTGACACCAGATAAATTCACTCGCATTAGAGTATTGTGCAATAACTTCTTTTAAGTGCTTAGGGAATGGGTACAACTGTTCAATACGAATGATGGCAACGTCGTCCTTTTCTTCCGCTCGACGCTTTTCTAACAGATCGTAGAAAACTTTACCTGAACAAAGTACAACGCGCTTTACTTTGGACTTATCAATAGCATCTATTTCATCGATTACAGCTTCGAACTTGCCGTTAGTAATTTCTTCAATTGTACTGGTCGCCAACCGGTGACGTAGCAAACTTTTAGGCGACATAACCACTAACGGTGTACGCCATTTACGGATCATCTGACGACGTAACATATGAAACACTTGAGCCGGAGTGCTGGGGACGCAAACTTGCATATTATGCTCGGCACATAATTGTAAATAACGTTCAAGACGCGCAGACGAATGCTCTGGTCCCTGTCCTTCATACCCATGTGGTAGCAACATGACTAAACCGCACAGTCGCCCCCATTTGTGTTCGCCAGAGCTGATAAATTGATCGATTACAACCTGTGCACCATTGGCAAAGTCACCAAATTGAGCTTCCCAAACAACCAGAGAGCGAGGCTCGGTCGTTGAGTATCCATACTCATAGGCCAGTACGGCCTCTTCTGACAATACGGAGTCAATAACTACGAAGGGTGGTTGATCTTTGCGAATGTTCTTTAGCGGTTGATAGGTTTCACCATTTTTTTGATCGTGCAAAACCGCATGGCGATGGAAAAAGGTTCCACGACCACTGTCTTGGCCAGAAATTCTAACTCGATAACCATCGTCTAACAGAGACGCATAAGCCATGGTTTCAGCAAATCCCCAATCCATTGGAATCTCGCCTTTAGCCATTTTTACTCGATCGGCCATCAAGCGCTTAACCTGACTCTGCAAAGCGAAATTTTCAGGTACCGTTGATATTTTTTCGGCCAATGTATCAAAGTGAGCACGTGTCAAAGAGGTAACGGCGGGAGTAAGCCAATCATGCCCAAAATAAGGGTGCCAATCGACTGTAAACTCATGCGTTTGCATAGGCAGCCAATTACTCACCACATTTTTTCCTTCGTCCATTTTATCGCGATATTCATTCGCCAAAGCATTGGCGTAGCTGTCGTCGACAACGCCCTCTTTCGCTAATTGATCGGCGTAAATTTTTCGAGGCGTCGGACGGTTACGTACTTTTTCGTACATCAATGGTTGAGTTGCTCGAGGCTCGTCGGCTTCATTATGACCATGACGTCGATAACAAACCAAATCAATAACCACATCCTTTTTGAACGTCGTACGGAAGTCGAGCGCCAGTTGAGTCACAAAAACGACGGCTTCCGGATCATCACCATTCACATGAAAGATAGGCGCCTCAATCATCTTTGCAACATCCGTACAATACGTTGTTGAACGCGTATCTTCGGGCCGGCTCGTCGTAAAGCCGACTTGGTTATTAATAACAATATGCACAGTTCCGCCCGTTTTGTACCCGCGAGCCTGAGACATATTAAAGGTTTCCATGACCACACCCTGGCCGGTAAACGCCGAGTCGCCATGAATAACAATGGGCAATACTTGCGAATAGGTTTCATCTCGACGTCGCTCTAACCGAGCACGAACTGAGCCCTGAATTACTGGGGAAACAATTTCAAGATGTGATGGGTTAAAGGCCAGTGCGACATGCACTACACCACCAGGTGTATTAATATCAGATGAAAATCCTTGATGATATTTCACGTCGCCGGAACCTTTGTCCATACTTTTTTTACCGGCAAATTCAGCGAATAACTCTTCGGGTTTTTTACCCATTAGGTTAACAAGAACGTTTAAACGTCCTCTGTGAGCCATACCAAGAACAACTTCTTTAACACCTGCACCTCCTGCTCGCTGGATCAACTCTTCGAGCATTGGCATTAAACTGTCGCCGCCTTCTAACGAAAATCGTTTAGCACCAGGAAACTTATTATGCAGGTACTTTTCCAATCCTTCTGCAGCCGTTAACGCGGATAAAATTTGTTTCTTAAAATCAGCGCTGTATTGTGGTGTTGCTAAAGAGCTTTCAAGCCTTTCTTGGATCCAGTTTTTTTGAGCTGGATCGGTAATGTGCATGAACTCGGATCCAATCGTTCGGCAATAGGTCGTGTCTAATTCATGGACGATTTGCTTGAAACTTTTGGTCGTCGCGCCAAACATGGAACCGGTGCGAAACTCGGTATCGAAATCAAGCTTTGACAGTCCAAACTTTTCGAGAGATAAATGATCGATAGTAGCCTGCTTCCAGATCTCTAATGGATCGAGACTGGCGTATTGATGCCCATTCGCACGGTAAGATTGGATCAATTCAAGCACATTCACCTGTTTAGCGTCGAAGGATTTGTCTCCAGAACTGGACGCGTCAACGATACGATGTTTGTTTAATCCGATTTGACGAAAATAATTTTGAATTTGAGAATGAGCGACTTCATGGGCATCGGGAGTTTGAGCGGCAAAATCATCAAACTTCTTTCGCCAACTGTCATCAATAGATGACGGATCTTCAAGGTACTTTTCATATACCTCTTCGAGATACGCAGCACTTCCACCAGTTAAGAAACAGGCAGCAAACTGTTCTTCAAGGGACTTTTCCATGATTTGCAGACTTTAAATGTTGTTGTGAACCGTAAAATAACAAACGCTTTGGGGTATCAAATACTCCAAAGCGTTGATTGTTAAATAATAATAGCCGAAATTTGAATCATTACCGGCTTTTATACGCCTCTGGATAGCAGCATTGAGCGAACGTGACCTATGGCGCGTGTCGGGTTTAAGCCTTTAGGGCAAACGCTGACACAATTCATGATGCCTCGACACCGAAAAACACTGTAGGCGTCATCCAAAATAGACAATCGCTCATCTTGTTCAGTGTCGCGACTGTCTGCCAAAAAGCGATAAGCTTGTAAAAGGCCTGCTGGACCAACGAATTTATCTGGGTTCCACCAGAATGATGGGCAAGAAGTAGAGCAACAAGCACACAAAATACACTCATAAAGTCCGTCAAGTTTTTCACGGTCTTCGGGTGATTGAAGTCGCTCTTTCGCAGGAGGTTCATTTCGATTTTGCAAGAACGGCTTAACCTTTTCATACTGTTTGTAGAATTGCGCCATATCGACAACCAGATCGCGAATAACCGGCAATCCCGGTAATGGACGAACAATGACTTTCTTACCCAGCGAAGAAATAGGAGTAATACAAGCTAATCCATTTTTACCGTTTATATTTAAACCATCTGAGCCACAAACACCTTCTCGACAGGAACGACGAAAAGTTAATGTGGGGTCTTTTTCTTTCAAAAGCAATAAGGCATCCAGCAACATCATGTCAGAACCGGCTGGGATATCCAGCTCATAATCCTGCATTTTCGGTGCGTTATCCGTTTCCGGATTGTATCGGTAGATTGAAAATTTCATGTGTTCGATACCTGCCTGTTAATAGCTTCTGACTTTCGGAGGGAAAGGATCCATGGTCACGGGTTTCATATTCACCTCACGTTTACCCATTTCTTCGGTTTCTGGGTAATACATAGTATGAACTAACCAGTTCTCATCATCACGATCGGGGAAATCTTCTCGACTGTGCGCACCACGACTTTCGGTGCGATATTCCGCCGCTTTTGCTGTCGCATGGGCTACTGCCATCAGATTATCCAGTTCCAGACACTCAACACGTTGCGTGTTATAAGCTTTGGATTTGTCAGACAACACAGCGGACTTGAGTCGCTCTCGAATCTCTTCGAGTTCTTTCAATCCTTTACTCATTAGCTCGCCAGTACGGAAAACGCCAAAACTGTTTTGCATGGTTTTTTGCATATCCGCTTTGATGACCGCTGGATCTTCACCAGACTCACTTTCTTCCCAGCGATTCATTCGCGACATTGACTTTTCAACGTCGGAATCTGAAAAGTCGCTGAAAGATAAACCTTCACGTAGTGCTTCTTCTAAGTGCAGACCTGCAGCCCGACCAAACACAACCAAGTCAAGCAGAGAGTTTCCACCCAAGCGGTTAGCACCGTGAACAGAAACACAGGCACACTCGCCTACCGCATAAAAGCCTTTAACAACTTTTTCTTCGCCATTAGGTGTTTTGCTAAGTACTTGGCCAAACTTATTGGTTGGAATACCGCCCATCATATAATGGCAGGTAGGCACTACGGGAATCGGCTCTTTTACTGGATCGGCATGGCCAAAAGTGCGTGACAACTCTAGAATACCTGGCAGCCGCTTGTTCAATGTTTCTTCGCCTAGGTGATCGAGTTTCAAGTAAACGTGATCGCCTTTGGGTCCACAACCACGTCCTTCTAATATTTCTTTCGTCATTGATCGAGCAACAACATCACGGCTTGCTAAGTCTTTGGCATTGGGTGCATAACGCTCCATAAAGCGCTCACCATCTTTATTAATCAAGTAGCCGCCTTCTCCGCGACAACCTTCGGTGACCAAAACACCCGCTCCGGCAATACCGGTTGGGTGAAACTGCCACATTTCGATGTCTTGAACCGGAATGCCAGCACGAAGCGCCATACCAACACCATCACCGGTATTGATTAAAGCATTCGTTGTGGATTGGTAGATACGGCCCGAACCACCCGTTGCAAATACAGTCGCTCGGGCTTTGAATAAGGCGGTTTCACCGGTTTCAATCGACATAGCAATGACGCCAGCAACATCACCTTGATCGTTAGTCACCAAATCAATCGCCAACCACTCATTAAAAAATTGAGTGTTCGCTGCGAGGTTTTGTTGATACAAGGTATGAAGCAATGCATGCCCGGTTCTGTCGGCCGCAGCGGCGGTACGAGCCGCTTGCTCACCACCAAAGTTTTTCGATTGTCCACCAAAAGGACGCTGATAAATTTTACCGTTATCGAGTCGAGAAAAAGGTAACCCCATGTGCTCTAACTCATAAACCGTTGCCGGTCCGTTTTGACACATGTATTCGATGGCGTCTTGATCGCCAATGTAGTCTGAGCCTTTGACAGTGTCGTACATGTGCCACCGCCAATCGTCTTCGTGAGAGTTCCCCAATGCAACGGTAATACCACCTTGCGCCGATACCGTATGTGAACGAGTCGGAAATACTTTTGAAATGAGTGCTACTTTTTGTCCGGATTGCGCCAGTTGTAACGAAGCTCGCATACCGGCTCCGCCTCCACCAACAATCACTGCATCATAGGTATAAACCGGAATGCCCATTTATACGCTCCACAAAATCTGAATGCCCCAAAAAATAACTATCAGGCAATAAATGATTAACAAAGCCTGAAAAGTCATACGAATGCTGAGTGGTTTCAAATAATCGGTAGAAACAATCCACATACCCACCCAGATATGCAAGCTCATGAGTATCAGCGTTAATATGCTAAACGCTTTAACCAAAGGCTGATGGAAAAACGCAGTCCAAAGTTCAAAACTCATCGATGGATTGTTTGCAATAAACCAAGTTAAATAGATGGCGAATACCGCCATGACTACCGCACTCAGTCGCTGAATAAACCAGTCGTGCAGACCGCTACGACCCAAGCTGGTTACTGTATTTACCATAGCCATACTCCCAGTCCTGCGGCGGCAACTACGCCAAGAGCAATTACTATTGTCGCCCCTAATGATCCACCTTTTAAGGTTTCTCCGATGCCTGCATCCATCAACAAATGTCGAACACCGGCAATAATATGGAAAGCAAGAGAGGATAATATGGCCCAGAAAAGAAATTTTCCGAAACCAGAAGCAATATAGTGTGATGCTTGATTGAAACCTTCTTTAGATTCGAGTGACAAACCCAGAAGCCAAAGTAGAACGGGGATCCCGATAACTAGAAATACGCCGGTAATTCGGTGAAGAATCGACGAGATAGCAGTTACCGGAAAACTGATCGTTGTGAGATCGAGATTTACAGGTCTTTGCTTATTCACGGCTGATAACTTTCTTTTTTAATGATTAGCCAAACAGGCCGTCCGCATTAAAGCAAACGCCCTCCTTCGTGTTCCAGATAACTTACGCCAACTGCGAGACTCGAATTTCAACCTCTTGGTTATTTTCAGGAAGCGGTGAGCTGCATAATGTAAGCTATACTAACTATAGGCGAGCTGAACACCCACGCAAGTTTGCGCAAATTATATAGCCGCAACTGCTTGTTTACAAATGGATTTGTGCTTTGCGATAAAACTTTGCGATTTTGTATAAATATTAAACGTTTTCGAATATTTAAACACAATGTGGCATTGACAAAATATTTCTGCCACCTATAGTTACACCCGAAATTATTGCAGCACGACATAAATTTGACTGAGGAATCATCGAATGACACAACATACCGCCAAACTCACCCTTCATTCAGGAAAAGAAGTTGAGTTGCCGGTTTATCAACCGACTATGGGTAACGATGTAATAGATATCACCTCTTTGGTAAAACACGGTGTATTCACTTACGACCCTGGATTTATGTCTACTGCATCCTGCGAGTCTAAAATTACGTTTATCGATGGCGAAAAAGGCCTTCTTTTATATCGCGGTTATCCCATTGAAGATTTGGCAACCCATTCGGACTTCATGGAGGTTGCTTATTTATTGCTCAATGGTGAACTTCCCAATGGCCAACAAAAGAAAGATTTTCTTGAAGAATTGAATAACCACACCATGTTGCATGAGCAACTGACCCACTTCTTTAATGGTTTTCGCCGCGATGCACATCCCATGGCCGTCATGGTTGGTGTGGTTGGTGCACTTTCTGCTTTTTATCACGACTCACTGGATATTAATGATCCAGAACATCGTCGCAAAAGTGCGTTCCGATTAATTGCAAAAGTACCAACCATTGCAGCGATGTGTTATCGCTACTCAATGGGTTTTCCGTTCGTTTACCCACGTAATGAAATGTCTTATGCGGAAAACTTTTTGAACCAAATGTTCTCCATGCCATCAACTGACGAAACTCCAGACCCGGTTCTGGTTCGTGCTATGGATCGCATTTTCACCCTTCACGCGGATCATGAGCAAAACTGTTCAACCTCAACTGTACGTCTTGCCGGTTCTTCTGGTGCAAATCCATTCGCGTGTATCGCATCCGGTATTGCCAGCTTATGGGGACCTGCCCATGGCGGTGCTAACGAAGCCTGTTTGCGTATGCTGCACGAGATTGGCGATGTAAAACATATTCCTGAGTTTATTAAACGCGCGAAAGACAAAGACGATCCTTTCCGATTGATGGGCTTTGGTCATCGTGTTTATAAAAACTTCGATCCTCGCGCCAAAGTAATGCGAGAAAGCGCGCACGAGGTACTGGAAGCATTAGGTGCGAAAGACGATCCCATTTTGAAAGTAGCAATGGAATTAGAAAAAATTGCTCTTGAAGATGAGTACTTTATTCAACGCAAACTTTACCCTAATGTTGACTTTTACTCAGGTATTATTTTGTCTGCGATAGGTATCCCAACCAATATGTTTACGGTTATATTTGCACTAGCACGTACTGTTGGCTGGGTTGCGCAATGGAGTGAAATGATCAGTGAACCGAATCAAAAAATTGGTCGCCCTAGACAAATGTACAATGGTCCGATACAACGCAAATACATAAAAATACAAGACCGGTAATCTACTTTCTTCACGGTAATAAAGGGAGCCAAGCTCCCTTTTTTATTCATATAACCATTTAAAGACAAATAACTGCCTGAAACCTTTATTTCGTTTCCTCATCTTCAAAGTTCAAGCTGATTTGTACTATTTTACGCATATACTCGCGCTCTTTTCTAAATCGCTTTTTCATAGCATCGAGTTCTGCTTCAAGCATCATGACCCGCTTTTCCAAGTCGGTAGAGTTGGCAATCGCATGTGATAAGGTTTCTTTTTCTTCATCCCTTTTCAACAATACTTGATTTTTCATGACATCCGGCTGCTCAATCGCGATTTCATCAGCCACCGTTTTAACGATTTCACCGTCAATACGATGCTTTTCTTCTAAGAAGCCATAAAGCAATAGACGGTCACACACTGTGTTAATACGACGCGGTATCCCTTCTGAAAATTCGAAAATTTGTTGGTAAGCTTCAGCGGTAAATACAGGATCATCACTCCAATCCACTTTGCGCAATCGATGTTCAATGTAAGCCTGTGTTTCTTCAGCACTTAAGTGTGCGAGATGATAAGATGCGGTAATTCGTTGGCGAACCTGTTCCATGTGTGGAACTGCCAAGTTTTCTCGAAATTCCGACTGACCAAGCAAAAATATTTGCAGCAATGTTTTCCCTTCATAGTGTAGGTTTGAAAGCATGCGCAACTCTTCGAGACTTTCCAGTGGCAGGTTTTGTGCCTCGTCAACAACGAGCATGCAGCGCTTATCCTCTCTTTGCCGAGCGACAAAAAAGTTTTCAAGGTTTTTTATGAGTGATGTTTTTTCACTGCTTTGATGCGCCAGACCAAAAGTCGCAGCAACCATACGTAATATATCGGTTGAGTCAAGTTGAGTGTTGATTAGTTCACCGGCTACAATTTCTTTTTTATTGTCTAGAGATCCAAACAAAGTACGCACCAGCGTACTTTTTCCGGTTCCTACATCACCGGTTACAATAATAAAACCTTCACCCTGAGACAGCCCATAACGTAAGTACGCCAAAGCGCGTTTATGAGTACTACTACCAAAGAAGAAAAAGGGATCCGGTGCCAGTTGGAATGGTTTCCCCTTCAATTGATAATACGAGTCGTACATTACTTCTCCTTGCTTGAGGCTCTAGCGCGAACCTTTTTGCCAAACGATGATCTGAATCGTTTGCATTAAAATCGTCAAATCCAAAAATAAACTAAAGTTTTTAATGTAATAAAGATCGAACTGGAGTTTTTGCTTAGCGTCTTCATCATTATCACCGTAAGGATAACAAATTTGGGCCCATCCTGTGATCCCCGGTTTTACTCTGTGTCGCATATTATAATAAGGAATTTTCTCAGCGAGTTGTTCAACAAACTCTGGACGTTCCGGCCTGGGCCCCACAAAACTCATATCGCCCTTTAGCACATTGAGCATCTGCGGAATTTCATCCAACCGTGTTTTGCGCATAATTGCGCCAATTTTAGTAACGCGTGCGTCGTTTTGAGCTGCGTATTGAGGCCCATGCTTTTCAGCATCGACCACCATACTGCGAAACTTATAAATAGTAAATGATTTACCGTTTTGACCGGTTCGGATTTGTTTATAAATCACCGGTTGACGCCAACCCGATTCTCGTTTGATGCAAATGTATAAGACTGCGCATACCGGAATTGAAGCAACTAAAAATACGCTACTTACGACGATATCAAAAATACGTTTTAACACTTCCCGAATATAATCGGTATGAAAACCGCTAAAAAAAATGACTTGACTGGGTGATAACGTATCAATTTCCATACGACCGGTTTGACGCTCAAAAAACTCAGTGATATCGGTTATTTTTAAACCCGATAACTTCAAATTAATAATGTCATTTACTGGATAGTTTTTACGCGTATCATCAACCGCTACGACCAGCTCATCAATACCGTACTGATCCACCATCCTTTTTAATCCATCATCTGAGCGAATGATTAATGACTCATCATCAACTTCGTCTTTATCGCCTTTTAAATGCACAAAACCTACCAGTTTAAGCCCTTGCCAATCGCTTTTTCGTTTCAACCTTAAAATCTGTTTAGCGCGCTTTCCTGTTCCGAGCACCAGTATTCGATTTTGAAACAGCTCCTTGCTATTAATCACAAAATAGATGTATCGAACAAGAATTAAGCCGGCAAATCCTAATACTAAACTTAAAGCGAACACACCACGCCCGATAAACAACCCAGAAAACAGGTAAAACAAAATCGACATAACAAAAAAAGCGATCACCACCGACCAAAACAGTCGAGAGATAACTGAGGCAAAAGTGTCGCGAGAGCTACGTTGATACAGCCCTACCGAAATCATGATGAGTACATGAGTGATGGCAAATACGATGGCTTTCAAGTCAAAGTTTTTCACCAATTCCTGACTCTCACTAAGATCTTGCAAGCGAATTTCAGCGGCCAGGTACACAGACAGATACAAAACGATGAATTCTATCGCCACCAGTAGAAACAATACTCTAGGAATATAGTGACCAAAAACTCTTACCATTAAACCATTCCGTGTTTTTTGGCGGTTAATTGAAGGGGTATTAGAATTATATAGAATCGGTCGTAAATTGCCATAAATCAACAACTTCCATTATGATAAACTGTTTATTAACCGACATATATCATTTAGAGATTATTCGCTATGTGTGCCATGCAACGTAATACCACGCCCTGCTACTACAACGACTATTTGCAGTTGGATAAACTGCTCGACAGTCAACACCCGGTTAGCCCTAACTATGGAAAGGAAGCCCATGAAGAAATGCTTTTTATTATAGTACACCAAGCTTATGAGCTTTGGTTTAAACAAATTTTGCATGAAATGAATGCGGTATACAAAGAGTTCAACCAGCCCAATATCCCAGAGAAGTCATTGGGACGCATTGTTGGGCGACTGGATCGCATTGGTCAAATTCAAAAGCTACTCATCGATCAAATACAAATAATGGAAACCATGACGCCATTGGACTTTCTCGACTTTCGAGACTATTTGGTTCCAGCTTCCGGCTTTCAAAGTATTCAGTTTAAAGAAATTGAAATATTACTCGGTTTGAAATCTAAGTTTCGCATTAACTTTGATAAAGAATCCTTCTACAGTCGGTTGAATGAAAAAGATAGGAATCATTTGCAAAAGCTGGAAGATGAACCAAGCTTATTCGATTGTGTTGAAAAGTGGCTCGAGCGAATGCCCTTTTTTGAATTCGGTGAGTTCAAGTTTTGGAATGCTTACCGTAAAGCCGTCGATACTATGCTGGAGAGTGACCAAAGCATTATCGAAAACAACGAATACCTCAGTGACGCTGACCGAGCGTTTCAATTGAAAGACCTAGCGACCACCCGCGCGAGTTTCGACGCTCTTTTGGATGAAAATCAATACAACGAACTGAAAAAAGAAGACAAGTTTCGCTTCAGCCAAAAAGCAATGTTAGGCGCCGTATTTATCAATCTTTATCGAGACGAACCCATGTTACAACTCCCGTTTCGTTTATTAACCGCGTTATTGGAAATCGATGAACACTTCACTACTTGGCGCTATCGTCATGTGATCATGGTCCAACGCATGCTCGGTTCTAAAATTGGAACGGGCGGCTCTTCCGGTTCAGATTATTTGCGTCAAACCACCGAAAACAACCGATTCTTTCGCGATTTGTTCAATATTTCGACGTTTTTAATTCCTCGCTCTGCGTTACCCGAACTTCCCGAGGCGCTGGATAAAGCACTCAACTTCTATTTCAAACCACAAAACGGATAGCCTTTAAATATCGGTGGCTTCTTGAAAAGTAGCCACCAACAATTCAAATCCTTTAACGTCATCGTCATCAAAACGGTTTACTATTGGGCTGTCTATATCCAACACACCGAACAATCGACCGTTTACAACGATAGGTACAACAATTTCTGCATTAGAGGCACTGTCACAGGCTATATGCCCCTCGAATTCATGAACATTGTCAACGCGAATCGACTCTTTTCGAGCTGCAGCGCTTCCACACACTCCACTACCGAGTGGAATGTGAACGCAGGCCACTTTCCCTTGAAAAGGTCCCAGTTTTAGCCGTTCATTTGAATCTAACACATAAAATCCCGCCCAATTTAATTCTGGTAACGACTGAAAGATAAAAGCGGACGTTTGCGCCATATTGGTTACAACAGCTTTATCGATCGATAATAACCCTTGCAGTTGACTCGCTAGGCTTTGGTAATACCCAGGTTTATCTTGATAATACAATTTGAAATCCACATCAGATTGGAACATTAGCGCTCTCGAAAAATGGAAAAACGGTCGCTAGGATAGGTGTTAGCGACTCGATTTTCAATAAGTAGGGTATCTGCGCATACCGATACTGGCACATTGGCCATGGGCAAGGTAACATAGCGCGTTTTTAAGCTTGAAATCAGCCATGACAGAACAACAACAAGTAGTCTCTCCCTGCATTGGCATTTGTCGACTGATTACCGATGAGTCGGGGCAAGATGTGTGCATGGGTTGCCAGCGAACGTTAGCAGAAATTGCAGCCTGGTCGAGTATGAGCAATTCGGAAAAACAGCACGTTCTGGATCGATTACAAGCTTCAAAGCACTCGACTGACGATAGTACCCCGGCTAACTGATTTTATTTATTGGAGAAAAATACGTTATGACAGTACTGAGCATCGCCGACTTTTTGGCAGGTAAAGCACCTGTTGGCTCAGAAGTAACCGTAAAAGGTTGGGTAAGAACCAAAAAAGATTCCAAAGGTGGTTTCTCGTTCATCAACCTGCACGATGGTTCCTGCTTTAATACTCTTCAGGTCGTTGCCGATAATCAGTTATCCAATTATGACAGTGACGTTTTAAAGCTAACGACTGGCTGTTCTGCATCGGTGACTGGCGAAGTTGTTGAGTCGCAAGGCAAAGGCCAGGCTTTCGAGATGAAAGCAACCGAGCTTGAAGTTTTGGGTTGGGTAGACGATCCGGCTACTTACCCAATGGCTGCGAAACGGCACACTGTTGAACACTTGAGAGAGCATGCTCATCTTAGACCTCGCACCAACCTGATTGGCGCCATGACAAGAGTTCGCAACTGTTTGGCACAAGCCGTCCACCGTTTTCATTACGAGCGAGAGTTTAACTGGATACACACCCCCGTAATCACTGCCTCAGATTGTGAAGGGGCTGGAGAAATGTTCCGTGTCAGTACCCTCGACATGCAAAATTTACCGAGAACGGAGCAAGGAAGTATTGATTACAGCCAAGACTTTTTTGGGAAAGAAGCCTTTCTCACCGTTTCCGGCCAATTAGCCGCAGAAACCTATTGCTCAGCCATGACTAAGGTTTATACCTTTGGTCCAACGTTCCGAGCTGAAAACTCAAATACAAGTCGTCACCTGGCCGAGTTTTGGATGGTTGAACCCGAAGTGGCTTTCGCTGAGCTCACGGACGCAGCTGACCTATCAGAAGCGCTATTAAAATACATATTTAAAGCCGTATTGGATGAACGTGGCGATGATATGGCGTTCTTTAATCAACATGTCGATAAAACCGCAATTGCTCGCCTCGAGCAAATCGTGAATCAAGACTTTGAGCGCATGGATTACACCGTTGCTATCGACATTTTGAAAAAGTCTGGCAAAAAATTCGAATTCCCCGTGGAGTGGGGTGTTGATCTACAGTCAGAACACGAGCGCTATTTGGCTGAAGAGCATGTGGGCAAACCGATCATTTTGATGAACTATCCAAAAGACATAAAAGCCTTTTATATGCGCATGAATGACGATGGTAAAACCGTTGCAGCGATGGATGTATTAGCCCCTGGCATTGGTGAAATCATTGGCGGTAGTCAGCGTGAAGAGCGCCTCGATGTACTGGATGCGCGTATTGATGAAATGGGACTGCCAAAAGAAAACTACTGGTGGTATCGCGATTTACGTCGTTACGGTACAGTGCCTCATTCCGGTTTTGGCCTTGGCTTTGAGCGTACAGTAGCTTACGCCACAGGCATTGCCAACATTCGGGACGTGATTCCCTTCCCTCGTACACCCGGTAATGCAGAATTCTAAGGAGTCATAAAATGACAGCTAAAATCATGGTTTTTGCAGGCAGTTTACGTAAAAACTCATACAACAAAACATTGGCGCGTATTTTAGCAAAGGCTGCTGAACAAGCCGGCGCTGAAGTTAATTTGGTCGAGTTAAACGACTACCCTCTTCCATTGTTTAACGAAGATGACGAAGCTTCCGAAGGCATACACCCCAACGCTCTCGAATTAAAGCGAATGATGAATGAAGCCGATGGGTTTTTGATCGCTTCACCGGAATACAATGGCTCCTACTCTGGCGTATTGAAAAACATGGTTGACTGGGCCTCACGACAAGCGGAAGGAGAAAGTGTCTTAGAGAGTTTTAAAAACAAGTACGCTGCCATATTCGCTACTTCACCCGGTGCTTTCGGCGGCTTACGCAGTTTGAACCATTTGCGAATTTTGTTAAGTGGTATAGGCACTACCGTTCTTGCCGATCAAGTCGCCATTCCCAAAGCCGCAGAAGCTTTTAACGAGCAAGGTGAGCTGGTGAGTGAAAAGCGCCAGCAAAACCTTGGGCGAATTGTTACTCTACTGGTGGATACCGTTACAAAGTTGAAAGCGTAATTTCCTTGACCTATCGCCTGAGCTGGGGCGATAGGCCTTTCTCAACCTTTCAGCGCCTTTCTGTTACGATTAAAGTTTTCAATTCTTTGCATTCTCTATTAGAATCTTATGCATCCTCCCTCACTTTTGAGAATGGTCATGTCAATCGATCGTAACTTCGTCAGCGAAATTGATAAATTTTTAGAAGCGTTTGATAAAAAGCCCGAAGCTCATTCGGAAAGCCGCAAAGCAGAAGAAGAGAAGTATCGGCGTATTCATAAACTTCGAGATGAAGAACAGCCCGAAAGTGAAAAGAAAAAGATTTGGGAGTCATTTTAAGTGAAAAACATAACTTAACAACAAATCCGACTTTTAGTTGAATCAAATCTAAATTTACACAAACCTTATTTTGTACAAATTCTCGTCAGTCGAAAATTTGCATATCTCCATTAAATACTCTTAGTCATTTGGAGCAATTAAAAGCTATCCTATCACCATCAAAACGGATGCTCCTCAACTCATCGCTTATAGGTGATTGTTACTTGACATACTGCCCAGTCAATTGAAAACTAAGGCCCATTTGAAACCAATCAAACTAGTCGTGCTGTCAAAGAACTAAGCAACCGCTTATTTGGAGAAAAAATGAAGTTTACTTTAAATTTAAGGCTATTCGTAGCTGCGTTAGTCGTTCCAATACATTTATCCGCCAATAATATAGAAGACCCATTTTTATGGCTCGAAGAGGTCGAAGGTGAAAAAGCGTTACAGTGGGTCGAACAACAAAATGATATGTCCTTGAAAGAGTTGAAAGCTCATCCCGAGTTCCAACAGTTATACGATAAAAACCTAAAAGTCTATCAATCAACGGATCGCATTCCATTTATCACGAAGCGAGGTGAGTATTACTACAATTTTTGGCAGGACGATAAGAATGAGAGAGGTTTGTACCGTCGAACTTCTTTAAAAGAATATCGCAAAAAAGCGCCTAAATGGGAAACGGTGATCGACTTCGACAAACTCGCTGAGGCAGAAGGTGAGAACTGGGTTTACAAACAAATGACCTGCCTTTACCCCAAGCAAGAGTTATGCTTGGTTTACTTATCACGAGGAGGTGCCGACGCTACGGTTGTTCGCGAATTTTCAATGAAGAGCAAATCCTTTGTTAAAGACGGTTTTTATATACCCGAAGCGAAAAACAGTGCGTCTTGGATTGATGAAAATACATTATTCATTGGTTCGGACATTGGTGCGGACAGCATGACAACCAGTGGTTACCCTCGAAAAGCGTATCGCTGGAAACGTGGAACCGAACTGAAGGAAGCGGAACTGGTATTTGAAGGAAAGTTGGAATCGGTCGGTACCTGGGCAGGTCGCATGTTCAGTAAAGGTGAGCATATCGATTTCGTCACAGAAGCTATGACGTTTTTTACCAATAAAGCCCATATTTTAAAAGACGGGAAATGGGTATTGGTTGACAAGCCGGATACGGCAAACTTTTCCGGTTATTTTAATAAGAATGTGTTCATCACTTTAAAAGAAGATTGGAAAGTTAATGGCCAAACTTTTGAAAAAAGCTCAATCGTTTACGCACCCATTAACGATGTGCTGGCTGGAAAAGCAAAGTACAAGTTGTTTTTAAAAAACACAGAGACCAAAACAGTCGCAGGGCTTAGCTTTACACAGTCAAGTATTCTTGTGTCTTGGCTCGACAATGTAAAAAGTGTTTTAGAGCGCTATACACCCATTAAAGATGGCGACTTTAAAGTTGAAAAAGTTAAACTTCCTGAAAATGGCCGAATATCTATCAATGATGTCAACGAAGATTCAGACGACTTTTTGGTCACATACGAGAACTTTTTACAACCTGACAGTTTGTATTTTGTGAAGGGTGATGATTTATCCATCGAGAAGCTAAAGCAACTTCCTTCCTTTTTTGACGCCTCACCTTATCAGTCACAACAGTATTTCGCGATATCCAAAGATGGCACCAAAGTCCCCTACTTTGTGGTAAGCGCAAAAGATTTAAAGCTGAATGGTAAAAATCCAACTTTGCTCTACGGCTATGGTGGTTTCGAAGTGTCATTGCGTCCGAGTTACAGTGCAACCGTAGGAATGGACTGGTTAGAAATGGGTGGCGTTTATGTGCTTGCTAACATTCGTGGTGGTGGTGAATACGGCCCGGCATGGCATCAAGCCGCATTAAAAAAGAACCGGCATAAAGCTTACGAAGACTTTGAAGCCATTGCTGAAGATTTGATTAAACGTAAAATTACATCACCGAAACATTTGGGTATTCAAGGCGGGAGCAATGGTGGTTTGTTGATGGGTGCAATGCTAACTCGTCGCCCCGATCTATTTAACGCCGTTGTTTGCCAAGTACCTTTACTCGATATGCTGCGATTCCATACGCTACTCGCTGGAGCAAGCTGGATGGGCGAATACGGTAATCCTGAAGTTGCGGACGAAAGAGAATACCTCGCGTCTTATTCACCTTACCACCAAGTGAAAAAAGAACACGAATACCCTCGCGCTTTTTTTACAACGTCAACTCGTGACGATCGAGTACATCCAGGCCATGCTCGAAAAATGGTTGCGAGAATGAAAGCCCTTGGCCATGATGTTTTGTATTACGAGAATACAGAAGGCGGACATGGTGGTGCAGCCAACTTAAACCAAGCAGCTTATGTTAATGCGCTGGTTTATACTTATCTTTACCATCAGTTGAATTAATAAAGGTAGTGTTTAGAAATCTGTGTCATTTCAGTAAACTGTTAAAAACAGGAATGACCTATGACTCAAGAATTCGACTTTAATAAAGCATTAGAACAACTTCAATCAGGTAAGGCGCTGACCGGTG
>NZ_JBUZOU010000008.1:0-205449 GCF_055326765.1 Pleionea sp. WD8-19 | reverse complement strand
CACCGGTCAGCGCCTTACCTGATTGAAGTTGTTCTAATGCTTTATTAAAGTCGAATTCTTGAGTCATAGGTCATTCCTGTTTTTAACAGTTTACTGAAATGACACAGATTTCTAAACACTACCAAGCAAGGAGTTAATCAATTCGCAAAGCCAGAATTGAATGCAAATGATTTTACGAACGGAATGCCGAAACAACTTTCCTTAATTTAAAGTGTTTCCAATGAGTTGAAAGTTCGGGATGCAAAACTATGCCCCCCCGAACTTAAACGTTAATTCGCGTAGTCCAGTATTTGAATATTCCAGCATTACTTGGCGACTAAAACCTTTTGTTCCTGTGTTGTCAGCTCGCTTGGGAATTCCCAAAAAATATCGTCCAAAGCTATGGACTGAATTAAGTAATCAAAAACTTGAAGTGACTGAAATACTTCGGCGGTTTGTAACAAACTGCCTCCGCTAAACTCACCATCCGGTTGGCAATAAATGCTTTTATAGTTCGTATATAGTCGAACATCTCGGCTCGTAATTAAGGCATAAAGTTGACTGGGGTTATCCTGTTTAACGGAATCACACAGCTTTTGCTGAATGGACATTTCAACTTCTTCTGAATTGGCTGTAACGTTTAATGTAACGGATCCCAAAACAGTAAAAACCAACCACTTTAAACATTTCATAACGAACTCCTCACCGAGTTACTTTTCAAGTTTAGGCATGATCACAGACAACACAGTTTTCCCTTGACAGATCAATACCTGAGAATGCAACAATTATATAGCACATAATTTGAACAACATTAGGCGTATGATGAATAGAAATGTGCGAGATTGCCGACTGTGTCGCTAAGTTTTAATAGAGTTGGATTTATGAGATTATCCGCCTTTTGTTACCGACTTTCCTATGTTCTATCTCGTGATTAAGATACTTAATGCAAACGTTTTAACTCATCAACATTTCTCTGCATTAAGGCCAAATAGCTTGAGATATTTTACTTCCCATCTGGAATGACAAAGTGAATTCTTATATCTAAATTTCGAGTAAATATCCATTGTTGTGTGTAATCGTAAAGTGTTCAAAATCATCATACGCTGATAATTTGACTGATGCGCTTATCGAAATAGAAATTCATTTAACCATTGCGTTTGAAAGTCTCAATTAAAAACCTGATTTCGTCCTTTTTCTTTTGCTTTATAGAGAGCATTATCCGCTAGCTGTACAAGGTGTAAGCTATCAATATTTTGACTTGGTTTAACGACCGCGACGCCAACACTCACCGTAATTCGATTGGCAACTTTGGATTTTGGATGGGATAAATTAATTTCAAATACCATTTTCCGAAGCTTTTCAGCAACGAGCACCACCTCCTGCTCGTTGACCACACCTGATATCAGTACCATAAATTCATCACCACCGTAGCGAACCGGCACATCACTGGCACGTCGAAATAAATGCTTGATTACATTGGCTACTTTCAAAATACATTCATCACCTTTTGCGTGGCCAAGTGAGTCATTATATTGTTTAAAATAGTCAATATCGCAAATAATCAATGCTAGCTTTTTTCCATCTCGATTAGCCCGTGCAAACTCTTTTTGGTAACAGTCATTAAAGTAACGACGATTGTAAATTCCAGTCAACGGATCGGTAATGGATAGTTGTTGTAAGCGATTATTCAGTTCTATTAATTCATTGTTACGGAGTCTGGTTATTTTTTCGATGGCTTCTTTTTCTTCTTCAAGCTCTTTTTTTGAGAGCAGTTGATTTACGATCAAGCGTACTTGGGCATTATCCCATGGTTTACTAAAGTAATAGGAAATTTGCCCCCTATTAATTGCATTTACCGTTTCTCTATTGTCTGGTTGGCCAGTAATGACAATCCGGATTACAGAAGGCCAGCTTTCCGCGATAATGGACATAAGTTCGGAGCCCGACATATTTGGCATTTTCATATCTGAAATAACTAAGTCGATCGTATTTTCTTCTATGATTTTAATGCCTTGTATTGCCGAAGTGGCTTTATAAAGATTATGACCCGTAGGCACCAAACACCGACTTAATGCATTCACGACTTCAACTTCATTATCGATGATAAGAATGGAGCGCTGTTTTAATGGAAGCATGGTGGTCATAACTGACTTTTGACTGCTTAAATAACACGCTATCAGGAATGTTAAAGTTTAGGCCCACTTTCATAATTTTGCGAGATAGGAATAGAAAGGTCTATTACGCTATTTTTTCAAATAATTATTCACTCTAACTGCATGATTCCTGTTTACGTTTTAATATCAAAAACGGTATTTATCGTCACATCACCTTATCAATATCCTCTTACGAGATACTCCTTCCAAAAATAAACCATTACAATATAATCCCTATGAAGCATAAAATTAAACGTGTTAAGCTTTTTGTATACAACCTTGAGCAGACAAACTCTTTTCTGTATTACTCCCTGTATTTTTGCGACCAGTCAAAAATGTAGATTCCAATTCTGTTTACTCTCATTACTTTCAAATCGCAATACATTGGTCGACGCGATCTGAGTTCATTAATTGACAGTAAACGTTAACTGCAAATTGACTATTCCGGAGTTAAACTTAATTAATTTTTATAGTCAATGGTAGGATTTAAAACAAAGTAAGCAATTCCCGGACGTCATCAAGTACCTGTACTGGTTGATGTGGATGTAACTTGTCAACATGATGCGCCCCATACGAAACGCCAATACCTTTCATGCCCGCATTGCGTGCCATTTCCAAATCGTGAGCGGTATCACCCACCATGACACACTCTTCGACTTGCCAGTTATTTCGCTTCATTAATTGAAAAAGCATATCAGGGTGCGGTTTCGAATGAGCTTCATCTGCGCAGATACTATCCATGAACAAATGCGCTATCTGAACTTCGTTAAGTACACGCGTCAAACCCTGACGCCCTTTTCCAGTAGCAATCGCTAAATGAAATCCATTGGTCTTAAGGTTGGTCAATACGTCTACTGTTCCTTCAAACAGTGGCGACTCAACATGCTTCCCTTCCACATATTGAAACCGATATTCTTCATACAAAGGCTGATACATACTTTTGTCGGAATCAGGAAATAAAAGTTCAAACGACTTTTCCAAACTCAATCCAATAATATGGCGTACGGCGTCTTCCGTTGGAACCGGTAAACTCAACACTTCTGCTGTCGCTCTCATAGCCGCTACAATACGAGGTGTTGAATCCATTAAAGTGCCATCCCAATCGAAAATAATGTTTTTTACCTGCTTCATTTCAGTTGCTCCAACAGCCCGGATAAAGCGTCGTCGTACTCAGCCATCACTGTGATTTTTTTGCCATCACGCTTTTCTTTAAACGCCAACTTGCACGCATGAAGAAAAAGCCTTTGATACTCGAAATGCTCTCTCAAGTGTTCGTTAAAGCTTTCGTCGCCGTATTTAAGATCGCCGGCAATCGGACAACCTACAAACTGAGAGTGTACCCGTATTTGATGCGTTCGGCCGGTGATTGGGCTGCATTTTACCAATGTGCAATTATCAAATGATTTTTCAATAGAAAAAACAGTACAGGATGGCTTCCCCTCTTGATCTACCCTTACAATCCGCTCGCCAGACTTCAAAGTATTTTTCTTCAAAGGAGCATCCACTCGCTTAGTTCGTTTTGGCCACTTACCACTTACTAATGCGACATACTCTTTATGCATGGTTTTGTCACGTAATTGCTCATGCAAATAACGAAGTACACTGCGCTTTTTTGCCACAAGTAAACAACCACTGGTATCTCTATCAAGACGGTGAACCAGCTCTAGAAATCGGGCATCGGGCCTGAGCTCTCTAAGTGCTTCAATCACGCCAAACGATAACCCACTGCCCCCATGCACTGCTATACCAGCAGGCTTATTCATTACCAGTAAGCCATCGGTTTCATAAATGATGTGTCGCTCAAGCTCTTTTACTCGGTCGAGATTGACATTAATGGGTGCACGACTGGATTCGGCTACACGAACCGGCGGTACACGAATCACATCTCCTGCAACCAATTTATAGGGAGCTTTAACGCGTTTTTTGTTAACACGCACCTCTCCCTTACGCAAAATTCGATACACATGGCTTTTGGGGACCCCTTTAAGAATCCCTACCAAATAGTTATCAATACGCTGACCTTCGTGATCTTCGTTGATGGTAATTAATTGGACTTTATTCAACTTGACTATTCTTTATGCAAATCATAGGTTTATTAGACGACTATTCTACCATTAATTAATAAATAAATTGATGGTGCAGCGCATCCCTGCTATATTTCGTGAGTTGAATGAAATTGGCGAAATGCCTTGAAAATATAGAGAAATTTAACACTTGTAGCCTTAAAAATGAATGATTTTTAAGCAGGCTAAATTGAGAAGCTGTCATGAAATAATGTCATGAGCTGCAAGTTTTTAACACCAAGCACAATAATTCGCAGGCAATAGCCTGGAGAACAGTTGGAAAGGCGTGTGTAAGACTTGAGCCGAAAAAGCGCCGAGCAACACGCAGGAATTTTAGACCCGTTTAATAAATAGACTTCATTAAACGTTGTCGATTGATAGGAAACGCTATCAAGGAAAGTAATACATAGTGAATACTTTCAATAAGTTACACACACTAAAGTCATAGCTGGCATTAAAGGCATGGTTAAGTGTGTTTGCTTGATCCTGTAATTTCCCTCCAACTCCTCCCGCCTAACGTCTGCTCACACAGTAAAAACGAGAGATATTACAACAATGAAACGTATGTTAATAAATGCAACTCAGCAGGAAGAACTGCGAGTTGCACTGGTAGATGGTCAACGCCTATACGATCTGGATATTGAATTACCCGGTCGCGAGCAGAAAAAAGCAAATATTTACAAAGGTAAAATCACTCGCATAGAGCCCAGCTTAGAAGCTGCCTTTGTTGATTATGGTGCTGAACGCCATGGCTTTTTACCTCTAAAAGAAATTGCTCGAAGCTATTTTAAAGATTCATCCCTTCGTGGTCGCTTAAACATTAAAGATGTCGTTGAAGAAGGTCAGGAGCTGATCGTTCAAATCGATAAAGAAGAACGAGGGCAAAAAGGCGCTGCGCTGACAACCTTCATCAGTTTGGCAGGTAGCTACGTCGTTTTAATGCCAAATAACCCAAGGGCTGGGGGTATTTCTCGCCGAATAGAAGGTGATGAACGCGATGAGTTGAAAGAAGCATTACGCAGCATAGAAGTCCCTAGGGGTATGGGCTGTATTGTCCGAACTGCAGGTGTTGGCAGAGGTGCCGAAGAACTGCAGTGGGATTTAAAAGTTCTAACCAATCTTTGGCAAGCCATTCAAGACGCCGCAGCGGCACAAGCAGCGCCGTTTCTCATCCATCAAGAAAGTGACGTGATGATTCGCGCAGTGCGAGACTACTTGCGACCGGATGTCGGTGAGATCATAATTGATAAGCAAGATGCTTTCGATAAAGTTCAACGACATTTACAACTCATCCGTCCGGACTTTGTCAACCGGGTAAAACTTTATACGGACCGCGAGTTTCCTCTTTTTAATCGTTATCAAATAGAGTCGCAAATCGAGTCCGCATTCCAGCGTGAAGTGCAACTGCCTTCTGGTGGCTCAATCGTTATCGATCCTACCGAAGCACTGATTTCGATTGATATTAACTCGGCACGTGCCACGAAAGGATCTGACATTGAAGAAACGGCACTGAACACCAATATCGAAGCAGCACAAGAAATTGCGCGCCAATTACGGTTGCGTGATATTGGAGGCCTAATCGTTATCGACTTTATTGACATGTCGCCAGTAAAACATCAGCGCGAAGTCGAACGAGTGCTCAATGAAGCACTACAGCAAGATCGAGCCCGAGTACAAATTGGCCGTATCTCTCGTTTCGGCTTATTAGAAATGTCGCGTCAGCGCTTGAAGCCATCTTTGGGAGAGTCCAGTCAAGAAACCTGCCCACGCTGTAGTGGAGTTGGTCGAATTCGGGGTATCGAATCCTTATCATTATCAATATTCCGCTTAATTGAAGAAGAAGCAACCAAAGAGTCCACTTCTCAAGTACAGGCTTTTGTTCCTGTTGAAGTTGCTACGTTCCTATTAAATGAGAAGCGTAAAATCATTGCTGCCATAGAAAAGCGGCGCCGAGTGAAAGTCGTATTAATTCCGAACCCCGAATTAGAAACACCACACTTCGAAATTCTGCGTTTACGTGAAGAAGATGTGACCGATCAGCGCAGTTTCGAATTGAAAATCCAAACCTCCGAAGAAGAGAGTAAATCAGCAGCTTACGTTCCACCCGCTTCGAAAGTCAGCTCAGAAGTTCCGGCTGTACAAACTATTCAAGCGCCTACTGCACCGGCTCCGGTAAAAACAGCCTTAAAGGATGACGAGAAAAAGTCCAAGCCTGGATTACTCAAGCGCATAGTCGAGTTTCTTTTCGGTTCATCAGAAGACGAGAAAAAGAAAAAGCACGACGACAAACGTGACGGTAAAGGCCGTCGCAGTGGGCAACAACAACGAGGTGGTAAAGGTCAGCGAAGACGCCGAGGCAGTCAAGGTGGTCGTAGAGGAGCAAACCGTAACGATCAACAAGACGAGACTCGCTCGACAAAACCTACTGGTCAACAAAGCCGACGCAGTCAAGGCGGACGTCAACAAGAACGATCCGAAAGTCGAGACACTTATCAAAAAGAATCACAACGGCCAACAAAACAGCCACAGGAAAAACGCGAAGAGCGAGTACCTCGTTCCGAGCGCATAGAAGCGCAAAAAGAAGCTCGCGCAAAAAACAAAGAAATTGCTGAATCCAACAAAAACGCTGTAACGGAATCTAAACCACAGTGCGATCAACAGGTTGCTGCTGAGTTAAAAACTCATTCATCTTCTCAATCGCCTACCGCAACAACTGGAAAAAAGCCTGAAAAATTGAAAGAAGCACAGGTTGAATATACGGCGACAGTCAGTAAAAAACAGGTGAGTGATTACACATCGAAAACCACACCCACTGCGGAAACGAAAACACCCATTGAGTCAGAAAACACTCGAGCGCAGGTTTCCAAGGATACACAGTCCGATAACGAACAAATCTCTCGCTCAAATGAGCAAAAGCAAGAACAAGCGCCAATAGCTGTTAAAGAAGTGGAAAAGCCTGTTGTTGAAGCTCAATCTAAGCCAAATGAAACGGATACTTCGGAAGCTAACCCGGAAGTATCAAAGCAGCAACCAATGATGGTAGAAGCGAAAGAAGTTAAGTCGGAAATCAAACAAAGCTCGCCTATTATAGGGCATGCGCAAAGCCCAATGGCGAAGCCTGCTTCAATTGGTGAATTAAAACCTGCTGAATTCAACTACGTAAGCAATGCTAACCTGAGTACTCCAGTTACCCATAAACTCAGTGAAGAAAAAGCAGCGTCTAGCAGTACCAGCCCAATGGCAAAAGCTTCAATAGCTTCACTTGAAGTCAGTGAGTCCAAAAGCAAAGTACCGCATGTTGAAACACATGATAAAAGCCCGTCTTCAGACGAAAATAATCCATCGGATGATGACTCAGTGAATCAAAGTACACACTCTGAATATACATTGCCTCAAGATTCGGAAGTTAACTCGTCACCAGACGTAAGCCAAACACAAGTTTCTGATGAAACTTCTGAAGGCAACCAATCAAAAGATGTAACGGAAAACGACAAAATCAGTGAAGAAGTTGAAGGCGACTCTAATAAACAGAACACCCTATTCTAATTTTTAGGGATTATTAAAAACGGGAAGCTTAAGCTTCCCGTTTTTGTTTCAAGTAGTTGATTAAGCCCAACGAAGCACTCTCTACTAAATGTATAACCTGCTCAAAACCAGCGTCACCACCGTAATAAGGATCAGGAACTTCCTTTATGGCAGTCTGCTCTGAAAACTCAAGAAATAATTTAATTTTATGAATATGTTCGCGACTGGCTTGGGCTCTCAAGTTCGAAATATTCTGTTGATCCATTGCAAGAATCAAATCAAACCGCTGAAAGTCCACCATTTCAAATTGTCGCGCGCGTATATTACTTAAGTCGTAACCGCGCCGTTTTCCGGCCTTTTGTGCTCTTCGATCCGGAGCTTCCCCAGCATGATATCCAGTAGTGCCTGCCGAATCGATAGTCACCCAGTCAGCAATTTGATGATCGTGACTTAATTTCCGAAATACGGCCTCAGCCGTGGGCGAACGACATATATTTCCCATGCAAACAAAAAGCAGTGAGACTTTATCCATAGTTAACCTTTTTGTGTCTTTGCTATTTGACGGGCGTTACCAAGATCTTCAATAGTATCTACGCCTGGTGGAGGAGCAATACACGCCACTGCAATTTCAATTGGATAGCCGTTTTCGATAACTCTCAATTGTTCCAGCTTTTCAATTTGCTCAAGTTGCGACTCTGGCAGTTGAGAAAACTGAGCTAAAAATTTCATTTTAAACCCATAGATACCTAAATGACGGAAATGAACGGATTTATTTTTAAACGCGTTGTCTCGATCAAAAGGAATGGTTGCGCGAGAGAAATAAATAGCTTGACCTTTTTTATTGGTAATCACTTTTACCACATTAGGATTTTGTATTTCAGAGTCGTCTTTGACTGGAGTACACAGCGTAGACATTACCGCTGTCTCAGGTTCTAATAAATTCGCAACTTGTGTAATATTTTCAGGCGGAATAAAAGGCTCATCCCCTTGTACATTAACAATCATTTCATCGCTGTTAATTTTTAATTGTTGGCATGCTTCATAAATTCGATCCGTTCCAGATTGATGATCACCGCTTGTCATGATTGCGTTTCCACCGAATGAATGAACATGGTCGACAATACGTTTATCATCAGTAGCAACCGCCACACTGTGCGCTCCCGACTTTTCTGCTTGCAGATATACTCGTTGAATCATTGAAAGACCATGAATTTCCGCTAGGGGTTTTCCTGGCAATCGACTGGAGTCATAGCGAGCTGGAATAATCACATGAAAGTTCATCAAAGAAACTCCATCGAATCCATTTTGTCCGAATCCAATCGCTCGGCTTCATCGATTAACATGCAAGGGATGTCGTCTTTGATTGGAAAAGCAAATTTATCGAAGGTGCAAACCAGTGTGGTGCGATCCTTTGTTAATTTAAGTTTGCCATTACAAGCTGGACAAACCAAAATATCAAACAGTGCTTTTTTCATTGTTTCGCCTCAATTGCTTCCGCAGGATTGTCGTTGATGGGTTTCAATCCTAACGCATTATCAATTTTTTTAACCAATTGCGAGTTAGGCTCTGCACCAACTTCCAAATACCACCAGTTTGGCTGAGCAAAATTTCTGCATTTGATTGCATCTTTTTCCGTCATAATAATGATTGAACGGCTTAAACCTTCAAAGTCATCTGGCTTAAAATTATGATGATCTTCAAAAACAGTCATTTGGTAAGATATACCTATTTGCTTTAGCGTGTTTGCAAATTTGTCCGGGTTTCCAATTCCGCAAATCGCTTGAACGTCTTTACCATTAATAAATTTCGGAATATGTTCAATTAAAATATTCTCACAACTATTAAGATTTACCAATTTTTGTGGCAGGATTATAAATTGATACTGATATTGATTTCCTTCTCCATTTTGAACAACCAGGTCGCAATAACGGAGGCGTCCCTCGCCTTCTCTTAAAGGTCCAACTGGCATTAACAACTTATTACCCAGGCCACGAAGTCCATCGATAATACAAATTTCTAAATCTCTGCCTAATCCATAGTGCTGCATACCATCGTCGCTGATTATAAAATCTGGAGCGTGTTTGCTTTCCGCAAGTTGTGCCGCTCGGAAACGATTCGGATCGACTATAACCGGAACCCGCAATCGTTCAAATAACATTTTGGGTTCATCACCGCATTGCACGGCGCTTGTCGAAGAATCAACTTCAATAGGATAACTTGGGCTATGACCACCGTATCCTCGACTCACGATTACAAGCGTTTTATTATGCTTTTGTAAGTGATGTACTAACCAAGTAATGAATGGTGTTTTACCGGTACCACCAAGCGTTATATTGCCAACAACGATGACGGGCGTAGAAACTTTTCCTGAAGTTAAGATACCTTGCCGATAAAGCCAGCGGCGAAAGTTGGTAAGACAGAGTAAAACTAGGTGAAGAGGATAACAAAGCCAACGCCAACCGGATTGACGGTACCAAAACTTTTGCAATTTTCCATTCATTTTAACGCTCGAAATCACTCGGAAAATTGCATTTCATATAAACGATAATATTCACCTTGTTTTGCCAGTAACTCTTTATGGGTTCCGGTTTCACAAATTTCACCTTGCTTTAAAACCACAATTTTATCGGCATTTTCAACTGTGGATAACCGGTGCGCAATCACTAGCGTGGTCCGGTTCTTCATTAAAACGTCAAGAGCTTGTTGAATTTTTTTCTCGGACTCATTGTCTAATGCAGACGTTGCCTCATCCAAAATTAAAACTGGTGCATCTTTGAGTAAAGCACGGGCAATTGCGATTCGCTGACGCTGTCCTCCCGAAAGCTTTGAACCTGCGTTACCAACATTAGTATCAAGTCCCTCTTCTAAAGACTCTATCACTTCTGTTAAATAAGCATTTTCAATTGCTTTATCCAGCTCTTTATCACTTTTTCCGGATAAATTACCGTAAGCTACATTATTTTTAATCGAATCATTAAATAAAACTATCTGTTGTGATACATAAGCAATCTGAGATCGTAACGACTGCAAAGAAATTTCTTCAAGTGGAAGACCATCAAACAAAATTTGACCTTGCGATGGACGATAAAAATTTAGTAACAGATTGCTCAAAGTCGATTTGCCGCTACCAGAAGGGCCAACCAAGGCAACTGTTTCCCCCGGCTTTATTTGTAAATTAATATTTTTTAATACAGGAACATTATTGTCGTAAGCGAATCCAACCTGATTAAAGGATATTTCTCCTTTACAGTTAGTCAGGTTTTTTTTACCAGCATCCACTTCGTTGTCTTTATCGATTTCTTGGAAAATACTTTCGGCGCCTGCAATACCACGTTGCAAAATATTGTTAACGTTCGACAAATCTTTAAGTGGTTTTAACAAATACATCACTTGCATAAAAAAAGTGACAAACTCACCGTTAGATAACTTACCGGAAAGAAACTGTTCCACAGCAACCCAAAACACTATCGCAATTCCGATACCTGCAATAAGCTGAATAAAAGGTGATGAAAATGCTTTTACAATCACCATTTTCATCGACTGCTGTCGATTGGTATTACTGGCGCGCTCAAACTTATCAAACTCGTAATCGTTCGCACCAAAGGCTTTCACAACTCTTATGCCTTCAACCGACTCCTGTGTTGCCTGAGTTACCTGCCCCATACTGTCTTGCATGTTATGGCTGATTTTTCGGAATCGTTTCGCCGTAACATTGACCACCCAGGCAATCATTGGTGCAACAATAAGAAAAGTCGATGTTAAAATAAGGCTGGTAGAAAACATATAAAACAAAGCACCGCCTATACCAGCAATACTTCGTACTAAAGTCGTAATGGCTTGCGTTGTCGCGTGTGAAACGGTTTCAGTATTAAAAGTAATTCTCGAAACCAAATCACCGGTATTATTTTTTTCAAAATAATCGATTGGAAAAACCAAATACTTTTTGAATAAATCTAACCGAAGTTCGTGTACGATTCGTCGTCCTATCCATTCCATGCAATAAGTCGAAAGAAAAGTGGCTAACCCTCTCAGCATAATCACCAAGACAATGATAATCGGCGTCCAACGCAATAATACGGTATCGGAGTTGGCCAGAAGATTATCAATTAAAGTTTCGAACTGAGCGATAAGTCCGACTTCGATCAAAGAAGAAATCGCCGTACACAATAAGCCAACGATAAAAATAAACTTGTAGCGACTGGTATATCGTAACAGCCGCTTATAAGTTTGCCATCCACTGGGAGTGGTCACTGTTTATCGCCCTTTGGCTTACGGGTGGCCATTGTAAAATTAAAATAGCCAGACTTACGAGAAGCATCCATAGCAGTAACCACAGCCTGGTAAGGCGCGTTAGCATCTGCACTGATCACTACAGGCAACTTTTTATTGCCTTGACTCACAATATCAATCGCTTTCATTAACGTTTCGAGTTGTGTATTTACGATAGGCTTTGCATTTACAAAATAACGCCCTTCACTGTCCACACTGATTTCAATGAGTTCCGCTTGAGTTTCCAGAGGATCACCACTGGCTTCAGGCAGTTCCAGCTTGATCTGCGTTTCTCGATTAAAACTAGTGGAGACCATAAAAAAGATCAACAGCAGAAAAACCACATCGATCAACGGTGTTAAGTTTACTGAGATCTCTTGCTTTCTTCGAGCATGAAACACGGCAACTCCTTATTTTTCTAAGGCGTCACGTTCGCCGTGTAATACTTCAACCATTTTGAGCGCTTCTTCTTCCATAATAACAACCAGCTCATCGACTTTACGCTCAAAATACCGATGAAAAATAAGTGCTGGAATTGCAACGGTAAGACCTGCTGCCGTGGTTAATAACGCTTCCGATATACCACCTGCCAACGCATTCGCATCGCCGACCCCTTGTATGGTAATGACGGTGAATACTTTAATCATCCCAATTACCGTACCGAGAAGTCCTAATAAAGGTGTGATCACCGCAATGGTCCCTAATGTATTCAGAAAACGCTCAAGCCCAACCACAACTTGGCGGCCAGAATCTCGTATCGCTTCCTTCATAGTTTCTCGGCCATAGGAGTGGTTGACAATTCCTGCAGCCAGTATTTCGCCCAGAGGCGACGAGTCTTTTAGCGATTTCAGCTTTTTCTTATCCAGCTGATTGTTTTTTATCCAGGTCCAGACTTGTGCCACCAAATGCCGTGGTGTAATACGTGAACGACGTAAAGTCCAGAAGCGTTCAATGCAAATAATCAATGCAGCTACGGAACAAATCACAATAGGCCAGATAACAAATCCGCCGTTTTTTATAATGTCGAATAACACAAATAAACTCCCGAAAAATCAGTTGCGCTAATTTACCATACTCTTTTCTAAATTTCTGCTGAATGGTCCATGATTCCAAAACCGCCCCTGTTGCCGTCGATAGTTTTGGATCTGGGTGACTCCAGTCTCCGAGATCGTAATTTCGATAGTGCCGGTTTCGAAACTTCGAATAACAAATGATCCCGCCTGCTGATAACGCTCAACAACATCGGGTTTAGGATGCCCGAATCGATTCAAATACCCACTACTGGCAATGGCAACCTTTGGTTCACTTTGCATGACAAATGACCAAGTTGAAGATGTCTTGCTCCCATGATGTGGCATTGAAACAATATCCGCTTTCAAAAATTGAGGGTATTTATCCAAAATCACTGCTTCGACACTTTTCTCGATATCACCGGTTAATAATACGGAAGTACTTCCGATTTTCAGCTTTAGTAAACAGGATGCATTGTTGCCAACCCACGATTGTTCATTATTTAATGTGTTGGCTGAAAACCATTCTAATTGCAACTTATTAATTCTTTCTTTTTGATGAGTACAATTTGCAGGATGACCTTCCAGAGGTTCTCCCATAACTTTATATTTTACCGGCATGACTTTTAGAAAATGATCGAGATCGCCTGAATGATCCCGGTCACTATGACTGACGAATAACCTATAAAGTTCCGAAACGCCATGGGCGCGCAAGAACGGCAACACATGTGCCTTTACTCCCGAGTAGTGTTCATCGGCATAGGCTAGGTCATACAGCATCCATTTATCTTGATAACGAGCCGCAATACTGAGCCCCTGCCCCACATCTAAAAAATAAACACGCAGTTCATCACCGCTGTTCGCTACTAGCTGACAAATGGTCAAGATAACCAAGTAACCGGAAAACAAATGAACAAAGACAGGGTGACGGAAACGAATCAACAAATAAAAAATTGCTACAGAAATTAATAGCCAAAGTGCAGCAGCATGACTTAAATATACTGGCGATACGAAACGGTTTAAAAATTGTAAAAATACAATCAATTGGCTTAATGCCAAGTCAGAAAAGTAAATCAGCCAATGAGCCATATTGGGCAACACCGAATGACCGGTGTAAGCGATTAAGTCGAGAGGTAACACCCAAAAGCTAACTAACGGTATAGCGAGTAAATTGGCCATGGTTGCATTGATACTCAAACTACCGAACAACAATCCGCTTAAAACAGACATCGCTGTAGATAAATAGAGTTGCAACTTTATCCACTGTAATAAAGGAGGTTCCTTTGTTCCCTGTAAAACCCAGTAAATAATTGAAATAGCAACCAGCGACAACCAAAATCCTTCGTTTAAAACGGCCAGGGGATCCACCAACAGCATTACAATGATCGTAATACTTAAAGCCGAATAAGAAGACCACTGCACTAATATCAACCGACCAACCAAAACAACCGCTAACGCAATTAATGCTCGTTGAGTTGGCGTATCAAACCCTGCCATCAACGAAAAGAAGAACGCTGTACAAAAAGCAACGATTAAAGCGACCTTGTTTGCTGGGATCCATTCACAAAAACGCACACTGCGTCGCCATAACCAACTGCAAATCCAATAAGCCCACAAAAAGACCAAACCAACATGTAATCCTGAGATAGCAATAAGATGAGCGGTTCCTGACTGCTGCAAAAGTTCTCTATCAAACCCGGTAAGTTCGGCACGATAGCCTGACGTTAACGCCAAGTGCCAACCCGTATATTGACTTGATTCGAGTTGTTGACGAAAGCTTTCTATGGCCTGAAATCGCCACTTAGCCATTGAAAACTCAGAGTCATGAGTGTCGAGCTGTTTCGCCGAAAGGACATAGCCTACCGCATCAATGTCCTCGACCAGTGCCCATCGTTCAAAATCAAATCCGCCTGAATTAAGCGACGCAAAAGGCGGTTTTAGCTTTACTTCAAATGCCCAGCGCTGTAACGGTTGAATCTTTTGATCACTAAAATACCAAGACAAGTGGACTTTTCTGAGTCCGAATAAATGTTTATCCGGACACAAATAAAAACTGATTTTCTTCGCGACTTTACGCTCAACGTTTGTATTTGCATGATCGCCAATATTCTTATCATTGCCATAAGTGTATTCAGGTAATGAGCAAATCTTTCCACTAATGTTCGACTCGACTCGTTTATCAACCAAGGGCAGTCGATATTCTAATCTAATCCCTGCTTGAAAATTTGCCCAACTCACACCGATCACAAAGCTCAGCGCTAAATTTAAAAGTGGTTGATATATCGGCAATAATTTCACGTAGAAACGTAAAAGCAAGCCTGTGATAGCGAGCACCAAGCATATTACCGAAGGAATTAACTCCGTCTGTGTCCAAAGCACACTGCATCCCAGCAAAAATCCTAACGCATAACTACGCACAAACAATCCTTTTAAATGGTAGAAAAAAAGTAATTACCAAGGCTACAATAACCCAATCTCGTATCGACACTGACTTTTTATGGCTCGTAAGCTTATAAAACGATTTTTACCGGATCCAGCATCCGTAAAAAATAATCGTTTCTTAAAAATTTTTGGTCACGCACTTCACGACCCGCAACTCTGGCACTTGACTCGATATTCGGTCGCACATGCCTTTTCACTCGGGTTGTTCTGCGCATTTGTCCCAGTACCTTTCCAAATGGTTTTGGCAGCGGGCGGAGCCATTTTGTTTCGTGCTAACCTGTTATTATCCGTGGCGCTCGTCTGGTTAACCAACCCACTCACCATGCCGGTAATTTTCGGATTCGCTTATTATGTTGGCACCTTTTTTTTCCCGGAGGTCTCTCAGGAGTTTAATTTTGAACTCAGCTGGGAATGGTTACAAACCAGTTTGGGAGCGATTTGGCAACCATTCTTGCTAGGTTGTTTGGTGTGCGGCGTTGTCAGTGCGTTAATTGGTCACTTTGGCATTCGTTTATTCTGGCGCATTCACGTAATAAACCAATGGAAAACCCGCGCATTAAAACGAGCAAACCGCAGTCAGGATAGTTCCGCGGCTTAAATCGATTCATACAACCGAAAAACAATATTTAAGCTGTAATAACTTACGCTTTCTCTGTTACTTGGCCGTGTACCATCTCTAGCTGCCGTTCCGCTTTTGCAGCCAACTGTTTATCGTGAGTGACCACAATTAAACTGGTGTTCAACTCTCGATTCAAATCCAGCATGAGTTGATACACCCGTTGCGCGTTGTCCTCATCGAGATTGCCCGTGGGTTCATCAGCCAGAAGACAAGACGGCTGAGTCACCAGAGCTCTGGCAATTGCAATTCGCTGCCTTTCACCACCCGATAGCTCCGAAGGTTTATGCTCAATGCGATTGTCTAATCCAACTAAACCAATCATTTTACTAGCTGAAGCCAAAGCGACTGACTTTGTCTGTCCGCGGATCAACAGCGGCATTGCCACGTTTTCCAACGCAGTAAACTCCGCTAACAAATGGTGAAATTGATAAATAAATCCCAAATGACGATTACGCCAGTCACCTTGCTGCCTAGCGCTCATCCTCTGAATGTTTTTTCCCATTACCAGTACTTCGCCAGAAGTCGCGTTATCCAGCCCACCTAGCAAATGCAATAGCGTACTTTTACCTGACCCAGATGCACCAACAACAGATAAGCTTTCACCGGCTTGTACCGCTAAGTCTACCGAGGTCAATACTTCAACATCGCGGCCCGCATCGTAATAACTTTTTGCCAGCTTACGGCACTCCAAAACAACTGAGTTATTCATATTTTAATGCCTCCGCAGGGCGGGTTTTCGACGCTCTCCAAGCGGGATACAAAGTAGCTAATACGCTCATTAACAAAGCGGCAATTGTGATGTTGATCACATCGGAAGATTGCAACTCACTGGGCAGAAAGCCAATAAAATAGACGTCTCCAGGAACCAAAGCGACGCCAAATTGTTGCTCAACCCATTGCACAATATCGGGTAAATTCGTCGCCAATGCCACGCCAGATATCACCCCCAATAAAGTACCAAGCACACCATTTACACTCCCTTGTACCATAAACACTTTCATCACGGTCATTGGCGACGCGCCAAGGGTTCGCATAATCGCAATATCAGATTGCTTATCGGTTACCACCATGACCATTGTCGAAACGATATTAAATGCCGCTACCGCAATAATCAGAGTCAGCAAAATAAACATCATACTCTTTTCCATCTGTATGGCTCGAAACAGTGGTCCTTGAGTACGATTCCAGTCGCTCACCCAATAATCGAGCCCTAATATGGCCCGTAACCGCGTGGAAGTAACATGCGCTTCGAGCACATTTTCAACTTTTATCCTGAGCGCACTTACCGAGTCAGACTTTCTAAGCAACCGCGCGGCATCCTCTAAATGGATCAATGCGACACGCGAATCCAACTCCGACTTGGTTTCGAACAACCCTTTAATCGTAAATCGTCGATAACGTGGCGATATACCAGCAGGCGATACCGTGGACCCTTCAACCACCAAAACCGTTATTTTGTCACCCGCCCAAAGCCCTAAATTGCGCGCCATTGCCGAGCCAATAATAATGCCATAATCGCCAGCATTCAGATCCTGCAAACTACCATTTAACATGTAATCTTCAATAACAGAGACTTGCGACTCTTTATTTGGCATCACCCCCTGTAAAATGCCGTACTCAGTACCACCAAAGCCACTTTTAAACATGGCTGTAGAATCGATGTAAGGCGATACCCCTAATACCGAAGGTTCGGTAAGAATTTTCTTTTCTAACTCAACCCAGTTTTGAACACCGTCACCACGTTCACCAACAATTACATGTGGCACGGTCCCCAATATGCGCTCGCGAAGCTCTCGTTCAAAACCATTCATCACTGACATGACGGTAATCAACACCATGACTCCCAGAGCAATACCCAACATGGAAGCCAGCGCAATAAAGGAAATAAAGTGGTTTTTTCTTTTGGCTCTTGTATACCGGAGCCCTACAAACCAGGAAAAAGGAAACTTCATAGGAAAATTTAAAAACTCGTCTTTTTTTAGTAAGTTATCACAGATTTTTAAGCTATTATATTAAATAATGGCTTCCCTGAGACAATAGCTTGCCTTATAGTAATTGAATCGTTGTGTTGCAGAGTCAACGTATTAAGTGCCCTATATGAATACTGTCTGAAGGCGCTTATGCTACCTAGGACCGCAAAACAGCGCAAAAGTTTTTGCATACAAAACGATATTCTTGAAATGGCAATAACGGTTAGCAGACTTTAACGGTATATGGCACCTGACAAAGAAAAGCGAGAGTTTTACCGGATTGAAGACAACGTCACGATGGAGTTGACGCCGTATTCCGGTGAGCCACCATCAAAGCTCGACGACTTAAGCCGTCATTTACCGGAAGAGTTTTTAACACTCAACGAGTTGCGCCGTCTTGACACCGACAATGTGCAATTAATGCGTACCATCCAGGATAAATATCGCGATAT
Organism: Pleionea sp. WD8-19; assembly: GCF_055326765.1. Lineage (NCBI taxonomy): Bacteria > Pseudomonadati > Pseudomonadota > Gammaproteobacteria > Oceanospirillales > Pleioneaceae > Pleionea > Pleionea sp. WD8-19. The sequence goes on along the minus strand of NZ_JBUZOU010000008.1, from coordinate 186,967 downwards.
TGCCTACTATCTGAAGGTGCAAAATCAGAAGTTAGAGTTGTTAGCGCTCTATTTGGTTCGACAGTTAAAAGAGAGTTACAAACAGCAGCAAGTCAATATCAGTGGCAGCGGGTTACGCTTTAAAAGTGATCAATCGTTTGCCGTTGGTACTCAGTGGTTACTAAAACTATTGTTATTTCCCGATTGTTATGGGCTGGCCTGCATCAGTGTGGTGCGCAGTTGCGAAGCGGTTGGGAATCAATTTCAGGTTGTGCTTGAGTTTACACAAGTTACGCAGCATGATCAGGATGCGTTGGTTAAACATATTACCCGTTTACAGTCAGAACAGCTGCGCAAACAGCGGCTGGAAAGTTAAGGAGTTCACCATGAAACGTTGGTTATTCGCAGGTATCATTTTTACTGCCTTCAACATTCAGGCTGCGACCGACCCGGTAAATATCGGCGATCAGGGCGATAATCAAGTCACAACACCTCGTTCAGGCCAAAGTATGGATACCGTGCGTACTCATTTCGGTACGCCCGATCGTGAAGTTCCCGCGGTTGGAGAGCCTCCCATTACACGCTGGATTTATAAAAACTTCACCGTTTATTTTGAGCACAACAAAGTCATTCACGCCGTAAAGCATCGAAGTTAGTTAGCAAGTGACAAACCGTTAATGATTTGTCACTTTTACCTATCTAACTTTGCTCCGAACTCAATTGTCCAGCAAATTGCGGAGCATCCATCTTCACGTGTAAAGTCGATGTTGGATAAGCAATCTCGGCACCTTTGGCTTCAATGATGTTCGAAATTTTTAGTAAAACATCCTGTTTTATGGTGTGAAACTCAACCCAGTCCGTGGTTTTGGTAAAGCAATAAACAAAAAAGTCTACGGACGAAGGTGCAAACGCATTAAAATTCACCATTAAGGTTTGCTGAGTGTCAATGGCTTCATGCGATAACAGCATCGACTTTACCTCCTCCACGACTGATTGCATTTGAGCAATATCGTCATATCGAATGCCAATGGTTTCGTAAATTCGGCGATTGGTCATACGCGATGGGTTTTCAACCGTAATACTGTTAAAGATCGAATTGGGAACATAAAGTGGTCGCTTATCGAACGTACGAATACGAGTTTGTCGCCATCCGATGTACTCAACTGTGCCTTCTATATTTCTGTCAGAACTGCGGATCCAGTCCCCAACGGCAAAGGGTCTATCCAAATAAATCATTAAGCCGCCGAAAAAGTTTGCCAGTAAATCTTTCGCTGCAAAACCAATCGCAATACCGCCAATACCACCAAATGCCAACACCGCACTGATACTGATGCCAACGGTTTGCAACACAACCAACGTTACGGTAATAATCACGGAAACACGCAAAAGTTTACTGATTGCTTGAATGGTCGTTTGATCAATCTGATCGTCGGGATCTTTTTGCGGTTGAAACTCAATCAAATGGGACTCAGACTCATGAACCATGCGTGTTAAAAACCAACCAAATAATCCAATCAATATCACATCCCGAACCATAATCGGCTCACCAGACTTCATCTCCAACTGCAAAATATCTATCAAATAGTCCGACTGCGAGGTTTCAATAGCAAAGGAAATTCCAGTAACCCATATCGCCCAAGTAACCGGTCGTGATAATGCTTTAAATAACGCATCATCCCAAAACGTTCTTGTTTTCATGATGCGCGAATACAACTTGCTATGAAAATGCCGCCAAACCAAGTTTGCAATTAAAGTAACTAAAACGATGATAAATATTTCAGTCATCCAGGCCGACTCACCTTGCAACTGATAAAGTTTTTCTTTTAAAAATTCCATAACTAACCTTTCATATATTTCATTAATTCAGAGTGACTCGCTTTCCAACGAGAATCTTTCTGTATTTCACTCAAGCCAATTTTTCGTGCCGCATCGGCTTTCATACGCAAAATACGTTGTGAAGAAACACGGCTTCTATGATTACGAAGATGCTCAAGCACATTACCCGCTTCATTACTGTTATTGCAAACCAACACCATATCACATCCAGCTTGCATCGCCGCTTCGGCCCGGTCTATAAAACCACCAACCACTTCAGCACCTTTCATACTCAGATCGTCACTGAACACAACGCCGTTAAACTTTAGCTGGCTTCGAAGAATGTTTTTAATCCAACGAGCGGAAAAGCCAGCTGGCAATTCATCGACATCCGAATAAATAATGTGGGCAGGCATAATACCACCTAAATAATGTGCCATTTTAGAAAATGGCTGCAAATCCTGCTGTTCGATTTCCGCAAAACTTCTTTGATCGACCGGAATCTCAATGTGTGAATCGGCATCCACACTACCATGCCCTGGAAAATGTTTTCCTGTCGCAGACATACCACACTCCGCCATTGTCGCAACATAGGCTTGTGCTAATTGAATAATTTGATCCGGGTTTTCGTGAAATGCGCGATCACCAATGATTCGGCTTGTTGGTGTACAAACATCCAGCACTGGAGTAAAACTGATATCAAACCCCACTGACATTGTTTCTAGAGCCATTACTTGGGCATGATGCGCGGCAAGTTCAAGCGCATATGAGAATGTATCACTGACGGCTTCTATTTCTCGCAACGCCATCAACCGTGTAAACCCATTCAAAAGTCTTTGAACACGCCCTCCTTCTTGATCCACTGCAAGCAATAATGAGGGGTTAATTTGAAAAATTTCATCATTTAAGCTGCGCACTTGCTCTGCGTTCTCAATATTACGAGCAAATAAAATAACCCCACCACAAGCCGGATGAGTCAGCATTTCTTTTTCTTCAGCATCGATGGTATAGGATTTTAAATCCACCATAACTGGGCCGGGTACCAACATGAAACTGCCTTAAACCAGTAAAAGTGCGCTAATGCTACCGAAACCACGGGTAAATGCGCAATCATTAAAATTAAGGTTCGTGATGTTAAGAGCCTGTACTCCCGATTCTTGCAATCCGATACATTTTCACGCCTTCCTCTCTGTAATTCCTATTGATCTTACTCAGTCAGGCTTACACCTTCAAACCTTGAAGCTTCTACTGCCATCGTTTACTCTTTCGCCTGCTATTCCATTATGAACAGGTGTAATATGACTACCCAAAAAAGAAAAGTGAAAAACTGGTTATTGGTCACGGCTGTCACTGCGGCACTCGCGGGTTGCCAGCAAAGCCAACAGGAAGAACCGACGTCCCCTGAACAAACGCCACAATTGACAGCTCAAGACGCGGAAAACTTTGTTAATGAGGCTGAAAAACGAATCGGAGACATTTACGAATACATTAGCAAAGCGTCTTGGATCGCCCAAACCTATATTAATGAAGACTCGCAGTACATCGAGTCTAAAGCCAACGAAGAATACAAGTTGCTCGGCATCGAACTGGCCAATGGAGCCGCTCAATTTAAAGACATGCAACTGCCCTACGACGTTGAGCGCAAACTCAAACTATTACGTTTGGGCTTAACTCTTCCTGCACCAGCTAATCAACCGGAAAAAGCCTCAGAGCTGGCAAAGATAGAAAGCAAGCTTAGCGCTATGTACGGTTCTGGAAACGACACTGAAGGCAACAAACACGATTTAATCGCCCTCTCCAACGTACTTGCAGAATCCGATGATCCAGAAGCCATGTTGCAAGCTTGGCTAGACTGGCGAAAAGTGTCCCCACAAATGAAACCTCACTACCAGCGCCTGGTTGAAATTGCCAATGAAGGTGCCCGCGATCTTGGTTTTGCCGATTTGGGTGCCATGTGGCGTTCCAACTACGATATGTCACCCGACGCATTTGCCGAAGAAATGGATCGCGTCTGGGAACAAGTAAAACCACTATACGACGCATTACATTGCCATGTTCGCGCTAAGTTGAATGAAAAATACGGCGACGACGTGGTTGCTACGCAAGGGCCAATTCCTGCGCATTTGCTTGGTAACATGTGGGCTCAGCAATGGGGCAATGTTTACGATATGGTTGCCCCGGAAGGTGGCTCCAGTATAGACGTTACAGAACGGCTGCAAGCAAAAGCCTACGACTCACGCGGAATGGTACGCCAAGCCGAAGGCTTCTTCACATCACTCGGCTTCAAGCCATTACCCGATACTTTCTGGACCCGCTCTCAGTTTGACGAACCACGTGATCGCGATGTCGTTTGTCACGCCAGTGCCTGGGATATCACGCCGGACGATTACCGCATAAAAATGTGTATCCAGATTACCGGAGAGGAATTTAATACCATCCATCATGAGCTAGGACACAACTTTTATCAACGAGCTTACAACCTAGCTCAACCAATGCTTTATCGCGGCAGTGCCAACGATGGCTTCCACGAAGCCATTGGTGACACCATTGCATTATCCATAACGCCAAAATACCTTAAAGAAATAGGCTTAATTGAAGAAGAACCCGACGCTTCCGGAGATTTGCCATTTTTAATGCGAATGGCAATGGATAAAGTTGCGTTCTTACCATTTGGACTGCTCGTTGATCAATGGCGTTGGCAAGTTTTCAGTGGTGAATTGCCTCCCGAAAAATACAATCAAGGCTGGTGGCAACTGCGCGAAAAATATCAAGGGGTCAAAGCACCGGTCACTCGCAGTGAAAACGATTTTGATCCAGGTGCCAAATACCACATTCCTGGTAACACGCCTTACTCTCGTTACTTTTTGGCACACATATTACAATTCCAGTTCCAACGTGAATTGTGCAAAATTGCCGGACACGAGGGTCCATTGCATCGTTGCTCTATCTACAATAACAAAGAAGCCGGCGCTAAGTTAAAAGCCATGTTAGAGATGGGGCAAAGTCGACCCTGGCAAGAAGCACTTGCGGCAATGACCGGCAGCAATCAAATGGATGCCACTGCGGTTCTGGATTATTTTGCGCCACTAAAAAGTTGGCTGGATGAACAAAACCAAGGACGTCAATGCGGATGGTAGATTAAAAAGCTGGCAAACCAATAAAGAAAAAGGCGGCATCCTGCCGCCTTATACCTCATATCAATTGTGCTTTATCAATCCATTTTCCCTCAAGCGTTTGGCAATCCCTGAATCCTGACATCCTGTAAACTCGTTCCGTGAGATGCACTCCCTGTGCACGAAAGTCATATTAAATGATCCATCGCTGACCACAAGACACCGTTTGAAGAAAGCTACGAACCCAAAGCTGATTAATAAACAATCACTATGATTTTATCGGATTAATTTCAATAGGTTAGCAGTAGCGCAGGTGCTAATGGCGATCTTTACTGAGCGTGATTTACGCCAAACGCCGCTATGGTTTTGAGATATATCTTACAAAGCGGTTTGTTTTTTACTGAAACGTTTACATTTCTGCTTTTAGAAAAATGAATATTTTTGTAAGATTCAAAAAATCATTTTCTCTAATTTTTTATAAACGCAGTTTTATCTCTCAAACATGGGTAGTTCCCCAAGTTCGAAGTGGCTAATGAATAAATTTTCATATTGGCAGAAACATTATCTCCGCGCTGATTAAAATGTATTCGACCGCTGTACCCAGAATAACTCAATTCAGAATGACGCTGGTACAATTTTACAATATTCGGATAATCAAGGTGACTGATGCGATAGCCCTTTCCAGTGATTTTATTCACAGCAACGTTCATTTCCAATCCAAGTTTTAGCTCCAATTGTTTTGCCATCGATAAAATGACAATTGCGTCATAAACGTATGCCGCATCAAACCCTGCAGAGTCTTTATCCAAAAGCTGCGTTATTTTATCTCTCAACTCTGACGCTAATTCCGTTGGCGATGCCACATAAGTTAAAATGCAGTGCTCAATGGGTCCTAGTTCTGCGTCCCTTAAATACTTTGGTTTTACTGTGTCGGCGGTCAAAATTAATGGAAAATCGCCTCGCCAATGTTTCGCAATTTTTCGCAACATGGCAATCATTTGACCCGTTGGTAAGGTAATAACAATGGCACTCACACCTCTCGCTTGAATCGCTTCAATTTCTTCTCGCAAATTCATCCCTTCCAGGTAAACTAATTTACTGAGCTTTAATTCATCTGCCCATCCCTCCTTTTGTCGTCGCATATACTTAAGAATACCGGAACTGATTTCTTTACTATAAATATCGCGACCAGCAATAACATAGATACGATTATGTCCTCGCTCTTGGTGTAGATGTTTAATGATTAATTCCACTTGTTGATTATTATTGGCAACCATACGCCAAAAATATTTTTGGTCGGCAATATCACTTAAAACAATTGACGATGCCGCCTGAGTGATTAAAGGGATTCGATTGGGATTAGTCACTTTTTCTAAAATATCAGCGACACTATCGGAGGTCGCAGGGCCCACTATGGCTTGTACTTTATATCGCTCAACTAACTCTGCAGCGAGCTCCGCTGAGACAGAAGTATTTTCCTCATCATCTGCTCTTATAATAACTAATCGTTTACCCGCAATACCCCCATGACTATTAACGAATTCAGTCGCAAAATCAGCCGCCGCAACGATCTCCGCGGAGTAAACAGGAAAGCTGCTGATAGGTGCGAGAATACCAAAGTTGATGGTCGCGGATGAAATTTTGTTGGTATCGAGTTGGTGAATACGCTGCTTAGAATAATTTACATTCAAAGGAATATTCATAAGCTCTTTAATACTAAGAGCCGCCAGTTCTTCTGCATCAGTTGCGTGAGCGATGCTACAGAATAAAGAACCAATAAAAAGCAAACTGCAGTACGCTCTGCAAAAGAATTGTTTTAATGTGAGCGGAGATGCATTCATACCCATAAGTATCGCCGCCAATCGCATTTTTGGCAACCAACATTTCATGAAACACGAAATGTTCAAAAACACTATCGATTCGTCGTTAAATTGACTTGTTAAGCGTGTTCTCCCTGTTCCTGTAACGGCTCAATCCATCGAACTCGTAGTGACTTTACGCCTTCCCAAAAGTACCAAAACAAGAGCACAATTAACGCACTGTTAATAAGAAAAGAGGCCGAGTTAAGTGCAAATGATCGAAACTTCATGAAGTAAACCAGCAAAACACCGAATAAGGCCACCGCAGTTAATATCTTAAGAGACATTTTTATCCATTGTTCGTTACGAATAAAAATAGACAATAAAATCAGCATAGACAACATCACCCAAAAACTGATTGTTGGTGAAATTGAAAAAAGGCTTGAAATAAAAGACAACACTAACGCCAAAGGTGCTCCCCACACAATTGCAACCCAAGCGTCATTCACAAAACTTCGATGTTTTCGACGAGCTAACCAAATATTGATTCCAGTGACTGAAATGATCGTAAGTGCTAGCCCTAAAACACCATAAATTAACTTAACCCACTCACTGTTAAAGTGCCCAAAGTGCAAGCGATATACGGAGTATGCGGCTTGACGACCTACAGGTCCATCGGATAAACCTTGATGACTGATGAGTTTTCCATTGGCATGAAATCGGTACATTTCAGAATAAATCAAACGCTTGGGTAAAGTCGCCGCAATTTCTAAAAATTGATGTTCCGTATTTATTCTTTGAATTACCAAGTATATAGGTGTTGCATTTGGGTGCTCTGCTTTTAAAGAACCAAACGCAGCCTGAAAATCAATCGGTTCTACCGTCTCTTGCACCTCAGGATCGGCACCATAAACTTCGTCAATGACAGCGCTTCGATCACCGCCATAATACACTGGAGCAACCATGGCGATTAAAACACCAACCAATCCAATGTAGGCTCCCGTCAATCCAATCATAAAATAAAAAGGCATTCCCCAAACACTCAGGCGATTATGTATATCAGCTTGCTCCAAGCGTTTATTACCACCCAATCTTAATCTAAAAGCATCTTTAAAAATTCGTGGGTGCGCTAATAACCCAGAAATGATCAGCCCACATAACATTGCACCTATCGATCCAACAATAATAATACCCACGGTTTGCGGTAAATGCAGATTAGTGTGCAATGTTTTAAGCATGTGTGTCCAGCCTTCCATTGGAGGCTCACTCAAACTGCCGTCTTTATTAACAAACCATTCCTGATCGTCACCAGAAATATGAATTCTGGGCACCGCTTCAGTAGGTAACACCACATACAACGACTCTGGTGCTTTGTCGACGCGCTCTAAAAAATGTTCAACCGCTGTATTGATTTGTTGTACTGAATAATCTTTATACTCTTCAACATTGGGTTGTTCCCAACGTTCAAACTCTTCAAAAAACACCACCAACGTTCCGGATAAACAAATCAGATACATCAATACTCCGACAGTTAAACCTAACCAGCTGTGTCCTTTTAAAGAGCTTTTAACCAGTTCATTCGATGGAGTTAATTTCATATACAATCCGCTAAATATTTTTCACAAATAAACAATTAAGCCAGAGATGACTCCGGTAGATATAATCGCTATCGACGGAATCAAAAGTCTTTCTCTTGCACATACCCAAAAACTGACGAGTGCCCATAAAACTGGAAATACAAACGCAGCCATTACCAATGTATTTGCTCTTTCAAAAGGTAAATTTGAAAACGCAGCAATGGTGAGTAAACAAGTCGAAAACATAGCCAAAGGCCCCAATACAAAAAACGTAAGCACGCTTTGGCTCATTTTCTTCACAGGCATACCACGATTTTCGAAGGGTAATGCCTTCCCAGCTTCGCAACGGCGATCTTGATGTATAAAAAGCAAAAGGAAAGCGACGCAGGCTATCGAAAGACACCAAAATACAATACCGAACTCCGCGCCATACTTGAAACACCACAAATAAAGTGTAATGAAAAGTATTATCCAACCATACCAATTTAAATTTTTTAACAGTCCTGAAGTTGCCTGTTTCCTTTTCCAGGAGTAATAAAGAGTCATAACGCCCAGCGTATTAACAAGCACACAAATTCCTACTATTAAAGTCATTTGCAATTCCATACCGTTTAATAGGTATCAATTAATTCATTTATAATTCAGTTTCTGATCAAAACGCAGTGCGTTTAAATAAGGCAGCTTAATACTCATCAAGCTGCCTACATTGGGCCAATTAGAATTGTGTATTCAATACCAATTCAATATTCCGCTCAGCTCCCATCCAACAGTTGTTTTCGTTGTAACAGGCTCCCACATAACGCTTGTCAGTCACATTGTTCGCTGTTAATGCCAACGAAGTATCCATATTAATAGAATAACGTAGCGCGAAATCCACCAATGTGTGGCTCGGTACAGTATCTGTATTCATAGCATCCAACTGACTCTCACCAATATATCGAGCACCCGCACTGATTGCCCAATCATCGGATGGGTAGATATTTATCCAGACCGAAGCTTGATCTTCTGCAACCCAAATAGGCGTTTTGCCAACCAAATCGCTATTGAGCTCGTTTTTGGTAACTTCCACATTCATTTTGGTTAAATTTAATTCCAGATCAATCATTGGAGAAAATGCATGCTTCAGCCAAAACTCAATACCTTTTGATACCACTTCTCCGGTTTGCGTGTATTCCATAAAGTCTTCAGTATTTACCACTACATTTTCTTTGGTAAGGTCAAAATACGCGAATGTCATTTGTGTGGTTTGAGTGCTGCTCTGAAACTTGGTACCCAGTTCTACCTGACTTGCAAGCGTTGGTTTAAATGCTGATCCGGTCATCGTATCAACGCCAGACGTTGGCTCAAATGACTCCGAATAACTAATATAAGGCGCGAATCCAGAATCAAATGTATAGATAGCCGATAGACGAGCAGAAATTTCATCTTGATCAATTTCAGTTTCGCTTCCGAACGCAGTACCCAAATAAACATTTCCAGCGATATCCGCACTTTCATAGGTATCCCAACGTAAGCCACCTAGCACTGTTAACGAATGAAATTGAAACTCTTCTTGTAGATAAATACCCAGTTGCTCTTGCTTAATGCGATGACGCTCTTGATAAACATCAAACGGCATTAAAGAAGGATCAAAAAGAGTGTAGTTTGGCGCTGATAAATCCAGAGGGGCCGTTGCATTACTCAACGTATCACCGTACTGAACATCAGAGTCCAGCGTGTGGAACTCTATACCCATTAGAAATTGGTGCGAAGTTTCACCCGCATTAAATGACAATTGGAATTGGTTATCCACTACAAAACCATTGATTTTTTCGTAAGTAAAATACGCACTGCGTATTAACGTTTGATCATCTGGCAGCAATCCATAATTGTAACTGTTTTTTTGAAACGCATTTCCATCGGTAAACCGAAAGTTTTGTAAGAACCGAAAGTTTTCACTAAACTCGTGATTCAATTTATAACCGATCATGGTAACTTCGCGATCCATTCCTCCCCAATTTTTATCTCCAGCATAAGCGCTTGCATCGAGTTGTCCATAAGGTGCCGGGTACAATGTTCCAACCGCAGGTAAAGGATTCGACGGAACCATATCTGGGTCAAACTGATAGTACAAATTAAAGTTAATTTGCGTCGTGTTTGACATTCTCCAGGTAAAAGAAGGCGAAAAAGTACGCCGCTCTTCTTCTGTAGACACTTGTTGTCCGTCTTTTTGGCGTGCTAATAAATTGATACGTAAAGCCATATTTTCAGAAATGTTGGATTGAATATCCGCAGCAACTTCAACCAAGTTAAGGGTTCCAACTCGCGCTCGTAAGTGAGTTGAATCATCACCGGTCGGCAATTTTGCTGTTTGATTCACCATTCCTCCGGGAGGCGCTGAACCGTAAAGAACGGAAGTTGGCCCTTTCAATATTTCTATGCTTTCTGTTGCAAACGCATCCACCTGCGGAGCAAGATTCCATAATCCATTATATTGTAATGGCAGCCCATTATAATAATTGCGATAGGTTTCAAACCCACGAATTGTATATTGATCAAAAATAGTCACCGTTGGACGATTTTCCGGAGTCACACCGGGTACATAACGCAACGCTTCATTGACAGAGTCTACCTGACGCAGCTCCAATAACTCGCTATCGTACACCTCAAAACTCATGGGTGATTCCATCGGCGTAAGACTCGATTTTGTTCCAGTCGATCGATAAGTCTTACCATAAACCGTTACCTTTTTTACGTCAGAACGTTCATTTTCTTCCTCGATTTTTTCAGCCCACGCTGAAAAAGAGATTAAAGCGGCACTCATTGCTAAAACCAAAGGTTTTATGCGCGTTTCCATTTTTTATGACCCCTAAATTTCAAAATGTGATGTTTAAGGAGCGGCAATATACAAGCAAATTATCGTTATTGCAAATCATTATCATTTAGATTTATAAAATAAATATCATACTCTATTCAATACCCTTATTAAATTTAATCCTTTTATCTCAGCAACTTAATCTTATCGATAATAATTCTCATTTGCATTGCAATAAGAATGATTATCATTTATAGTTTTACGCAACAACAAAAATGAATCGTCAGCTTGAGGCGCATCGCACAACAGGATAGCCCAACTGACCATCAACAAATTATGGGAACGACTATGGGAAACGCCGAAGTTTTCACAGATATTGACGACATTCCTTTGGGTTTAAATGACCTCACTTCACCTACTCCATTTCTCTTTAATTCAAATTGTGAAATTGAATTTCGAAGAAGCATTCATCAAGCACTGGACCTAATTTGCCAACGCATTCGCAATACCGAGCAGCCTTTTAGTGGAATGACACCTCAAGCGCTAGCAGAAAGTTTTAAAGAAGTAAATCTGGAACAACCATTGACGTCACACTCGCTGGTTTTAAAGGAGTTGTATACCCTATATTTAAAAGACGCCGTTTACTTTCACCACCCCAAATACGTGGCGCACCTCAATTGTCCGGTTGTTTACCCCGCTATCGTTGCCGAACTGATTTTATCGTCGATTAATTCTTCTCTCGATACCTGGGACCAAAGCGCCGGAGGAACTTTAATTGAACAATCCTTAATCGACTGGACGTGCAGCAAACTGAACTTAGGTGAGCAAGCAGACGGAATATTTACCAGTGGTGGTACTCAATCCAACTTAATGGCGTTGTTATTGGCACGCGATCATTTTTGCCTGCAACATTTATTGCATTCACCAAAAACGGATGGGCTGCCAAAGGAAGCCAGTAAATTCAGAATTTTTACGTCTGAACTCAGTCATTTTAGTGTTCAAAAGTCTGCTGCACTATTGGGTCTGGGTTATCACTCAGTGATCAGCGTTAAAAGTGATCGACGTTATAAAGTGGATGTATGTGAACTACAAAAAAAAATTAATCAATCCAAACAACGTGGCGAAATTCCTATCGCCGTGATAGCAACCGCAGGCACTACCGATTTTGGCAGCATCGACCCGTTAACCTCAATTAGCAAACTGTGTCAGGAGCAGGATATCTGGTTTCACGTAGACGCTGCTTACGGGTGTGGCCTGCTTGTATCAAATCAACACAGAACTAAACTCGCAGGAATTGAACAAGCTGATTCGGTAACTGTTGATTATCACAAATCGTTTTTTCAACCAGTCAGTTGTGGTGCCTTTATGGTGAAAAATAGAAAACATCTTTCGGTAGTAACGCATCACGCGGATTACTTAAATCCACTGAGCCAATCGCAAGAGGGAACGCCCAACCTAGTCAACAAGAGTATTCAAACCACCAGACGATTTGATGCACTAAAACTTTGGTTAACGCTACGAATGATCGGGCCAAATCAATTGGGTCAATACTTCGATACGGTTATCCATTTGGCACAACGAGCATACCAGTTAATGTTAAGCAATCGTTCATTACAAGTACTGCATAAGCCAGAAATCAGTGCGCTGGTTTTTCGCTTTATTGGCGACTCAACCGTCAGCGAATTGAGTGCCATTGAAGATAAGCTTGACGAAATTAATCAAAATATACGCAAATCACTTTTTGCCAAAGGTGACGCGATAATTGCCGGAACCAAAGTCAATGGTCGCGCTTTTTTAAAGCTTACTTTGCTCAATCCAGCAACTACCGTCAGCGATATTGAGTATGTGATACATCGAATTACCGATATTGGAGCAGAACTCATGATTAATCATAAACAAGCCGCTCAAGTTGCATAGCACCATCGACGTTAACGTAACACCAACCAAATAAAGTATTGATTATGAAACCCATGATTTACGATTTTGTGGCCATCGGTATTGGCCCTTTTAATTTAAGCCTCGCTTGCTTAACCGCTCCTATTCAATCACTAAAAGGGGTATTCCTAGATAAAAATTCTGGGTTCGACTGGCATCCAGGAATGATGCTCGAAGATGCAACCTTACAAACCCCCTTTATGTCGGACTTAGTAACTTTAGCGGATCCTACTCATCCGCTCAGTTTCCTTAACTACAGTAAAAAAATGGGACGCTTGTATTCATTTTATATACGCGAAAACTTTTTTCTCATGCGTAAAGAGTACAATCAATATTGCCAGTGGGCAGCCTCCCAACTTCACAACCTCGAATTCAATACTGAAGTTAAAAGCATCGAATACGATACAAAACATAAGTGTTATCGTATCGAAGCTCGCTCCACCATAAATGATGCAAAAAAAGAGTATTTCGCTCATAAGTTAATACTGGGAACCGGACCCTCTCCATATATTCCGATCGCATGTCGTCACCTAACACGAAACACGCTCCATTCCAGCGAATACTTGGATCGCAAAAGCAGCATTCAAGATGGAAGAATCATTACCGTAGTGGGAAGTGGGCAAAGCGCGGCAGAAATTTTTTACGACCTTTTGCAGGACATCGATACCAAACATTATCAACTTAATTGGATCACGCGGTCACCTCGATTTTTTCCTTTGGAATACACTAAGTTAACATTGGAAATGACCTCTCCTGAATACGTCGACTATTTTCATCAATTGCCGAGTGAAAAAAGAGATAAATTATTACGACAACAGAAGCATTTATATAAAGGAATTAATTCGAGTTTGATCAATGATATTTTTGACAGGCTTTACATTAAACAGTTGAGCAGTGAACCGGATGTAAATTTACTGACCAATAGTGACCTGGTTAACTGTCGACACATCCACTCAAGCAACCGTATTAATCTTGACTTTTATCAAGTTGAACAAGAAGCCAACTTTCAATTATCAACCGAACATTTAATTTTGGCCACTGGATATCAATATCAAGTCCCCACTTTTCTTGAGCCTATAAAAGATCGTATTGGCTGGGACAAAAAAAGTCGATTTAAAGTGCATCGAAATTACAGCATCGACAATAATGCCAGTGAAATTTTTGTTCAAAATGCCGAACATCACACGCATGGGTTTGTAACGCCAGATTTAGGAATGGCGTGTTATCGAAACGCTAGCTTAATCCGAGAGTTAAGTGGATATGAATATTATCCCATAGAAGAGAGAATAGCATTTCAACAGTTTGATGCGCGACAGCTTGCTCAGTTCCAACAAACGATTAAGGTCTCCGCGTAATGAAACTCAAAACCGCGTTAGTCTTACTGACAGTGGTGTCGGTAATATGCGACTCCATGATACTTCCCTTTTATCCGCAGTTTTTTTCCGAAGCCTTTGCGGTAAATGATCCGAAACATACCGGCTACTACATAGCGGCGTGTTGTGTCACGGTTATGCTCATGTTTCCATTTTGGGCAAAAGTTGCACGAAAAGTTCACGAATTACATCTTTGGGTGTATACACAAATTGCAGCAGCTGCGCTTGGCATTGCCTGCTTTTATGCAACTTCCCTTGTTGAGTTTTGGATACTGTCGCAACTCATGCTGGTGTTTAAAGCCAGTTATTTATTAATTTACCCTTTCGTTATGCGACTCGAAGAAAAAGATGCTCACCTCAATATAGTCGGACTTTTTTCAGTCTTAATGCACTTTGGTGCAATTGGCGGCGCATTAGTTGGGGGGGCTACCTTGCAATGGTTTGAGCCGCAGAAGCTTTACTTAGTTATGGCCAGTGGTGATGCTTTGCAGGTTTTGGTGTGCTTATACCTCATTCGGAAACGTGGCATACATTGGCGGTCTCTACCCGATAACTCAGCTACCCTATCTTGCAAAGAAACAAAAAACCAATTGGCAGAAGAAACTCAAATAAAAACCGAATTCAACAAACAGCATCATTACTTGTTCAAACTCGGCGCAGTCACACTGCTGTTTTATTTTGCGGCCTTTAGCATTCGCCCATTCTTATCCAGTTATTGGGAATCCATATCCACTTTAGACAGCAAGCTCATATCAGGTTTGGTCTATTCCGTTCCCGGTTGGGTTGCTTTA
The DNA here is from genome assembly GCF_055326765.1 of Pleionea sp. WD8-19. Taxonomy (NCBI): domain Bacteria; kingdom Pseudomonadati; phylum Pseudomonadota; class Gammaproteobacteria; order Oceanospirillales; family Pleioneaceae; genus Pleionea; species Pleionea sp. WD8-19. The sequence goes on along the minus strand of NZ_JBUZOU010000008.1, from coordinate 171,791 downwards.
GTTGGACTCTGGTTAAACTACCGATTAAAAAGTCGGTTATCGTTACATCAGCGCATTCTATTCGCCATATTTTGGACGCTACTCGGAAGTCTATTGCAATCTACCAATAACGAACTGGTCTTAATAGCGGGAAGAGTACTCTACGGCTGGGGATTATTCCAAGCGATGGTTTGCTTAGAAGTATTGATGTTTCAACTCAGTGTACCCGAGCGGTATGCCTATGATTTTAGCCGAATTCATATTTTCCAAAACTTAGGCGTCATACTTTCATCATTTGTGACCGGATACCTGGTATCCCATTGGACATTACAAACGCCATTTTATGTATCTTGCTTGATGTTTTTAGTCACTATTATTTGTTTCGGATGGCTCTTTAAACACCAACTGCTTTCAAGCTCAAACTCCTGTGAAGAACAAGCCTGGGCAAAATCGTAGCGACTATTAGTATCGAAACTCAAAAACGTGTTGTCATTCATCAAAACGAATTAAGAGTAATTATTATGAACACATTATATTCCACTTATATTGAAGGACTGGGCGATTGTGAGATCCGAACTTTAGACCTGCCCGCAGATGCTTACTTTATTCACCAGTGGGTTACACAGCCTTATGCACAGTATTGGGGAATGCGCGATCACAAGCTTGAACAGGTGGTTTCCTTCTACGAAAACCTCGGAGCCAATACTCATGAATTTGCGCTTGTTGGCATCATTAATGGAAAACCTGAGTTTTTGATTGAGGTGTATCATCCTCAGTATCATTCAATCCGTGATCACTATGATGCAAAAGAAAGTGATAGAGGTATGCATTTATTGGTGGCTCCTTGTCAGGCTCGAAAAAAAGGATTTACCACTCACATTATGACATTGGTTTTGGAATATCTTTTTAGTGATGATCAAGTCGACCGAATTGTGGTTGAGCCCGACTCGCGCAATCATAAAATTCATCAGCTTAATCGACGGGTTGGATTTTCGCATGAACGCATCATTCAGTTAGAAGAAAAAACAGCGTACCTTGGTTTTTGTTCACGAAAACAATTTCAGTTGGCTAAAACCCTTCTTCATAACCGCAACGACACTCCCTTGAATCAAAGTCCGCAGCTTGCAACGAATAATATCGAATCGAAAATCTGGCAGAAAGTGAATCAACTGCATTTAAAGAAATGTTTATCCGAATTGTCCCACGAACGGATCTTAAAGCCTCAATTAATCGCGCAAGAAAGCGAATGGGGTCACTATCGATTAACTGGTGATCTTCCGGATTTGGAATACCGTTTTCGCGCACAATTACTAGAACTGGAACATTGGTTAATCGACACCAAGTCTATTGAAAAATGGATTCAAGGAGAATTGCATCCACTGGACTCCGTTCAATTTATTCTTGAGTTCAATTCGCTTCTTAAAATTCCACAAGACAAACTGGGTACTTATTTAGAAGAAATTACCAGTACGTTATACAGCAGCGCGTATAAAATGAACAATCAGACGTTTACGTCCAGCGAACTCACTCAAGCTGAATTTCAACAAGTAGAAGCCGCGATGACAGAAGGACACCCGGCCTTTATCGCTAATAATGGCCGCATAGGATTCGATGCTTCTGATTATCGTGCGTACACTCCAGAAGCCGCGACACCTATGGCATTGATATGGTTAGCGGCACACAAAAGTCGCTCTCATTTTTCTCACAGCTTCGATGTTGAGTATCAACTTTTCATCGAACAAGAGCTGGACCCAACGTTACACGAAAACTTTAAACAACAATTAGCGTCCAAATCACTTAACCCCGATGATTATCTTCTACTTCCGGTGCATCCTTGGCAGTGGTTTAATAAATTGGCGAATGTATTTTCACCCGATATTGCTTCCTCTTATCTTGTTTGTTTAGGGTACGGGAACGAAGCTTACCAAGCGCAACAATCGATCCGAACCTTCTTCAATTTGTCACACCCTACTAAACATTACGTAAAAACAGCTCTATCTATTTTAAATATGGGTTTTATGCGTGGTCTTTCTGCCGAATACATGAAAGCCACTCCAGCCATTAACGATTGGGTGAATTCTCTGATTAACAAAGACGATGATTTACAGAAAATGGGGTTTTCCATTCTACGAGAAGTTGCAGCAATTGGATATCAAAATCCATACTATGAGAATCAACTAGTTGGCAATACGCCCTATAAAAAGATGCTCTCTGCTCTTTGGCGAGAAAGCCCAGTCAAAAGCCTGAAACCAAATCAACGGATGATGACAATGGCGTCACTGCTTCATATCGATGCCGAAGGTAATGCGTTATTACCCGAGTTGATCAAAACCTCGGGACAATCAACCGATCGCTGGTTATCTGCTTACTTTAATATATACCTATCTCCTTTATTGCATTGCTTCTTCAAACACCAACTCGTCTTTATGCCACATGGCGAAAACATCATTCTAGTTTTAGAAAACAATGTCCCCGTTAAAGCTATTATGAAAGATATTGGTGAAGAAGTTTGCCTGTTGAACTCCGATAGAGAGTTGCCAGAACTGGTGCAACGTATTTCAATAAAAATGGAAAAAGACATTGAACTCTTATCGATATTTACTGACGTTTTCGATTGCTTTTTCCGATTTATGTCAGCCATTTTGGTCGAGCATATGAACTTTAATGAAAATCAGTTCTGGCGTTTAGTGGCACAGTGCATACGACAGTACCAAAGGCAGCACCCTGAGTTAGCACAAAGATTCATCGAACACGATTTGTTTCAGGATAAGTTCAAGCACTCTTGTTTAAACAGATTGCAGCTGTGCAACAACCAGCAAATGATAGATTTAACGGATCCTGCTAAAAACCTTCAATTTGCGGGCCATCTTATTAACCCCATCGCAAAACTCAGAAATCAGAGCTTAAGCATTTCGGAAAACACTGAACAGGAATCACCAGGAACTATTAATTTCAAACTGGCAACCAGTGAAATTTAGCCATGATGCACTCTTTATTGGAAACCGCTAATCGTTGCCCCTTGTTAAAAGCGGATGTTTTTAACAAGTGGCAATCACTCGCCAAAGAAATGCATTGTGAATTAATAAAGGATAGTGAAGTTGATGTTTCACTAGACTGTTGGTCTCAGCTGAAGAGCGTTTCACCATTAAATATTTTCGAAATTTATGAAACCTTGGTTCGAGAGCATACAAATGGATACAGGGTTTACTGTTCTTTAAGAAGTTGGCAATTGCTGATTTGGAAGCCGATCTATTTATCCTCATTGGCTGCTGTTGAGTTTAAAATGAGTCTCGATATGAATTACTTTTACATTCAAATCGACAAAGGGAAACCACAACTGTGTGCAATGGGGTCTTTTTATTCCATTGAAAATAGCAAAGAGGAAGCCATTAAACATACGCGTGAACAACTGAGAGAACAGATCCTGTTATTGCTAAATAATTTCAATTCGGTAAAACCAATGAAAGAAGCGATTGCCATACGCCTCGTACATGACTGTCTACTGTTTTCACTAGTCCGATTACAGAGCATAAGTCCGCAAAAAATCTCAAACGAACAATTGGAATACTATGCTTGGTTGTGGCTACAAGGTTGGGAAATCAACATTAAACAACCGCTATTTGACTGGAACCAGCAACACTTAAGAAACGACGTAATACGTCGTAGCTGCTGTTTTCATTATTTATTGGAGTCTGACAACCTATGTTCCAACTGCCCAAAACTCAAATGATACATGAGCAACTTCAATATGAATTCAAAAAATAATTGCGAACGAATATTAACACTCGACCTTGGCCGTGGCTTGGCGGTTATATTGATGATAATGGTACATACCCTTTGGATGTATGGTAGTCAGTACGCTCAAACTGAGTCCATCATTGGGCATACGCTACACTTTCTCGGAAAAGGTACTGCTGCATTTTTAGTTTTAATGGGCTTTTCTTTAGCACTGTCACAACAATCGTCAGCCAAAGATGCCTTAATTCGCAGCGTTGTTCTACTCTTGGTCGGCTACGGTTTGAATGGATTAAAATTTATAGTCCCTATTCTTGTCGGTACCATGCCGGAAAGTTTTATCGAAGCTTATGGTTGGCAAAGCCCACTCAATACACATCAGTACTTGTACCTTATTTTAACCGGCGATATTTTGCAGCTGGCAGGTGTATCCCTGTTTTTAATCGCCATAATCCGACAATTTACCCTTAGTAAGTTTACCATTCTTGCATTAGCAATACTCATAGCCAGCGTCTCCCAGATGTTAAGCGGATTTCAACTCGGAATAAAGGGTGTTGACTATGTCCTCGATCTACTTTTTGGCAACAAGTTTAATGTTTACTTTCCAGCATTCCCCTGGGTATCGTGTGTTTTGTTCGGCTTGTTTTTTGGACGCTTGTATCGAGAGAAGAACCATTCTCAAGAATGGGTGTTTCAACGCATGGCCCAGTCTGGCTTAGTTTTTCTTGTGATAGGTGGCTGTTTGATGCTCTTTAATTTTGAGTATCACTTTAATGACTTCTTTCATCTTGGGCCTGGTGGTGTTTTTTATCTGACTGGTCTAAATCTTATTATGCTCTGGGGAATATATTTATTCAGTCGGAAATATCACCTACCACTCACGTTTCGTTTACTGTCCTATTGCAGTAGAAAGGTGACCAGTGTTTACGTCATTCAATGGACACTGGTGTGTTGGGGCATGGGCATTGTTGGATTCCAAACGCTCTCTCCGCTTGCACTAATTACTTCGCTACCTGTAATGATCACTTTGACTTTTATAGTACAACGGTTATTGGATATCACACTTACCTATTTAAAAGAAAATACGTCAAATCGTAAAGAAAAAGTACTGACGAATCACTGCTTGAAAAAGGTTTAGCTTTTTCCATATCAAATTAAAAATCCGGGAGGGTGCTTTGCTCCTCCCGGACCACAGGATTTAATATTCTCGAGTATCAATTCGTATTTTTAGTTTCCTAGTAAAAACACAAACATTCTTATAAGCGCCGAGCTCAAGACAGAGTCATCATTTTAATCTCAATGCCCAAAAAACGCAGTGTCCTCTAAAATTAAAATATGAAATTAAAAAATGCTCACTCTTTTATTCTATAAAGCGTCGCGTATAACACGGGCACCACAATCAAAGTCAATAAAGTGGCAAATCCGAGACCAAACATAATGGTTACGGCCATTGACTTAAAAAACACATCAAAGAGCAATGGAATCATCCCAAGTATGGTAGTGATCGCTGCCATAGAAACCGGTCGAACACGACTGACCCCAGCATCAACAACAGCTTGATAAGCTGTTTTGCCTTGCTTCATTTCAATATGCACCTGATCAACTAATACGATGCCATTTTTAATAATCATGCCTGACAGACTCAGTAGCCCTAATAAAGCCATAAAGCTAAAAGGTGCATCCATGACCAACAAACCTAATGTCACACCGATAATCGCCAAGGGTACTGTGGCCCATATAACCAAGGGTGTTCTGATTGCATTAAACAACAAAACAGTGATCATAAACATGGCCAAATAACCCAGTGGCAGTGAACCGAAAATAGCCTTTCTGGCTTTCGATGACGACTCATGCTCCCCACCCCAATCCAGAGAATAGCCAGGTGGCAGCTCAATGGATTCAATTTTAGGCCGAACACGCTTGAATAATGTAGCCGCGGTTTCATCCCCGAGTACGTCGTGATCGGCCTGTACCGTAATCGTCCGTTTTCTATCACGACGCATAATCAACGCGTTTTCCCATTCTAAGGTAAAAGCATCGACTACTTGTGTAATCGGCACATAAACCTTTAACACGGGGCTGTAAATTTGCAGATCCGTTAAGCTATCTATTGAAAGCCTTTCGCTTGCAGGTGAACGAGCAATAATGGGTAGAATACGAGTACCCTCTCGATAAATGCCGATTTGTTTGCCGCTAAAATTGGTAAGCAGCAGTTCATCCAAATCCGACTTACTGATCCCTAATCGACGTGCAATTGCTTCATTAAATTGTGGCCGGATTATTTTGCTCGGTTGCTGCCAATCATGACGAATATTATGCGCGCCGCTGTCTTGCATTAAAATAGATTCCGCTTGTTGCGCTAATTCACGAAGAATAGTGGGATCTGGACCAATAAAACGAGCAGCGATTTTCGATTCCGTTGAGGGACCTATTTCCATCGGCTTCACCTTTACATTGGCATTAAGAAAGTGCAACTTTGCGTACTCACGTACCTGCCCCATGATAGGTTCAACTTGTTCGCGGTCTTTAACGCGAACAATTAATTGACCATAACCTTTATACGATTTTTGCGGCGCGTAAGTCAGCATAAACCGAGGTGCGCCGCGCCCTACAGTGGTTGAAACCTCCACAACTGATTCTTGTTGTAAAAGATACGATTGCAATGCTTGAATATCTTTTTGCGTCTCTCGAATATCCGACCCCTGATAGCGCCAATAATCCACATAAAACATAGGTGTGTTAGAGGCTGGAAAGAATGCCTGCTTAACCTGTCCGAATCCAATAAAGGAAAGCAACAAAAGTACAATCATTATCGATAAAGTCACCGCTCTGTGACGCAAGCTTTTAACCAGCAGCTCCCGATACAACTCAAACAAAACGCCTTTATAGGGATCGCTTTCATCTTGCATTTGGTTTTTCTTATTTTCTTTGAAAAATAGATCTGCGAAAAACGGTGTTAAAGTAATCGCGGTGACCCAACTTAAAAACAAAGAAATTAACAAGACATGAAACAGACTTCCGGCGAACTCTCCGGTAGCATCAGAAGAGAGTCCTATTGGCGCAAAAGCAGTAATCGCGATTACCGTTGCCCCCAACAACGGCCACTTGGTTTGTTCAACAATATTTATTGCCGCCTGCATCTTGGTATGCCCTCGTTTAACGCCCACCAAAATACCTTCAGTGATCACAATGGCATTATCGACTAGCATTCCAAGAGCAATGATCAATGCTCCTAGCGATATTCGCTGTAAATCAATTGCGAATAACTTCATAAAAATAAAAGTACCTAAAACAGTCAACAAAAGAATCAAGCCAATTAATACACCACTACGCAAACCCATAAACAAAAGCAACACTAATATCACAATGGCAATTGCTTGAATTAAGCTAATAATAAAGCCCGATACAGACTGTTCCACTTCGGCTGGTTGTTTATAAACGGTATTAATTTCCATCCCGACGGGGCGAAGATGTTCTATTTCTGCGAGGCGATGATCAATTTTTTGACCTACTTCAACTACGTTCACACCGGAAGAAAAAGAAACACCAAGAAAGATAGCTTTGTTTCCGTTGTAGCCCACGATGTTGTCAGGTACTTCAACGTATTGCTTGGAAATTTGCGCGACATCTCCCAGATAAATGAGCTTGGAGTCACCGGGTTTGGATATTAATAAACTCTCCAACTCTCGAACACTTTTAAATTCTCCCGTAGGATGAAAACGAATGGACTCTCCACCCACTTTAATACGGCCGGCATTGGAAACGATGTTTTGATTTTGCAATAACTGAAAAATATGACTAGGTGGTATACCCAATGTCGATAATCGATGGCTGGAAACTTCAACCACCACTTGGTCTTGCAGGTTACCGGCCGTAGTAACTTTGCCGACACCTTTCACCAGCACCAACTCACGCTTCAAATAGTTGACGTAATCACTGAGCTCCTCAAACTGGTACCCGTCACCTGTTATAGCGTACAAAATACCGTAAACATCACCAAAATCATCATACACTTGTGAAGGATTCACACCAGGTGGCAAACGACTGGCGTTGTCACTGACCTTGCGTCTGAGTTCATCCCAAATTTGTTGCAAATCTTTTTTACGGTAGATGTTTTTCATCTCAACAATAATCTGCGACAATCCCGCCGATGAAATCGAAGTAACGTGATCAACATAGGGTAACGATTGAATCGCATTTTCAATGGGATAAGTAACTTCTTCCTCCACCTGCTCCGGGCTTGCACCAGGATAAGCGGTGATAACCATTGCTTGTTTAAGTGTAAATTCAGGATCTTCCAGTTGACCCAATCCCAGATAACTGAAAATACCACCAACGAAAAAGAGCAGTGCCAGCATCCAACTGATGACTTTTTTTTCTATCGAAAGTTGAGCAAGACTCATTAGATACCCCGCTCTTTTGACCAGGGGCGAACTTTCATTCCTGGTTTAAGATAGTGAACCCCAGCCGTTACTACATGGTCGCCTACCGAAACTCCTGATAATATCACCTGTCCTTCATTGTGTATTTGACCAAGCGTTACTTTTTGCCTTTGAACTTCCTGTGATTTTGGATCGTATTTCCAAACATACCCTTCGCCTTGTTTCGGTAACTCGCCTTCAAGTGCGAATATAGCTTCAACCGGTAATACGATATGATTTGCTGATACAACACCTAGCTGACTTAAATCGATATGTACTTTTGCTGTCATTCCCGGTAATACGTTTAACTCTTGCGGCGTCGGTAACGAAAAAACAACTTTATAAGTTAACGTTGTAGGATCAGCTTGCGTATCCCACTCTTTCACATTCAGTAAATATTCTTTTTCCTGTAATGCATCGAAGGTAACGCTGGGCTGATACTTCTCGTTACGCTTCACGCGCGCCATAATTCGTTCTGGAACCTGAATCGAAACATCCATTCGGTCACGATTTAACAGTCGAAGAATGTTTTGTTTGGCTTGAATATTTTCTCGGTTTTTAACATATACCTGGGCAATTGATCCTTCATAGGGTGCTCGCAGTTCCGTATATTCCAAATCGGAGCGTGCTTTTTCCAACTCCGCTTCAGCAATTAATAAATTTGCACGTGCTTCATCGAGCTGAGATTGCGCTGCAAGATTTTTTTCCTTTAATGAGTTAGCGCGTTCAAATTGTGATTTGGCTAACTCGTATCGCGCTTCGCGATCATTTAATCGTAATTTAAAATCTTCTGGATCCAATCGAGCCAGTAGCTGCCCTTTTTCTACCAATTGACCCGGCTTAACAGGAAATTCGATTAATTCACCACTGACACGAAACGCCAAACTTGCACCCAAGTTAGCTTCTACCGTGGCAGGAAAACTTCGAATGGTATCTGTTGACTCGTCCGTTACCTGGATGATCTTGGCCGGACGAATGGCTTCGGATGGCGGCTCTTGTTCTGTTGGCTGGCAGGCGCTGATTACAAGAACCAGGAGGGTAAAAATCGATAAATGGATTAATGTTTTCATTGAAACCTCATTTGTTTCAAGGAGTTGCGCGGTATTCATTTCGGAATATTAACGTTAAACCTGTTAAAATAATATTTAACTTATATTAGCAACATGTTAAATATTATTTATGAACCTAGAGCAATTACGCATCCTGCAACATATTGTAGAAGAAGGCAGCCTGAAAGGCGCGGCTGAACAGCTGCACAAAACTCAACCTGCGTTATCTATGGCCATCAAGAAGTTGGAAGTGTCCTTAGGCTTCGAATTACTGGATCGTCGCGAGTATCGACTTAAGCTCACTCAAAGGGGCAAGACCTTTTATCGGCAAGCCAAAATAATTTTGCAGGGTATGGATCGCCTACAAACATTAGGCAATCAGTTAGCGCAAGGTGAAGAACCGGATTTCAGCATCACCTTTGAAAACGCCTGTCCTCCTAATTTGTTCATGCACGCGCTCAATGAAACGTTACTTCGGTTTAAGGCAACACAATTTAATATTTCCAGCGGCTTTCGATTTTCCTCCTTGCAACATATCAGTGAAAAGCAATCAGATTTAGGTATCGGTCCGTGGTTTCATGTGATGCACTCCAGTGGTGATTTTGAAACGCAGGTACTGGGTGAATACCACTTAATTCTTGCCGTATCGCCCCAATTACTGGAACAAGAAAGTAAGCTCACTCTATCACGCTTAAGCAAATATCCCATAATTACAACTCATGAAAGTGCGCTGAACTTCGATAACGACAGTCTTTCTGCTTTTAAATCAGCGAGCCAACAGTTTCGAGTGACCGATATCGAAACCGCTCGTCGTATGCTTTTAAACAATTTGGGCTGGGGGATGATACCAAAGCACTACGTAGAAGAGGATCTGCAAAACCAAACTCTGACACAAATTGAGCTGGATGACTTTGAATGGGAGTTTAAAGGTGAGATCCGTGCATTTCGACGTTTTGATCGAACACATGGACCTGTTGCCGAATACATTTGGGAGCGATTAAAGTTAAATACTTGATAATAGCTATGCAATCCTTGTCTGTATAACACTTTTTAACTTTTACATTTCAACAATTAAGTGAATAATATTAGACGGACTGCTTATCCAAAAGCCATTTACGGACTCCGGAAGCTTTTCAATCTCGTCACGAAAATCACAACCCTTTTCCGATAAATACTGTTTTGCTTCATTTATATTTGAGGTTTCAATTTCAAGCCAAATTTCAGCCTGACTTAAACCATCAATTTTATCAACCCATAGGTTTTTATCGCCAAACACAAATGCAACCGATGGGAAAGGATCGGAAGACGTTATTTCTTTTCGGGAAAGACACAGTATATTTTCATAAAAGTCGACGGTTTGTTCGTATTCATGACACGGAACTTTTATAGCAATATTTTTACCTGGGAAAAACTTTGGTTTCATTTTCGCTCCATCGACTTGTCCAATAAACGAGTTGCACTGAAAGACAACTCGCTTTTTAAAGATTAATGATTGCTGTCGTTACGGAACGCTCAAATGTCGAACCGATCGAGCTGCATTACTTTTGTCCAAGCTTTTGCAAAATCGTGAACAAAGCGCTGCATCGAGTTATCAAATGCATAAACTTCCGCTATCGCTCGTAACTCCGCATTAGAGCCGAAAACAAGATCAACCGGCGTTGCCGTATATTTTACTTTTCCTGACTTTCGATCAACGCCTTCATACAGCCCCTCTGTTTTTGCTTTTTGCCAAACCGTTGACATATCAAGCAAGTTTACAAAATAGTCATTGGTAAGCGTTCCAGCGCGGTTCGTAAATATACCGTGCTGTACTCCACGACTATTCGCATTCAGCACACGCAATCCACCTATCAACACGGTCATTTCAGGTACCGTCAAATTCAATTGATCGGCCTTATCAACCAACATTTCTGCAGGAGAAAGGTAACTTTCCTTGACATTAAAGTAATTTCGAAAAGCATCAGCTGTAGGCTTTAACAGCTCAAAGGATTCTATATCTGTGAGTGCTTGCGTTGTATCATTTCGACCTGGTACAAAGGATACGTTTATTTTTATTCCGACATCCTGAGCTGCTTTTTCAATCGCTGCAGCACCTCCTAAAACAATCAAATCGGCAAGTGATATTTGAGTATTGTTTTTTGAATTTATATTGAATTTTTTTTGAATGCTTTTCAGTTTACCCAACACCCTTTTTAATTCAGCTGGATTGTTCACTTCCCAATCTTTTTGAGGCGCAAGCGCGATACGAGCACCATTCGCCCCCCCCCGCATATCACTCGACCGAAAACTTGAAGCTGACGCCCAAGCCGTTCGAACCAACTCAGATAGGGTTAATCCTGACTTTAATATATCCCGTTTAAGTTTTTCCACGTCATCCGCACTTACCAAGGTATAATCAATTTCGGGAATGGGATCTTGCCAGATTAAAGTTTCGTCCGGTTGCATATTCCCGAGGTATCGTGAAGTTGGCCCCAGATCACGATGTGTAAGCTTATACCATGCTTTTGCAAAAGCTAATCGATATTCTTCGGGGTTAGCTAAAAATCGCTCCGCAATTTTTCGATAGCTCGAATCAAACTTTAATGCTAGGTCAGCCGTTGTCATCACCGGTGAGTTTTTCTTTTCTTTAATGTGTGCATCGGGAACAGACTTATGCGCTGATTCATCGGTAGGAACCCATTGAATGCCTCCTGCCGGACTGAAAACCTGTTTCCACTCAAATTTAAGTAAGTTCGATAAGTACAGGGTTGTCCATTGAGTCGGTAATTGTGTCCATGCACCTTCTAGTCCACTTGTCACAGTATCTTCTGAATGCCCTTTCCCACAATTATTTTTCCAACCTAACCCTTGGGCTTCGATAGCACTTGCTGCAGGTTCAACGCCAACACATTTCTTTGCATTGTGTGCACCATGCATTTTGCCAAACGTGTGGCCTCCTGCTATTAGAGCGACCGTCTCTTCATCATTCATGGCCATACGACCGAAAGCCACTCTGATGTTTTTAGCGGACCCTAACGGATCCGGCTTTCCCTTGGGACCTTCTGGGTTAACATAAATCAACCCCATATGAGTGGCACCCAATGGTCGTTGAAGTTCACCACCATGCTCTTCTCTATCGCTGGCTAACATTTCTAATTCAGGTCCCCAGTACACAATATCCGGCTCCCAATCATCTGCTCGGCCACCGGCAAATCCAAACGTTTTAAAGCCCATGTTTTCCAGTGCAACATTACCCGCGAGGATCATCAAGTCACCCCAAGATAAATTCTCACCGTATTTCTTTTTCACAGGCCAAAGCAATCGTCGAGCTTTATCTAAGTTACCATTATCTGGCCAGCTGTTGAGCGGGTCAAAACGCATTTGCCCTCCATCTCCACCACCTCGTCCGTCAAGAGTTCGGTAAGTACCAGCACTGTGCCAAGCCATGCGAATAAAGAAAGGACCATAGTTACCAAAATCAGCGGGCCACCAATCCTGGGAGTCAGTAAGTACCTGATTGATATCCGATTTAACTTTTGTTAAATCAAGTTTGTTAAATGCTTTTGCGTAGTCAAAATCGTCACCTAATGGATTAGAGCGGTAGTCATGATCCCTTAATGGAGTAAGGTCAAGTTGATCAGGCCACCAAAACTGATTGCTCCTAGCTTTTTTTTCTGCGGCGATATTTTTACTCGCTTCCCTCTCATTATTTGCCGATATATCTGACAAAGATATAGCAAATATTGATAATGCAATGCCTTTAATCATACTGTTATGTACAAATACTTTACTTATCACGAGCAGCCCTCCCTTTTGGACGGAGTCTATTTAAATGTTATATGGATTCATAAAATTAAAGCGACACACACAATAAATAAAGGATTAAAAAATCCCTTATCGCGATGAGAAAGAATGCGTATCTAACGCCTCATTAAAACCTTAGGACGTTATTGGGGTGAACGACAATTGAATAAATCGATTACTGAAATCTGTTTTTTAAATCAACAGCTATCTCGCTAATGTAATTGTTCTGGTTCCTTAATCTTTTAGTTCAATCCATCAATCGTTTATCCGAATGTCACTTTTCAACCCTGAGCCGCTAGTGAGAAGGGTGTTAAATAGTTTGGTCCGATAGAACGAAACCACTTGAAAGTCCAAACGACTGATAATTGTCATCATAGGACTACTTTGTATCTACTTTGAATGTAGCCAAAATTAAAGGGTTTGCAATATTCGAGTTCGAGCTCGATATCCGAAGGTAGCTCTCCAAAAAGACGAATGCCTTTGCCTATTAGCACGGGAATAATTGTGACAGTAATTTCGTTCACCATTTGCGAAGCGAAAAACCGCTGAATTGTATTACCTCCATCCACATAAATATGGTTAAACCCTTTTTCCGTTAAATTTTTACATAGGACTTTAGGTTCTCCTTTTCCAACTTTTACGTTTCCAATAAGGTTTTCTGGAATACTTACACCGCTTTCACTGAGAACGAGCACGCGTTTACCAATATACGGCCAAGGCTTGAATTCGAGAGACTTCCGAAAAGTGTTACTTCCCATTACGATGATATCAATGTCAGAAATAAAATTATTGTAGCCACAATCTTCCTCTTTCGGCACTTTCTTATTTGCTTTATCGAGCCAATCAAGATCGCCATCAGGCCTTGCAATAAAACCATCTAAGCTTGTCGCTACAAAAACAGAAACTTTAGCTACCAAGGATCCATCTCCACAATTCTATTACGCAAACAAAGATAATGAACGGTCACAAGTGAAGCTTAAAATGATTTAGTTCACCATAGAGTGCCACATCACATACTAATAGTTGTAAATATCATTAAAAGCAAACCCTTGAGAAACTTACTTCAACTTCTGCATGACAACGAGGATGTATTCTGAATACTAATATAACGACAGGAACGTCAGTTTTACGTTGATTTAATGTTTTTCAATATTTTTTTGCTAATCGCTCACTCCGCGAATTATCAAAAACGGAAACTCACAGCTTTAAAGAACTCTTATATTGTCCGCTTCGTGTCCTTTTACCCTATTTATGCATTATTAATTTCCATATTCCATTCTTCTTCGAATCCAGACCTTTCAAGGTATCCGCCAATAGAATGATAAAGCTTTTCCGTCCAGTATTGAGCACTGCCGTCGCATGGCAACTCTAGCTCCTTGTTACTAACAGATTCGCTGACCATTTTCCAAAAAAACTTACTCAAATAGGTTGCCTGTTCGCTAGAATTGACAACGCCTTCATTTAAGATCTTTTCGGCCCTTTGGTCGCACAACAATTTTGCGAATAACAGTACAACCAACTTTTCTTCTTCATATTTATAGGTAATCATGGAACTTCACCTGCATTCTTACTATCGACATTTTGAATGACTACGTTAATCTATAATATACTGCCCGTCGAATCTTATGAGACGAAAATCGCAGTTAATTCACTCAATTTTCCAAATATCTTAGAACAGCACGAACTAGCACCCAGCAGTATCTTAAAACTAGAGTGATTTAAAATTGGCAATGCAGGTTTAAAAGTTGCTGGCCCGCCAGAATCATTAAGTCAGAAATTACGAGATTGAGTTCAAACTGATCCATCAACGAGTTCGAATAATTTGCTGTTTTGATCCATGAAATAAATTGATTAGCGACACCTTTATTTTGTCTAACTTTTATACACATTTAATAGGCGTAGAAGCCGTTAGCCGTAAAACTCCTACACCTATTATCATTAATGTATACAAAAAATAAACTAATTACTCACACCAAATATCAATTGTTCTAGTGGTATCGCCTGAAGGTAACCCTCCGAAAGAAGATGACGATGCATACCCAGCTCTAAAAGCTTTAAACTTCTTAAAGCCTCTATCTTGACATTTTTTATCGGCGAATTCTGGGTAATCCAATTTCTCATTTTTACTGCTTTGGAACCATGCGCCTTGTTCTACATACTTAGCAGAAATATCCGGAGGCGTTTCGTCACCATTAGCCAATTTTGGAACAACTCCAGCGGCTGGATTAGAGGCGCACCCTGATAGCAACAAAGCAGTCATACCAACCGTAATCAATAATTTTGTAGTCATTTTATCTCTCTATATTGAAATTTAAGTGAAAAATAATAGCTTATTCACCTTCAATAAAAAATGTGCATATTCCCATTTATACACTTGGAAAAACTATACCCACAAAAGGTTTTAGCTTATTTCCAAAACCAATAAAAAAGAGATAGTCAAATTTTGATCTATTAGTCCTTGTGAAAGCACAATCGTTTTAATTATACCAACGCGACTTCATTCAGCTAAGGAATATTTGATTACCTCTCTCCGTCAAATGCGTTAGGATTAACAATTTTTAGCTACTTTCAAGACTTGATAGACGGTAATAGCAAAAAGTTCACTCAACCCATCATCGAAAATATAGACGATGCGCTCACTTTGCTTCAATACTTAATAGGAATTCATCCAGTGCTTTATTAAATTCTTTCGGCCTCTCCCAAAACATCATATGCTTACCCATATAGAAAGTACTGGCCGATGGAGTGTTGGCTTTAATCCACTTATCCGCCACGACTTTCATCTCATCCCTAACAATATACATTAAAGGCACTTTACCCTCTAATGCTTCAAGATCCTCACTGTAATCTAAATAAAACCCTGTGGCATTAGTAATGGAAGCTACGCTGCTTGAAGTCTGGCTTGCGATCTTTGTGAGCCAAGCTAACTTTTCAGTTGTGGGATTTTCGAGCATCCATTTGCAAAACTCTTTAATAACCTTGTCTCGATCTTCTATGATCCCCTCAGTAAAAGATCTTGAATAACCATTTGCATCATCATTTAAGTACCAGACCCATTCATCATAGGACTCACCTGCTATATTGGGTCCCGTATCAATCATTATCATCGCTTTGATCTTATCGGTACCAAACTGGTTTATATAAGACAATTGCTCAGTCACACCATAAGACCATCCAGCCAAAATAACTTCCTTTAACTCCAGCTTTTCAATTAGTTGAGCGAGATCACGAGCATGCTGTTGGTAAGTGTGCCCCTCTACTGGTTTTGACGATTTTCCTTGGCCTCTCGGATCGAAAGTCAGAGCTGTATACTTTTTCGAATGTTTAAAGTGGACGAGTTGATGTTCAAAAACATCCGTTGACATCATCCATCCTGGAATAAAAATAATCGTTGTCTTACCACTTCCCGCCTGTTCATAATGAATGGTGAGATTTTCATCTATTACAACGGTTTCTGCCGTTACACCATACGAAATGACTACTAATCCTATAATTAATGCAAGGTTTAATATTCTCATAGCAATTTATTAAACTTTCTCTATGCTTTTTTAACACTGTAAACTTGAATTATCGAGCTATTATACCTAAACCAATAATTAAAATCGCTTGAACCTGTGGAATTTAATAATAGATCAGTGAGCCATCTTTCATCACACCAATGGTTTGCGCACCCGTCCGACGAGGATCCGACGCGCCTAACCACCAACCGTGACTTTTTGAGATCGACTGAATACTCCCTGAAGCACGAGAAAATTTAACACTGTGTCCCATTTGTTGCAGTATACGAATCGTATCTGGAGAAAAACCTTTTTCCATATAAAGTGAATCGGGTTTCCACTGATGGTGAAAACGCGGTACATTGGCGGCTTCAGAAATATTCATATCAAAATCAATGGTATTCACGATTTGATGCAAAACAGCGGTTATAATTTTACTGCCGCCAGGGCTGCCCGTGATTAAAAAAGGTTCTCCATTTTTCAATACGATAGTTGGCGTCATTGAACTTAATGGTCGCTTAAGTGGCTCTATGGCATTTGCTTTGCCACCAATTAACCCGTAGGCATTTGGCACACCAGGTTTAATTGAAAAGTCATCCATTTCATTATTTAAAAAGAAGCCCGTACCGGGCGCAATTTTACCCGAACCAAAACTGAAGTTAAGCGTGTAAGTGTTGCTCACTATATTGCCCCATTGATCAACCACAGAGTAGTGTGTCGTTTGAGGGCTTTCGTGATTTAAAAAGCTTGCGGCTAAGATACTCGATGAGTCACTTGCTTTATTCATATCGATAGACTTTGCTAACTGTTTCGCATAATTTTTATCGATTATTTTTTTAACTGGCACATCATAAAAATCAGGATCTCCCAAATGCTTACTACGATCAGCATAGATACGACGAAAAGTCTCACTCATTAGGTGGATGGATTTTGCACTGCCCCATCCAAGCGATTTTAAATCGAAATTTTCTAAAATATTAAGTGCTTGTATAACATGAACGCCCCCTGAGCTGGGCGGAGGCATAGAAATAACCTGATAGCCTCGATAGTCACCGAAAACTGCGGCTCTCTCGACAACTCGATAATTTTTTAAATCGGAATGCGACATGAAACCGCGTTCAGTATTCATAAATGTGATCAGTCGATCAGCAACTTCACCTTCATAAAATCCAGTTCGCCCTTGCTTCATTATTTGTTGTAATGACCAAGCTAAATCTGGAAAGCGAATACGTTCACCTGGTAAATAACTCTCACCATTGGACTTAAAATAGATTCGCTTAACTTCATTGTTTTGTTGCAAACGCTCTTTTCTCTGGTTAAGTGAGTCCAAAAACGGATTGTTGGCAATAATTCCATTTTTTGCTAATTGATATGCAGGTTCTATTACTTTACTGCGATCCATCGTTCCGTATTTTTCTAAAGCATGCAATAATCCTGCAACGGTTCCTGGCACCCCAGACGCCAGAGCTGTAAAACGTGAACCGTCTTTAACGACCTCACCCTGTTCATTTTGAAACATGGTTTCGAAGGCTTTAGCCGGAGCGGTTTCTCGATAGTCAATTGCAATGCTGCGCTTTTCTTTTGCAAGGTATATCAACATAAACCCACCACCACCAAGATTACCCGCTTTCGGTAAAGTAACTGCTTTGGCAAAGCCAATACCGACCGCCGCATCGATGGCATTACCTCCGCTTGCTAAAATTTTTGCGCCAACCTCTGTCGCATGATGTTCCTGTGTAGCAACCATAGCACCATTCGCTTTAACGGGATGGTGCAAAGCTTCTGGTTCAATCAATGCTTGCTCATTCGCGAAACTACTGAAAGAAATTAAAACAACAAAACAAACATACCATTTACGCATTATTTTGAACCTTAACAACACATTCTTTTAAATTACTGAGTTCGAAAAAACCACCGGACAGCAATTGATCAACACCTTCCGACAGTTGCCGCTCAAGCTCTACGGGATGGCGATCATCAATACAACGAAAAATATAAGCGCCGAGTTGCTTTTGATCCTTCAAGTATTGAATAAGGTCAACTGCCAAATAAACGATCATCGACCGATTGATTAACCCCGTTCTATGGTTCGATATCGGTGTAGGAATAACCGTTAGAATAAAGTCAAACTTCAATAAACGCCCATTACCGCAATTATAAGACCGACTGTTAATAATTCGGTAAAAATTGTATAGCCGCATTTTTAACTGCTCCAATTCGCCTGATTCCAGCATGACAAACGTACTTTCATCCCAACGGCTGATCAAGTCGTCCCCTGAAACATAATCTTTAATTAAGTCGCTGAACTCAGAAATGGCAGCTTCAACATTTGCTTGAAATTCCGTTTTTAAAAGTGATTGATAATTTTCGATTGTCACCGTTATTAAGCAACCTTTCGGAAACACCATTTTACGAGCTCGAAGGTAATTGTCTTCGCGGTTGATTAACTCTTCGAAGTATTTTCGTTTATATAAATGCGTAAGACTGTCTTTTTTACTAAATTGTTCCAGCTTTTCTTTGTAAAAATCGATTCGCTTTTCGAGACGCTGAATTTCTTGGTGTTTAAAGTCTTCGCTTTCTTTAACTTGCTCCAAGTCAAAACGTAACTGCTTGACATAGTCTCGATTGCTTTCCAGCTCTTGTTTAATAAACAAACTTTTCCGATTTAACCGTTGCCACCACCAATAGCAAGCCGACGAGACGAGAATTAAAAAGATTAAAGCGTACAATAAATAAGCAAGATCGGAATTCCAAAAGTTACTGGCTACTCTAATGACAAGTGGTTGTTCAAAGCTCAACCAGTTATTGAGTTCATCAGTTACCTCTACTTCTAACAAATACTCTCCCGGCTCCAGGCCAAAAATATTGATAACTCGAGTATCTCCAATATCATTCCATTGTTCGCTCAACCCAATAAGCCGGTATCGATAGCGTTGTTTGTCGGCTTTGTGAAACTTAATCGCAGCAATTTCTATGGAAATAAAGTCGTTGCTGCTGGAAACAAACACTCGATTCTCTGCCAGTTCCTGTGCACTTAAATAATTATTATTGACCTCTATGGCATTTATTTTCAATAGCGGTTGAAGATACTTTCGAGAAACTAATTCAGCAGGAAACGTAGTAACACCGTTAACTCCACCAAACATGATTTCACCGTCAGCACTTTTATGGCTCGACCATATGTTAAATTCATTGCTTTGTAAGCCATCGTCCAATGTAAAATGCTCAACACGATTACTCGATGTATCAAATAGAAGCAAGCCATAGCTGGTACTCAACCAGAGAGACTCGTCATTACCCGATTGTATGCCGTAAATAGAATCGTTAACCAGTCCGTCATCTTCAGTGAATTGCACAAAAAAACTGTTTTCGGGTTGATCGCTGTCAAAAATGATCTGGTTTAATCCGTCTCCTGTGCCTATCCACATGCTGCCTTTGGTATCTTCATAAATAACTTGGATAAAGTCACTGCTGATGCTTTTATTATTGTTTTCATCCGATAGAAACAAAGTTTCCAATTCAGACTCCGGCTCAAACAAATACAAACCTCGATTCGTTCCTATCCATAATAAGCCAAGAATATCTTCATAAATGCTGTTGATGAACAGCTCTCCTCCACCAAAAGCTTTGTTCAATCGAGCCGAAAAGTTTCTTAACTGAAAATCACTGTCACTTTTTACTTTTCCGGTAACCCCTTCAATTTTTATCAATCCAGATTCTCGCCCTATCCATAAGTCACCATTCCGATCTTCAGTTATTGCAGTAACAAACCCCTGAAATAATGAGCTTTCCATTTTCACTACAAAGTTATTATCGGGATTGAGAACCAATAACCCTTCATTCGTTGCAATCCAGAGGTTATCGTAAATATCGAAATGTAACGCCGAAACAATCAGTTCAGAAAGATCGACATTGGGATTGCTGGAGAGGATACGAGTGATCTCAGTACGAGCCGAATTGACCTGAAACAGTCCATCACCATAACTACCAATCCAGAGGTTTCCTAACAAATCGCTGGTCACACTGTGAACCGCATTAGATATATCGAAATAGCTGGATTGTTGGCGAGTTAAATAATGATTAAAAAACGCTGTTTGTGGATTCCAGATGTGAAAACCACTGCCATAGGTCGCGATCCATATCAGTCCATTCGAATCTTCAAACAGTGCCATTATGTCATTGGAAAGTAGCCCTCGATGGTCAACCAGGTTTTGTTTGTATTGTATAAATCGAGCTGTATTCGATTCATAAACGTTTAAACCATCGACCGTTGCGATCCAAACTCGCTCGGTACTGTCGACAAAAATATTTTGAACAAGATCGTTACTGATCGAATAAGGAGCGTTCGATCCTTCACTGTAAATTTCATACTGTTGATTTAGCAAATTAAATTTAATAGCTCCGCGATTGGTTGCCAACCATAAAATATCGCGACCATTGGAACTGATATTCCGAATTTGCCGAGCGGGCTCGTCGGAGTCGCCGTTAAAACAAAAGTTTTTAACCGTGTGATTGATCAAGTCCAGACTGTACAGACAATCATTTTGAGCAAAATGCAGCAAGGACCCAATAGTGTGTAATCCCTTAATATTTTGTAATAACATATCTGTTTCGTTTAACGCTTCGGGGCGCTGAAATGGTTCCAAAAATTGATTCGTTTCGTTGTATACGAATAACTGATTGTTATGAAGCACCCAGATACGTGCATAAATGTCTTCTACTATCGAACTTATTCGCCCGGTAATTTCTCCGTTTGCCAATGTAATACGTTCAAAATAAGCGCTGTTATAGCGTTTTACAGCAAGTCCTTTATCGGTCCCAACCCACAACTGTTTTTTAGAATCTACCAGCAAATAGTTGACCATATTATTAGGCAACGACTGAAGATCACCGATGTGCTTTTTATAAACGGTAAATTCGTATCCGTCGAACCGGTTTAAGCCGTCTTCAGTTCCAATCCACATATAACCATCATCGGTTTGTGCAAAAGAGGTCACGGAGCTTAATGACAGCCCATCATTAATCGAGTAGTTACTTAAATGCAGCTTTGGCTGTATGTTGAGTGTATGGTGATCTGCAAAAGAAGGAAAACAAAAGAAACAAACCAGCCAAAGCATCCATTGTTTGGCTAGCTTGCGTAACGATCGATTATTAATGCTTACTTTTGGGATCAATATTGACTCTTATGTCCGAAAGTAATTCTGGGCGAAAACCTTTTTTATCCTGATAAAAAGCCTTTAACCAGGCAAAATCGGCTTCGATATCACCCGACGGATAAAGTAAAGGACCAAAGCCCAGTTCTTTAGTTGTGGTATCCATGTAAACCAGTTGTATCGGTACCTTAGCTTTTAATGCCACTCGATAAAAACCAGTCTTCCAATGATCTTTTTTACTGCGTGTACCTTCCGGAGATAAGGCAAATTTGAAATCCGGATTCGTTTTAAACTTGTCGACTATCTGATCCACTACGTTTTGTGCTTTCGAGCGATTCACTGGCTCACCACCTACCGCTTTAAACAACCAACCCAATGGTGGCCAAAACAGGGTATGCTTACCAATAAAATTCGGTTTTAACTGCACTGCACAACGAAGCAGTAACAGAATCAAAACATCCCAATTCGATGTATGTGGCGCAAATATGAGTACATACTGTTTTAAACGGGGCTGATGGCCAACTACTTTCCAGCCCCAGAGCTTCAGCAGCCAATGGCAAAAACGACTCAAAAACCAACCTCAAGCATTACCTTCGTTATGAATGTCCATTACCATATCGACATCTTCATGACTGCTTCGAGTCTCCTTGGCAGAATCGTTTCGTAGCTGCTCAAGGTGATTCAAATATTTTTCATCGACATCACCCGTTATGTATTCACCGGTAAATACTGAGGTGTCAAAGCGCTCGATTTGATTGTTACCTTCTTTTACGCACTCGATGAGATCGTCCAGATCCTGATAGATCAGTTTATCGGCTCCTATGAGTTTTTCAACTTCGCTAATTTCTTTGTTGTGCGCTACCAATTCCGTTGCTGCAGGCATATCGATCCCATAGACATTAGGGTATCGAACCGGTGGTGCGGCCGACGCAAAATAAACTTTACGAGCACCCGCTTCGCGAGCCATCTCTACGATTTGTTTACTCGTTGTGCCTCTTACGATGGAGTCGTCTACTAACAAAACGTTTTTATCTCGAAACTCTAACTCAATCGCATTTAACTTTTTTCGAACCGATTTTTGCCTTAGTTGCTGACCTGGCATAATAAACGTTCGCCCGATGTACCGGTTTTTCACAAAACCATGGCGCATTTTAAGATTCAAGCCATGCGCTAGTTGCATCGCGCTGACTGTTGATGTGTCAGGTATTGGAATCACGACGTCGATATCATGATCCGGCCACTCTCGTAAAATTTTTTCTGCTAAGGTTTCTCCCATTCGAAGCCGGGCTTTATAAACAGACACACCATCGAGCATAGAGTCCGGACGAGCAAGATAAACATGTTCAAATAAACAAGGACTTAACTGTGTTTTTTCAGCACACACCTGATTGTGCATTTGCCCTTCAAAATCGACATAAATGACTTCACCTGGCGCAACATCGCGTAAAAGTTCGAATCCGAGTGCGTCCAGCGCAACACTTTCCGATGCAGCCATATATTCTGTGCCACGATCGGTTTGTCGTTTACCAATCACCAAAGGCCGAATTCCTGATGCATCGCGAAAACAAACCATGCCAACATCAAGAATAACCGCAACCGCCGCAAAACCACCGAAACATCGCTTATAAACCTGCGTTGCGGCATCAAAAACTTCTTGCGGAGAGGGCTCTAACGATGACGATTTTTGCAGTTCACTGGCAAAAACATTCAAGAGAATTTCTGAGTCGGAGCTGGTATTGATGTGCCGTCGATCACTTTTATAGAGATCATTTTTCAACTGTTCAGCGTTGGTAAGGTTACCGTTATGGGCAAGCGCGATGCCATAAGGTGAGTTAACGTAAAAAGGTTGGGCTTCTGCCGAACTGGAGCAACCGGCGGTAGGGTAACGTACGTGCCCAATGCCTACGGTACCTGCCAATCGATGCATATGACGTGTATGAAACACGTCGCGAACCAGTCCATTGGCTTTGCGCATAAACATCCGGCCTTCATGCAATGTCACCATTCCTGCCGCATCTTGCCCGCGATGCTGTAACACCGTGAGCGCATCATAGATGCTCTGGTTTACCGGATACTTACCAACTATACCTACAATACCGCACATAACTCAGCCTTAAACAACGGGTCTATTATTCAGAATTCAAAGAAATATTAATATTTGGGGTCACATCGGGTGTGGAACGCTTAAGATGATCATAGAACCAACCACCGATGAGTTCAAAGTGTTCTCGCAATTGCGACTGTTTCCACCAGATATCCTGTGAAACAGGCGTAAAAACCTTTAACGAAATAACAGCAACACTTGCGATCAAAACGCCACGAACCGCCCCAAAAGCCATCCCCATCATACGGTCCATACCACTGAGGCCAGCGCGCTCAATAAATTGGCTTAAAAGAAAGTTCACTAAACCCGACATGGTAAGTGTTAAGAAGAACAGCGCCCCCCAGGCAATGCCCATACGTAAACTCGGGGTAGTGATATGGTCGGTTAGCATACTGGCAAGGTCCAGATAAAACCATTTAGCGATAAAGAAAGCGAGAATCCACCCGGCTAACGAAAAGGCTTCACGAATAAAGCCACGTACTAAACTGATTAAAGTAGAAGCAGTTATTATTATTATTAGTGCCCAATCGAACCACACCATTACATTCATTACCTGTCATCGCTATCGGCAGGCGCATTTTAACAGAGGCGCTATTAATCGACCAGAGCGTGTAGACCTTCATTTACCTTCACAGCAGAAATAAAAAGAAGACCCTACTCTTTCGTAGGCTCCCAAGCCACTACAATGGGCTTTAACCGAGTAATATCGGCAACTTTTGAAAGCGAGTCATTGGCCTGTTGCTTATGTAACCACGGACCAACTAATACACGATAGAGCAGTTTTTGGTCGGCCATATTGACTGGCCGCACAAAGGATTTCATGCCCTGTTCTTCCAATCGCTTCGCGAGCAGTTCAGCGTTTGCGTGAGAAGAAAAGCTTCCTGCCTGAATCACCCAAGACTCCTTAACAAACGACTTTTCCGGAGGTGTAATCGGTTTTTGAGACGGCTTTACCAGTTGTGTGGAATCATTTTTTTTAACGGTGCCTGACTCTTGTGTATCACTTTTCGCTTCAGTTGCCTGCTTTAATGAGACTTCTGGTTCCGATTGAGGCTTTGGTAACGGCACTTGTTTGTCGGTATTTGCTCCATGATTACTGGCGTTTTGGCTGGCTTCGTTCGACTGCTCTTCATTGCGTGTTTCTTGGGATTGTCCGACTATGTGCCTAGTTTCTGGTTTGTTCGGTACTTTGCTGACAAACGTTTTACGTTCGGTTTTTTGACCTAAAATACCGGGTAAAAAAATGACTGCAGCCGCGACCAGCACTATGGCACCAATTAAGCGTTGTTTGATGGTTTGTTCAATTGCCATAGCCGTTTCAAAACTCGTTCAATGTGAATATTTTTGTAGCCATTCAATCACGTTAGCAACGACAAGAAAAGAGCCAAAAACAACAATTCCCGTTTTTGCGCTTTTATTTTGTAAGCTCCACCGCATGGCATCATCCACTGAGTCAAACGTTTGTCGTTTTTCAAAGTCACGAGTATTAAGCTTTTCTGCTAACTGTTGTGACGTTTGTCCCCTGGGCCCTTCAGTCGGAACGAAACACCATTGCTCAACATTTAATTTAAGTTCCGACAATGCTTGTTCCGCTTTTTTATCTTTTAAGAGCCCGCAAACCGCGATCCAATGCTCAACCTTTCGCTCATTTTTCATTTTTTGATTTAAGTTGGCTATGGCTTGCGGGTTATGCGCTACATCGAGCCAGCAATTGTCCACACCTTCAAAGGCTTGCCACCGACCTTTTATACGGATGTTATCGAGTGCTTGTTGCCAGTTATTCGACAAAATATTTAATATCGTTGCTGCAAGCAAAGCACAACGTAAGCTGTCCGGAAAAACTTGATTCGCATATTTAAGGCTTAAATCTTCGTGCCAATCCGGTAGCCACTTCGACAAATGCTGAGCATTGAATAGATATTCATTGTTCAATTTTGGCAGATTAGGTTCAATCAATTGCGCAACCGCATCATTCGCTACTATTACCGGAGTTCGTGCTCGAATAATACCCGATTTTTCATAAGCGATTTGCTGTAAACTGCTGCCCAACCAGTCTTCATGATCATAATCAATGCTGGTAATTAACGCACAGTTGTTTTCAACCACGTTTACAGCGTCGAGCCGACCGCCTAATCCAACTTCCAGTACCAGCAAATCAACTTTGGCTTGCTTAATGATGGTGAGTGCAGCCAATGTTGTGAACTCAAAGTAAGTCAGTTGAGTGGCACCTCTAGCCTGCTCAATCGTTTCAAAACCGCGACACCAGTCAGCATCACTAACTTCCGTCAAACCGATTCTTAATCGTTCATTAAACCGAAGTAAATGCGGCGACGTATATGCGGCCACTTTCATTCCATTCGCACTCGTCAACGCCTCAATAGTCGCTACTGCCGAGCCTTTACCATTGGTTCCGGTAACCGTGATAACAGGTGCTGAAAAATGAACAACATCGAGCTTACGAGCTACTTCAGAGACACGCTCTAGCCCCATTTCGATATGAGAAGGATGCAGTGACTCAATATAGTCGAGCCACTGTTGCAGGGTTTTCAAGGTAAGTCCTTTAATAAAGGCTATATTAGGCTTCAGCCACTTCTTCTTGGAGTGGTTCCGAACGGTGCATGAATTTTGAAATCAATGAGGCAATTTTTGTTCGCATTTCGCGGCGATCGAGAATCATATCGATAGCCCCTTTTTCCAACAAAAACTCACTTCGCTGAAATCCTTCGGGTAGCTTTTCTCTAACGGTTTGCTCGATAACACGAGGGCCCGCAAAACCAATTAACGCATTGGGTTCTCCAATATTAACATCACCTAACATGGCTAAACTGGCAGATACTCCACCCATGGTCGGATCGGTCAATACCGAAATAAAAGGAATGCCTTTTTGCGATAAACGCGCAAGGGCCGCACTGGTCTTCGCCATTTGAAACAAAGACAATAAGGCTTCTTGCATACGTGCACCACCGCTGGTTGAAAAACAAATCAATGGGCAATTGTGCTCTAATGCATAGTTGGCAGCTCGTACAAACTTTTCGCCTACCACTGAGGCCATAGAGCCGCCCATAAATCCAAATTCAAATGCAGCGCACACTACGGGAATTTCCAGCAACTCCCCGGCCATTACTATCATGGCATCGTTTTCACCGGTGGCTCGTTGAGCGGCGACAATACGGTCTTTGTATTTTTTAGAATCGCGGAACTTGAGCTTATCAATAGGCTTTAAGTTTTCTGCAATTTCCTGACGGTTATCCGGGTCAAGAAACTTTTCCAAACGCTTGCGAGCAGAAATTCGCATATGATTTCCACATTTGGGACAAACTTCGAGATTGCGCTCGAGTTCTGAACGATACAAAACGGATGTACATTGATTGCATTTAGACCACACCCCTTCTGGGATGGATTTTTTTCGACTATCAACAGAGGTGTTTCGTTTCGGTAAAAGTCTTTCTAACCAGCTCATTGAGCACCTTTCATGCAGTTGTTGGTTACCGGAATAGCGGCGAATTTTAACACGCCACGAACACTAGAGAAGTAGAATTTCCGATAATCTGGTCGTATCAGTCGAATAACCACAAGCTGGAACGGCGTTTTGGTAACTTGAAGCTATTCGGGTAATTGGCTTGTATAAAATAGAGTCCGTCTGGTGCAGCGGTTGGCGCTGCGACGGTTCTGTCTTTTCCAGCCATTAATTCTTTGATCCAATCGGCAGATTGGTTGCCGCGTCCAACATCTATTAATGATCCGGCAATGTTACGAACCATGTGGTGTAAAAACGCATTTGCGGTTACATCAATCACCACAAATTCATGCTTACGAGCCACAGAAACCTGAAATACATTACGATACGGTGTTGGAGATTGACAACTTGCGGCCTGAAAACTGGAAAAATCTTGTTCTCCAATTAAATATTGTGCAGCCTGATGCATCTTATCAGCATCCAGCGTATCGCGGATCCAAGTAACCTGGCCAGCGAGTACTGCTGGACGAGCATCCGTATTACTGATCACGTAGCGATACCTGCGAGAGATAGCAGAAAAACGCGCGTGAAAGTCATCACTCAACGGCTGTGCCCAAAGGATTGCGATATCATCGGGTAAATGAGCATTGCCACCCAGTCGCCAAGCTTTTTCCGGTCGTTCTGAATCCGTTTCAAAATGAATGACCTGACCGGTAGCATGAACACCACTGTCGGTTCGTCCGGCACAGTACACATGAACGGGATGATTAGCGACTTTGGAGAGTGCCTGCTCAATATGGGCTTGCACCGAGGGTGAATGCGACTGGCGCTGCCAACCGCAATATCGGGTACCCAAATATTCAACGCCAACTGCTATGATCATCGGTTAAATCTGAGAGTACCCTTGAGTTTTAAGCTAAATCTTTTCTAACAAAGCCAGTGCTTCAGACTTATGAGCTTCACTGCCTTCTTCAATGACTTCATTAAGAATTTCTTTGGCACCGTCAGTATCTCCCATATCGATGTATGCACGTGCCAAATCAAGTTTGGTAGAGGCCTCATCGGTACCATCCATCATCTCATCATCTAAACCTTCTTCATCGCCCAAATCAAAATCACTGTCGAGATCCATATCCAGGTCATCGGCTAAGTCGTCAGTAATTTCAAGACCGTCGGAGTCACCAGAAGTTTCAGCTTCTAGGTCAAAATCAAGGTCATCGTCTGACGCTAATTTGGACTCAGTTTCCAACGCCAACATGTCGTCATCAAGAGAAAAGTCATCCTCTTCGAGTTCTGGTTGTGCTGCGCTCTCAGCAGGCTCTGCTTTAGGCTTGTCCGCTTCTTCTAAATCAAAATCGAAATCGTCGGTTTCAAAGGAAGTTTCTTCATCACCTATGTCTGATTCAGCAACATGATCATCCAGAGATACTTCACTTTCAGTATCCAAATCGTCGAGAGAGAAATCGTCATCAAGGTTATCGGTTGTTGTGGTATCGTCTTCACCAAAAATTTCTTCTGTCGATGGCAATTCAAACTCATCTTCTATAGAAGCTTCATCAGGCCAAGCTTGAGCTTTAATTTCTTTCAATTGACGTGCCGCATCGGGCTCTTCTTGCCAAATGTCGTCAAACTGATTTTCCACCGCATCAAACTTGTCTTTCTCTTTGGTTTCAGCAAAACACTCGAGCAGTTTCAATTTTAAGTCAGTTCGATCAGGGTGCGCTTCGATGGCATCAATGAGTAATTTTTCAGCCTGTTCGTATTTGCCATAAGCGATATAAATATCGGCCTCTCCAAGAGGGTCAGCTTCGGTTCCACCGTCCTCTTCGAATACATCATCAGAATCCAATTCTCCTAGTAAGTCGTCTCCTACATCTGGCATATCGATACTTTCTTCAGTATCAAAACCCGACCCTTGCGCGGAAATAACCAGATCATCTTGAAACTCTTCTTCAGACATGCGTTGGCGCATTTTCCAGAACACCAGGAAGGCACCCAGCAAGACCACAATTAAGCCAATGGCACCATAGAAAAACAAAGGATCATCAAAAAATGAGGTTGACTTGGGTGACGATTGCATGGAATTAACAGAACCAGACGGCGACGAAATGCCAGTGGTGCTCGAGCGAGTCGTGCTTTGCGAATCGGTAGGCTTTCGTGTTGTATCTGTACTGGCAACGGTATCGACCGAGGTGGTGTCATTTGTGGTGTCTGCTACAGGCGTATCGTCAACAGAAATATCTTCTCCCATACGGCTTGCAGCATCGGTTAGAGTACGGTCATCACTGACGGTTTTATCCGTTACGGTTTGGGAGCTGTCTTCACCGGCAAATACCTTTTCCTGATTGGCTAACGCCGCGGCAGCAGTGGACTCAACATTAACCGCGGACGATGAGCGTTCAATTTGCGCCAAAGCATCCTGTAACTTTCGGCGTAATTCTTCATTTTCAGCTTCCAATGTGGCAGCGGCTTCTTTGGTTTCGGCTAGCTCACTGCGTAATGCACTGACTTGTTTGCTATTCACAGCCGATCCTGAAACATCACCAGAGCGACTGCTTGGAGTGGCCAATCTTAATCGGTCTTCATTTCGGCGTGTGGCTGTTTGAGTGCCAGATCGGCTGGTCGTATCCAATACGGTTTCACGACTGCCACGCGTACGCGCAACCATATCTTGAAGAGCGGCACGATGTGGAATATTTGCGATTTCAGCGGCACTTGGAATGGTCAGTGTTGCGCCACGTTTTAATAGGTTAATGTCATTATTAACAAACGCATTCGGATTGGCACGGTATAAAGCGACCAACGTTTGATGAATGGTCGCATTTGCAGGTTTTAACTGTGTCGAAATTCGCCATAACGTTTCTGCCTCACCTACGGGACCGTAACTATCTCCACTAAACACCGGTTGCTGAGTCTGGCGAGGGGGTGGCGTATAACTGGGCTGAGAGGTTGTTGCTTTTTCGACCGGCTGCGAAGTGACTTGCTTAATGGTTGAAGACTTTTTTTCGGCAAAGATTGGAGGATCCAACAGTAAGGTATACTCACGTAACATGCGTCCTTTCGGCCAGTTGAGCTCGACCAAAAAGTTCAAAAAAGGTTCTTTGACCGGCTGCCGAGTGGTCACTTCAACAACCAAAGCTTCACCAGGACGTTTGACCGTTTTAAACCGTATGTCTTTTAAATAGCCGAAATAATCGATGCCGGCTTTTTCAAATTCGGCCATGCTGGCAAGGGAAGCAGCAACTTCAAATTCCGACATACCCTCAGGTGAAAACAGTACGATCTCGGCTTTAAGAGGCTGATTCAACCCCGACATCAATTTGATTTCACCAAGGCCCAGTGCTTGTACCCCAATGGAAAAAGTCACCAAAACAGTAACGATTACCAGGCTAAATTTGCGAAACATATAAAGTTCCCTTTAGTTACTGGTTCTATTTAGAAACCTGTAGTTAGAGTATTATCTTAAGATTATTCTTTATGAGATGGCAGTAACTATAGCAAATACATTGGATTTTTTGGAATTATTTTTTCAAACTCACCGCACATATTTGAACAGCGTCGCAAATTATCCAAATTTGAAATACCTCAAAGTCTCTTAATAAAAACAAAGAGTTAGAGCGCCTTTTTAATAAAAAAGTTAAAGGAGAGTGATTTCCTCTTTAACTTTCAATAAGTTACAAGTATTTTTCGATAAGAACTTCCGCAATTTGAACACTGTTCAAAGCGGCACCTTTCCGAACATTGTCCGACACCACCCATAAATTCAACCCTTTAGGGCTGCTGATGTCTTGACGCACCCGACTGACCCATACCGGGTCTTTACCAGCCGCATGACTGGCAGGCAATGCATATTGGTTATTTGACGGCTCATCCAGCAAAGTAATTCCTGGCGCTTTCTTTAACAACGCTCTGGCATCGTCTACACTGATGGGCTCTCGAGTCTCTAGATGAACAGCCTCTGAATGACCGAAAAACACCGGCACTCGCACCGCCGTTGGGTTCACACCAATGGTCTCATCGCCCATTATTTTGTGCGTCTCCCACACCATTTTCATTTCTTCGCGTGTGTAACCATTGTCCTGAAAGCTATCTATCTGTGGCAATACATTAAATGCGATCTGCCATGGATACACTTTCGTTTCAACCTCTTTTCCATTCATTAAAGCGGCCGTTTGTTTCGCCAACTCCTCAATGGCTTCTTTACCCGAACCAGAGACCGCTTGATACGTCGCGACATTAATACGAGTAATACCGACAGCATCATAAATGGGTTTAAGAGCCACCAACATCTGAATCGTGGAACAATTAGGGTTAGCGATAATACCTCTGTTTTTATAGTTAGCAATTGCATCTGGGTTCACTTCCGGTACAACAAGTGGAATATCATTGTCGTAGCGAAATTCTGAAGTGTTATCAATAACGACACAGCCAGCAGCTGCTGCTTTTGGTGCAAACTCACGACTGATTGAGCCGCCCGCAGAAAAAAGCCCAATATCGGCCTGGCTGAAGTCAAACTTGGCCAGTTCCTGTACTTTTATATTTTTGCCTTTAAAGCTAACCGTTTCGCCAGCCGAGCGTTCACTGGCTAACAAATAAAGGTTTTCAACTGGAAAGTCTCTTTCTTCGAGAATTTCGCGCATGGTTTCGCCCACGGCGCCGGTAGCCCCCACAATGGCGACATTAAATTTCTTATTTGACACTCATTTGCTCCAAAATTTGAGTTTATTCCGACTATGAATCTATTGGGCTATTTTATCGAGGAGCGGTAAAGAAGAGAAATACAATAAGTAACTTTCGGATATACCAACAAAGGAGTCGTTATTCGTTTGCGTCAATGCACCACATCACCGGTCATCATTTGCTGTAACAATTCAGCTTCGCCACGTGAAATTTGGCATTTCTGGACGACTTCATCCACACTGCTTCCTTGCTCAAACATTTCAACCGCTTGTTCAAAACATTTTTCTTGTGTCGACAATTGCTGAATTTCAACGTGAGACCGTTCCAAGTGCTGTAGATTATTTTTTACCTGAAACAACTTACGTCCCAGCCCTAAACTGCCACTTATTAAAGCTTGTTGCTCAGCGGTTAATTGTTCGAGCTGCGCTCGTTGCTCCAACAGGTCCTGTTTCTGTTTACGCAAATACCAAAGGCCAATCAGCTGACTCAGCGCCAGAACGATTAACACAATAATTTCGACAGGCCAGGCTTGCATGATTTCTAATAATCCAGATAATCCAACTCTTGCCACTCTTCTTCTTCGAGCAACTTATTCAAATCAACCAAAATTAACAATTCACCGTCGCGATGCGTCACACCTTGAATAAATTTAGCGCTTTCTTCATTACCGACATTGGGTGCAATTTCAATTTCAGATGCGCGCAAATAAACCACTTCGGCAACGCTATCGACCAAAATTCCGATCACTTGCTGATTTGCTTCGATGATAACGATTCGAGTAGAGTCGGTGACATCAATCGGAGGTAACCCAAACCGCTGGCAGGTATCGATAACGGTTACGACATTGCCACGCAAATTGATAATACCTAACACATAGTTTGGAGCACCGGGAACAGGAGCAATTTCGGTATAACGAAGTACCTCTTGCACCTGCATCACATTGATGCCGTAGGTTTCACTGGAAAGACGAAACGTCACCCATTGTAGTATTTCGTCGTCGTCGCCACCTTTGGACGCTTTACTTTTAAAATCCCCGCTGCTCATCTTTCCCCTGCCATACGAGTGTCAAGAAATTGTCAGTGAAATACCGTCAATCTCAGTTAATGGTAATACAGCAATTATTGTTCCAGAGTCTTAAGTGTTAACAAATTTAACCTGTACTTAAGACTCCGCTATTAAATAATAGACGTTTTTCAAAAATTTAGAGAACCTTGCTGAAAACTATCGAAGCTTGAAGCCTTAGTTATCCCGGTCTGTTTCACGTTTTGACTGCCCGCTGCGATACAAAAGATTGATCAATGAATCCACTTCCAATAACGCACACATATACTGCACCACCATACCGGCAAACCATTCTTTACGCGTTCCTTTTTGCGCCCAACGAATATCATCAATACTTAACATTTTTGCTTCACGAACGTGCGAGCATGCCAGCGCCCAGCGCGTATCATCCAGTAAAATGGCGTATTTGTAGTCGAGATGTTCTTTTATATCCTGGTATTTTTCCGGCATGATAAACAACGCTGTATCCACCAACATAATGTTGCCCTGCTCTGCAGGAATTAAGCCTTTAAACCAGTTCGGTGTACCAAATAATGGAGTAACATCTTCTTCTGAATAGGCATGAATGCCACCAAGCTTGACCAGAGGAACGGCTAAAGGTAATTTTCCAACATCAAATATTAACGTTTGAAACGCATCACCTAGCATTTCTTTGGCGCGTTCTACTTCACGAGTCACATCTTCGGTAAAAAGCGCTTCTGCCTCATCGATCACCTGCTGTTGAATATTGTTAACGTCTCCCTTTAAAGCGGGCTCACCGATAATTTTGTCGGAAGGCGCTTCCTGCTCTAGTTTCACTTTTTCCTCAATTTTTGGCGGTACTTTAGCCGCCAAGGTTTGAGGTATTTTTGCCAACAAATGTTTCACTTGTTGTAGCCGCTCATCGTATTCCGGAAGCGGCAATGGTTGTGATGCTTTAGAAGGATTAACCGGTTGAACAGACGACTTATCTTGCAGGTTCAGTAACGGAACCTTTGGGGTTGAAGGTTGCTCCGAGCTTGACGATGGTATCGTGTTTCCCGTCGCCCCCCCGTGCTCTCGAGAGGTACTCTTGTCCGCTTTCAATGTTTCCGGTGGTGTGAGCATACTGGAAATGTAATCTTCTAGAACACTTTCTTCCTTTGATTTTGCATGTGGCTTTTTCATCGGTTCACGCCACCTGAACCGTTTGTTCGTGTGCTTTTAATGTTTCCAGTAATTTTCGGTAAGCGTAAACGCCACGGCTGTCAGGGAAAAGTTCGTTAGGTACTTTATGGGCTTTGCTCGCATCGCGAAATTTAGTATCGATAGGAATCACTTTTTGCCACAGATGCAATCCAAAATCATCACGCATGTTACGTAACGTTGCAATAGAAGCGCGAGTGCGCCGATCAAACATGGTCGGTACAATTAAGTATCGGATGCTGTGTTTTTGCGCCTTTGTTACCATATTAATGGTGTGCATCATCCGCTCTAAGCCCTTTAAAGCGAGAAACTCAGTTTGAACAGGAATAACCAGTTGCTCGCAAGCTGCCAGCGCATTCACCAACAAAACGCCCAATACTGGAGGGCAGTCAAGCAGCATGTAGTCGTATTGATCTTGATAAAAAGCCTTCAACTTTTTTATTACCAGCCCCATACCTGGGCGTTGACTGAACTTTCGATCCAAAGTCGCCAATGCAATTGATGAAGGGATGAGATCCAGGTTTTTACAAGACGTTTTTAAAACCAATTGTGCGGGCAATTGCGATTTATACTCGGGGTCCAATTCAAAAACATCGTATAACGAGCATTGTAAATGATCCGGGTCGTAACCGAAGTAACTGGTCAAAGACGCGTGAGGATCGCAATCTACCAATAATACATTAGCGCCACTTTCACACAACAAGCCTCCCAATGTAGCAACACTGGTGGTTTTTCCGACACCGCCTTTTTGATTGGCAACCGTCCAGACTTTCAAAACCATACCTGCATACAATGACTCTATTTATTTCCATCCTTCTGGGTTTGCTCTTTGTCTTCTGGCAATTTTTTGCCTCTGATCAATAAGCCGCCACCCGGTAAACGGACAATTTCATACGTAGGCTCCTGCGCTTCTTCTTCCTGAACTTTTTCCTGAGTAACGACAGTTTTATCTTCCACATCGATTGTTTCTGCTTGCTTCTCGGGATCCATAACCGAATCTTCCACAACTCGCTTTGACTCGGTTTTTTCCGGCATTTTATAGCGCGAAACCGCAATGGTGACTCGGCGGTTTTTAGCACGGCCTTCGGCACTGTCGTTATCCGACACGGGTTCGAATTCGCCATGACCTTCTGCCGTTAATCGCTCGGGTGCAATTTTAAATGACTGCAACAAGCGTACCACTGCAACAGCTCTTGCCGCTGAAAGCGCCCAATTCGAAGAAAACCGCTGAGTTTCTATGGGCACATTATCGGTGTGGCCACGCACGCTGATTTTATGTCGGTTTTCGCGAATCGTTTTCGCTATTTCTTCAATCACAATGGCCGCATTTGAGCCCAAATTGTCACTTCCACTTTCAAACAAAAGCGTGCTGCGTAAATTAATTTCGAGCCACTCTTGGCTTTTTTTCACATTGACCAGATCCGCTTTAATCAATTCCGATAATTGTTGCTCTAACTTTTCTTCCATTTCATTAAATTCTTTTTCACTGGCGTAATTGTCCGGTGGAGGAGTATCCGTTTGTTCTGGCAATAAGCCCTGATCGCCTGGCAGGATTTGATTACCCGCGTTTAAAGGATCAAGAGTTAACTCTTTTTTTGTCCGGGCTCCAGGTTCAAATGCCGATACCAATGACTCAGACAATACCCGGTACTTGCCTTCGTTAACTTGAGAAATGGAATACATCACCACGAAAAATGCAAACAATAAAGTGATAAAGTCGGCGTAAGAAACCAACCATCGATCCACCTTTTCCTCTTCGTGATTCTGTCGCAGTCTTAACATAAAGGTTCACACAAAGATCTACAGGTACTAGTTTTGAGAGATAAAGCCCTGAAGCCGGCTTTCAATCACCTTCGGATTTTCACCTTCCGCGATTAATGCAAGGCCTTCCGTCATCATTTCTCGGTACAAACTTTGTGCCTGTACAACGGATTTAAGTTTGTTGGCTACAGGAAGAAAAATTAAATTGGCTGACCCAACGCCATAAATGGTCGCGACAAATGCGGTTGCAATACCGGCCCCGAGTTGTGAAGGATCGGAAAGATTCCCCATGACTTGGATCAAACCCAAAACCGCACCAACGATACCCATCGTTGGCGCATAACCGCCCATAGCCTCATAAAATTTGACGGCTTTCATGGCTTCGCGTTCCGAAACTTCCAGTTCAACAATCATTGAGTCACGAATTTTTTCGGGCTCTCCACCATCAACCAGCAAAATAAGCCCTTTTCTTTCAAACGCACTTTTTTCACGGTCAATGTCATCTTCTAAACCTAAAAGGCCTGACTTTCGAGCAAGCACGCTCCAACGAACCAGCTTATCGATACCGGCTTGCAATTCGATTTTAGGAACTATAAAACTCCAGGAAATCATTTTTAAAGCGCGCTTAAGAGTCGGACTATGAGTCTGCACTAAAACAGCACCCAGCGTGCCGCCAATGACAATGATAAAAGCCGGAAAGTTCAGTAAAGAAGCGATGCTTCCACCTTCAAGAAACTGGCCTCCAAAAATCGCCAAGAAGGCAAACAACAAGCCAAGAAAGGTCAGGCTATCCATTACACAGCCCTGAGGATCTGCTCAGCAAAAGAGTCCACGTTGAGTTCAAGATCGGAAAAACCCGCATTTTTAACCGACATCGGCATTCCAAATACAACACAAGATTCCTCGTCCTGAGTCCAAACCATAGAGCCTGCCTGCTTTAAAATGCGCGAGCCTTCTCTGCCATCGGCTCCCATGCCCGTTAACACAATTGCAAGCACGCCGTTTCCAAACACTTTAGCGGCAGAAGCGTAAGTGACATCCACACAAGGTGCGTATTGCAGACGACTGTCGGTATCTCGAACGCGTAACTTTGCCTGATTTCGACTGCCTTCGATGATCATTTGTTTGCCACCGGGTGCGATATAAACATGACCTGGACGCATCGTTTCGTTGTCGTTTGCTTCTTTTACCTGCATTCCTGTCAAAGTGTTCATGCGCTGTGCAAATGCTCCAGTAAAAGTGCCCGGCATGTGCTGAGTCACCGTAACCGGTAAAGGAAAGTTAGACGGCAAAGCGGTCAAAATTTTTTGAATAGCAACCGGACCACCTGTAGAAGCGCCTATGGCAACCAACCCAAACTGCCCTTTGCGTGCCGTTGGTGCTCTTCTTTGTTCAGCCGCGGGTTTTTGTGGTGGTGCCGTGATCGGCCTTGGTACATGCGTCGATTTACGTCCAATCTCTTTAACTTTTTCCCGTAGTGCTTGTGCAAGTTGTCCGGACGACTGTGAAATACCCTCGTAACTTTTCAGCATAAAGTCGGCAGCACCGGCATCCAGCGCATCCAAGGTCAACTTAGCTCCCTCGTAAGTCAGCGATGAAAGCATCAACGCTTTGGTCGGTGCCACTTTCATGATCTGTTTTAATGCCGTGATCCCATCCATGACCGGCATTTCCACATCCAGTGTGATGACATCGGGTTTCAGTTTTTCTGCTTTTTGGATGGCTTCCTGACCATTATTAGCGATCCCCACCACCTTTATTTCAGGATCAGAGCTCAGGATCTGTGCCACCCGACGACAGAAAAAATTTGAATCATCAACGACTAAAACCGTAATAGTCACTTATTGAAGCTCCTGCATGAAATTTTCATCTCGATTTTTAACCGAGTTGGTACCGAGTGTAATGGTTCAGGACCGTTTGGCGTAGAATTTCAGCAAACTGGGTACATCAAGAATTAACGCAATACCACCATCACTGGTAATGGTTGCACCAGCCATACCGGGTGTCCCTTGCAAGGACTTCCCTAATGGCTTAATCACGACTTCTTCTTGACCTATCAAGGATTCCACAACAAAACCCACTTTATGTGTACCCACCTGCACAATCACAACATGCCCTTCTTCCAACTTCTCATGTCTTTGCTCACCATAGGTCAATAACCAGCGATCGAGATAAAATAAAGGTAATGCCTTTTCACGAACGATTACAGTTTCTTGACCATCGACGACATTAGTTCGCGTAAGATCCAGATGGAAAATTTCATTTACACTGGCCAGCGGTAAGGCAAACGTTTGTTTACCAACCGTTACCATTAATGTCGGTAAAATGGCTAACGTGAGAGGCACTTTAATCAGAATTTTTGTACCTCTGCCTAATTGAGAGTCGATGGTTAGGCTGCCGTTAAGTTGCGTGATTTTGGTTTTTACGACATCCATACCAACACCACGGCCCGAGACGTCAGAAATTTCTTCTTTTGTCGAAAATCCAGCCATAAATATCAGATTGAAACATTCGGTATCGCTCAGACGATCGGCTTGATCGGAGTCCATCAATCCTTTTTCAACCGCTTTACGGCGCAATGCAACCGGATCCATCCCCTTACCATCATCTTCTATTGATAACAGAATGTGATCACCTTCTTGCGCTGCCGATAACACGATGCGTCCAGTTCGAGGCTTGCCGGCGGCTACGCGATCTTCTGGGCTTTCAACACCATGGTCTACCGAATTTCGCACCAAATGAACTAAAGGGTCGGCCAATGCTTCGACCAGGTTTTTATCGAGATCGGTTTCTTCACCAACCAATTGCAAAGTGACTTCTTTTTTCAGGCTTCGAGCCAAATCACGAACCACTCGCGGAAACCGACCAAACACTTTTTTGATCGGCTGCATCCGAGTTTTCATTACCGATCCCTGTAAATCCGATGTCACCACATCCAGTGTCGCAACGGCCTTATTCAAATCTTCGTCTTGATAGTTTTGCCCCAACATTTTTAAACGATTACGAGCCAGAACCAGCTCACCGACCATATTCATAATGTCGTCGAGTCGTGCGGTATCCACTCGAACGGTGGACTCCGCACTTGCCATACCTGACTTGGCGGCCGGCGCTTGGCCGGACTTGGCAGCGGCTTTTGCTGCAGCTGGCTCTGCTTTTGGTTCGGGTTTAGGTGGAGGTGCTGGTTTAGCGGCTGCGGGTTTTGGGGCTTCTTTTGGGGTTTCTTTTGGCGACGGCGTTGAAGGCTCAGACGCACCCGATACGTCTTCGCCAGCACCTGGGCCTTTACCAGTGCCGTGAATTTGATCGAGTAAAGCCTCAAACTCGTCGTCAGAAATGGTATCACCATCACCACTGGCTTTATTTGCAGCCGGTACAGGTTTGGCTTCTGCTGGAGGTTCTGCTTTTTTGGACGGTGAAGGTTCTACGGCCTTCGGTTTTGCGGCAGGACTTCCGTGCAACTCGTCGAGCAAAGCTTCGAACTCTTCATCGGTAATCTCGTCGTTGCTCGAAGCAGCAGTTGAAGTATCTGACTGTGCGGGTTTAGCTTCATTTTCTGTTTGTTTTGGCGCCTCTTGTTCGGCTCCAGCTTTACCATGAATTTGATCGAGCAACGCCTCAAACTCATCATCCGTAATTTCATCACCCGCAGCCTCACTCGTCGGCTCCGTTACCTGAGGTTCAGGTTCTGCTGCAGGTGGCGCGGCGGCACTGCCATCATCGGGCTTGGCAAAAATCTCCAACTGCTGCAAAAAACTTTGCGGTGCAGGTGAAGGCTCATCACCCGCTTTCACTTCATCGAACATGGAGTTGACGTAATCCAACGCCTGTAACACTGCGTCCATCAATTCTGGTTCGGCAACCCGCCCCCCGTTTCGAAGTATGTCGAATATATTTTCAGTTACGTGGCACACTTCGACCATTGCCGTTAAATTCAAAAAGCCGGCACCACCTTTTACCGTGTGGAATCCACGAAATATCGCATTAAGCAGATCCATGTCTTCGGGGTTGTTTTCCAACGTCACCAATTGCTCAGACAAAGTCTCCAGTATTTCACTGGCTTCGATTAAAAAATCCTGTAAGATTTCTTCATCGGCATCAATTGCCATTGGCAACTCCTCTAGAATCCCAAGCTGGAAAGAAGATCGTCCACATCGTCCTGATTGGTCAATACGTCTTCTCTGTTTTTATCAATTATCGGACCTTCGGCGCCTTCCACTTTTGTCGGTTCAGCTTGAGCTTTACGATATTCGTCTGCACTACCAAACATTTTAATCAGTGCGACCAGATTATCTTCTACCTCTTGTACCAGCGTAATAACACGGCGAATCACTTGCCCGGTTAAGTCTTGATAATCTTGAGCAACCATCACATCGGTCAGTTTGGTATTGAGTTCTGCTGAATCTTCAGAAACCTTTTTAAGGAAATCTTCAACACGAGCAGCCAATTTGCGAAACTCACCCGGCTTTAACTCTCGCCGATAGAGTCGCTCCCAATCATCGTGTAATTCGTTTGCCAGGTTTTGAATATTTTGCGAAATAGGAATGCAGGCTTCCACCGAATCCATGGTTTTATTGGCTGCGTTTTCAGTGGTTTCGATTACGTAGTTAAGACGCTCTTTAGCATCGGGAATATCGTGCGCCGCGAGCCCGGCGATTTTGTTGTCGAGTTGAAAATTTGCCAAAGCTTCGTGTAATTGACGCGTTAATTTACCCACTTCTGCAAACAGGCTCGCTTCTCGTATTTGTGAAAGACCATCAATAGCCTCTCTTGCATTATCGTAGTCTCCTTTCTCCAAGCATTGAATCAGTTTTCGTGCTTTCTCCAAGGTAACATCGGCCATCAATTTGTCATGAGTCTCCATCAGCTGCTCCGCTAGTTACCTTCGATTCGCTCGAAAATTTTGTCAATTTTCTCTTTAAGCGTGCCCGCAGTGAATGGTTTAACTATGTAACCGTTAACCCCTGCTTGAGCTGCTTCCACAATTTGTTCACGCTTAGCTTCGGCGGTAACCATAAGCACTGGAAGATCTTTTAAATTGGGATCAGCACGAACATTTTTTAACAGATCGATGCCCTGCATTCCTGGCATGTTCCAATCGGTGACGAGAAAGTCGAAATCCCCAGTTTGTAACATGGGCAACGCAGTCTGGCCGTCATCCGCTTCTTGGGTATTTGTAAACCCCAAGTCACGAAGCAGGTTTTTTACAATCCGCCTCATAGTCGAAAAGTCGTCAACTATGAGAATTTTCATATTTTTGTCCAAGGAAGACCTCCCCTCTCATCTTTTCACTTAGCGGCTTTCGACTTGTTTAGCTCCACTACTCTCCAAGATAAAGTTAGTCAAAATTATCTATTTACGCCAATCTCTTAATCGGCTTTGTAACCTTATCATTGCCTGGCTATTGATCTGGCTGATGCGCGATTCACTGACCCCCATAACTTCGCCGATTTCCTTTAAGTTCAGTTCTTCATCATAGTAAAGTGCTAAAACCAGACGTTCACGCTCCGGTAAGCTGCTTATCGCAGAAGCCAAACAATCACGAAAATCTCTTGACTGTAATCCTTCATAGGGATTTTCAGATTGAGATGAAGCAGAAAGACCTTCACTGAAATGATCTTCAGACAACCCTAAATCTTCAAAGTCGAGTATGTGGCCGTTAGCGGACTCCATGAGCATAATGCGGTAATCTTCCAACTCTATTTCCAGTGCAGCAGCAACTTCGGTGTCACGAGCATCACGCCCGGTACTCTGTTCAATTTCCGCAATTTTCTGGGCGATCAACCGTGTATTTCGATGAACCGAACGTGGTACCCAGTCGCCACGACGAATTTCGTCGATCATTGCCCCTCGAATTCGGATACCGGCAAACGTTTCGAAGCTAGCGCCTTTGGTCGCGTCAAAATTATTGGCCGCTTCCAATAGGCCTATCATTCCAGCTTGCATTAAGTCTTCTACTTGCACACTCGAAGGGAGACGAGACATTAAATGATGGGCAATACGTTTCACCAAAGGCGCATAACGCTCGGTAATGTCCTGTTGATTAGCACCGATTTTTTTATAGGTGTCAATGCCTGTCACTTAACCCACCTGATTGTATTTTCGTGGTGAAAAAGCTGCTGAGTGAATCCTACAGCTGACGGTTCATTTTTTCATTTTATCTTTTCAAATTAGACCATGGCATCTTGATGCACCAGCCGCTCCATAAAAAACTCAATGTGTCCGCTGGCATTCATGGGAATCGGCCAATCTTCCACCTTTTTTGCCAACGAGCGAAGCGCGACCGATGCCGGTGATCGCGGAAACAGCTCAATCAAGGCTTTTTGTTTTTTGATCGCTTTCCTAACATTTTCATCAAAAGGTACAGAGCCAACGTAATCCAACATGACATCCAGAAATCGGTCGGTCACCTTACTCAACTTATTGAATATTTCGCGCCCTTCTTGCGGTGTTCGAACCATATTAGCAACAATTCGAAAGCGATCCAGCTGGTGATCGCGATTTAACACCTTCATTAACGCGTAAGCATCTGTAATCGATGTCGGCTCATCGCATACAACAACCAATATATCTTGCGCTGCTCGAGTAAATGAAATGACGTTGTCAGAAATTCCGGCGGCGGTATCCACTAATAGATAATCGAGATTTTGACCGATGTCGCTGAATGCACGAATGATCCCAGCATGCTCTACTGCGCTCAACTCGGCCATTTTTTGAGTACCGGAAGACGCGGGAATAACCTGAATACCGGATGGCCCACGCAACACAATGTCTCTTAATTCACATTCACCATTTAAAACGTGTTTAATATTTCGATTTACCTTGAGCCCAAGCATAACATCCACATTCGCCAACCCAAGGTCGGCATCGAGCAGCATAACTCGCCTGCCCAAGCTGCTTAAGTGAATGGCGAGGTTTACCGATACATTCGTTTTCCCAACACCACCTTTTCCACCAGTAATGGCTATTACTTTTACGGGTTTACTCGATGTCATTAATCTGAGTCCTGCCGCCTGATCGTTACACTGACGTGTTGAAGTGCTACCGGATAGGCCAAACATCATTAACTTCCTGTAGCTTTATGTGGCTCCGCTTGTTGATGACGATGCCGGGCGAGCCAAACCATTTTTGAAACCAGATGGTGCGCCCGTGCAACACGAATATCTTCCGGCACACGCTGACCATCGGTGGTGTAAAGCACCATCAATTCATTTTCTATTATAGTCGATATAATTTCACCCAAACTGACCGCTTCATCCAACTTAGTTAACAAGCAGCCTTGTAAGTGAAACGGCTTGAACAGTCGAATTGCATCCTGCAACACTCGCAGCTGCGCGGTCGCGGACAGTACCAGGTAATGTTTTATTGTAATGTTGTCGTTAGCGAGACATTGCATTTGTTGACTCATACGTTCGTCACGTTGGCTCATACCCG
Source organism: Pleionea sp. WD8-19 (assembly GCF_055326765.1). NCBI lineage: Bacteria > Pseudomonadati > Pseudomonadota > Gammaproteobacteria > Oceanospirillales > Pleioneaceae > Pleionea > Pleionea sp. WD8-19. The sequence continues at coordinate 128,515 of NZ_JBUZOU010000008.1, read as the reverse complement.
CAGTATCGATTAATATCAAACGACGATCGGAAAGCTGAAACAATGTTTCACGTAATTGTTTTTCGTCATCCACCACTCGAACAGGAATTTGTAAAATACGGCCGAACGTTCGGATTTGTTCATGAGCCGCTATGCGAAAATTATCAGTGGTGACCAACGCAACACTGTCACGGCCGTGCTTTAAAACCTGTCGAGCAGCGAGCTTGGCAATGGTTGTCGTTTTACCGACTCCTGTAGGGCCCACCAGTGCAACCACACCACCGTTTTCAAGTATATCGTTATCGCCTACCTGAATACGCTTCGACAATAATGCCAATGCTTTTTGCCAAGCGCATTCGTAATCCGTTTCCTGCTCGCACGTTGTTATGACGGGTTCAATTAATTCGTTGTTCAATCCCAATTGACTCAACTCTCGTCTTAAACCGGCCCCCAAAGGAGACAGTTGCGATTGTTTATCCCAGGCCAGTTTCGAAACCTGCTCCTGCAATAATCCTCGTAATAAATTTAACTCCTCGCGCATAGCAACCAGTGTTGGCTCCTGACTCCATTCGATGTTTGGAAATGAACCGGCTTTTGAGGACGCATCCGATTCGTCTTCAAGCTCAAGTGTTTGCTCTTTTACCTGTTTTTTTGATTGATTAACCTGAGACAGATCGAAATGATCCGTGCGACTCTCTTCCATTCCAGCTGCCAAAGCTTGTGTTTTTTGCAGGAAAGCTTCGAGGTTGGCTTCGGTTATATTTTGTTGCCGCTGAGAAAATGTTTGGCTATGTGGTCGATGCGCGTGATTCAGTTCTGAGGTATGCTGAACAAAGGATGAGCTTCGTTTTATTTGAGCGTCTTGTCGATAATCTTGTGTTGAATTACTTCGATCGCTATGAGACGTTTTATCATTAACGTTTCGTCGCACCGCCAGTTGCTCTCGTGCTTGTAATAAGGCTTCGTCATAATCAGTTGCAGCGACCAGTTCAACACCACCAGTCACCTTGTTGGTCGATAAAATGGCGGCATCAGCCCCCAGCTCCTGCGTAACCTGTTTCAATGCGGAGCGCATGTCTTTTGCTATAAACCGTCTGATCTTCATTGTGGTTGCCTGTTTCAGAACTTCATTACTGTCCTACCGTAGCGACAACGCGCACTTGTTTGTTATCGGGAATTTCTTGAAAACTCAATACATGCAAACCCGGAATACCAAATCGCGCAAAATGCGCCAAACTGCTTCGCAAACCTGGCGAGGTTAATAAAATGGCTGGTTTACCTGCGGCCTCCTGATTTTCAGCCGCTTGTTTGAGCGATTGCTGTAACTTTTCCGCAAGCCCCGGTTCAATATTAACGCTCTCGTCACCACTGGTTTGTAACGACTGATGCAATAGCTGTTCCAGATTTGGGTCTAGCGTAATGACAGGAAGTTCTGGCTCTAATCCATTGATATTCTGAATAATTAATCGGTTAAGTGCGATTCGAACCGCCGCAGTAAGAACGGCGGGATCTTGACTCCGCGAGCTGTACTCCGCCAAAGTTTCGGCGATGGTACGCATGTCTCTAATGGGAACCTGTTCTAACAACAGGTTTTGTAACACCTTAACCACCGTACCTAAAGACAAGGCATCCGGCACCAGGTTTTCAACCAGTTTCGGTGCGGTTTTCGATAGCTTTTGCAACAAATGTTCGACTTCTTCATGACCGAGCAATTCACTGCCATGAGACTGTATTAATTGACTCAGATGAGTAGCGACTACGGTACTGGCATCCACTACCGTATACCCCATCGATTGCGCCTGCTCTTTCTGCCCGCTTTCAATCCAAACGGCTTCCAGTCCAAACGCAGGATCATGAGTTTTAATCCCTTGAATTTCACCAAACACCTGTCCAGGATTGATCGCCATTTCTCGATCGGGATAAATTTCTGCTTCACCAACTGCAACACCCATTAACGTAATTCGATAAGCATTGGGCGCTAAATCCAGGTTATCTCGAATATGTACCGGCGGCACCAAAAAGCCCAGCTCTTGCGATAATTTTTTTCGTACCCCTTTTACTCGTCCCATGAGTTTGCCATCTTGAGTTTGATCAACAAGTGGAATCAATCGATAACCAACTTCAAGTCCTATTGGATCGACTGGTGGAACATCATCCCACGATAACTCTTTCAGTTTCGGTTCTGTTGAAGGTACCTCTTTTTCAATACGCGCTGCTTCCTCTTCTTCTTTTACTTTTTCTTTTGCTCGACGGTCGATTAAATAGGCTATCCCTCCGGCAAGAAATGCCAGAAACAAAAATGCCACATGAGGCATACCAGGAATACTACCCATTACAGCAAGTATGGAAGCAGCAATATACAAGGCTTTTGGTTTAGTAAAAAGCGACCCCATTACCTGACTGCTCATATCGTTTGCAGTATTTTGTCGCGTCACCATAATCGCAGCAGAGGTTGACAGTAATAACGCAGGAATTTGCGCAACCAAACCATCACCTATCGTTAATAGAACATAAAACTGCATAGCGGTAGCAAAATCCAGGTTATGCTGTACCATGCCAATCGCCACACCACCAACAATGTTGATCAACAGAATGAGTAATCCGGCAACCGCGTCACCGCGTACAAATTTTGATGCACCATCCATTGCGCCATAAAAATCCGCTTCTTGCGACACTTCGGCACGCCTATCACGAGCTTCTTCTTGAGTTAATAACCCGGCATTCAGATCCGCATCAATTGCCATTTGCTTGCCCGGCATGGCATCTAATGTAAACCTTGCACTGACTTCTGAAATCCGGCCAGCGCCTTTAGTCACAACAACGAAATTTATGATAACCAAAATAGCAAACACGACCAGACCAACCGTGTAGTTCCCACCAACAACGACCGAACCGAAAGATTCAATCACACTACCAGCCGCTCCCGGTCCGGTATGACCGTTGAGCAACACCACGCGCGTAGACGCTACATTTAACGCCAGCCTTAATAAAGTTGTGATCAGTAATACTGTTGGAAACGCAGCAAACTCAAGTGGACGCAGCGTATAAACCGTCGCGAGTAAAATAACCAGTGCCAGAGTGATATTGAAAGTGAAAAATAAATCGAGCATTAATGGTGGTAATGGCAATGTCATCATCGCCAAAATCATCAATACCAAGATGGGTATACCTGCACCACTGGGCGTGAATGATTTAAATCGGTTTCCCGCTATTTCTGCCACAAAAACTCCTGATTACTTTTCACTAATACTTGAATATCAGTCTTGTAAATACAACTTGTTAATATTTCATAGAATCTGGTATCGGATAATGACGTACCGGTTTCGGTTTACCGGCACGACCTTTTCGGTATTCATTCATTTGTAATACGTAAGCAAGTACCTGGGCTACGGCTAAATAAAGTTCCGAAGGAATTTCCTGATCAAGTTTTGTTGTGTGGTATAAAGCACGGGCTAAAGGCGGCGCTTGTATCATTGGTATCGAATGCGCTTTCGCTACTTTACGAATGTTCAATGCAATTTCATCAATACCCCGAGCAATAACAATGGGCGCACTGCTGGTTTGTTGATCGTATTTCAATGCGACCGAGTAATGCTCTGGATTGGTAACCACCACGTCAGCTTCTGGTACCGCTTGCATCATTCGACGATGCGACATTTCGCGTTGCAATTGTCGAATGCGACCTTTAACTTCTGGCTTTCCTTCAGTATCACGAAACTCGTCTTTCAACTCCTGCTTGGTCATTTTCATTTGTCGAGAATGATTCCAAAGTTGATAAGGTACGTCGATCAAAGCAATAATCACCAGCGATGCCGACACCAATAGCAAAGCCGATAACAACATATCGATCGCAGTGATCACTTCACTTTGCGGCGTTGATTGTCCGAGTTGCATGTATCGCTCGAAGTTGGCATCGATCACTAGATAAGCAACCAGCGCAATTAAAAAAAACTTGCCAATTGCCTTACCGAGTTCTACCGCGGCGTTAATTCCAAGCATTCTTTTAAACCCCGAAGCTAACGACATACGGCTGCCTTTGGGTGCCAAAGAGGCCATTGAAAAGGTGAGTCCTCCGAGTAATACCGGAGACAGTGCAGAAATGACAAAGACAGCAATATAAAATAAAGCAAGAGCCGAAAAAATATAGAACACACTGGTTCCAAGCGCTTCGAGCATATAACGCTCATTAAACAATTGGTTTCGAGCAACCGAAAACGTGATATCTCCGATTTGCCAAAAACTGTAAGCAACGTCATCCGAAACAGCCATTAACGTCAGAGGGCTGATAATTAATACCAAAGCCGTCGTCAGCTCACGCGAGCGAGCGACTTGGCCTTTTTCTCGCGCTTGCTGTTGTTTACGGGGTGTCGCCTTTTCGGAACGTTCACCACTGTCTTGCTCGGCCATGCACTACACCTTGTTAGCAACTCATAAAAAGCAATTGACAAGCCAACTGATTACCACGCTCAATTTGCTCGGTAAAATAAGGCAGAAAACTTTTCAACAAAAACCAAATGATGGTTAAACCTACCACCGTCATGATGGGAAAACCAACCGCAAATATGTTCAGCTGTGGTGATGAACGCGTCATCACGCCAAGACTTAAATTCATTACCAATAAACCAACTATGGCAGACAACACCATCATAAAAGCAGTGGTAAACATGAGTTCAGCCCAGTTTACAAGTTGATCTAATCGCACGAAAAACAATTGCGATTCTACTATGGGTAAACTTTCGAAACTCATGACAACGATCTGAATCAAATTTAAATGCCCATCAACAGAAAGAAAAATTAATGTCACTATCATTACAAACATTTGTCCAAGCGCCGGAACACTGACGCCCGTGTTCTGATCAATCAGAGATGCAAAGCCTAAGCCAGTTTGCATAGCAATAGTTTGACCAGCAACCACAAACGTTTCAAAAACAACTCTCGTGACAAAACCAATGCTTACACCGATAAATGTTTGCATAGCAATTTGAATCACAGCTGAAATGCTGAACAATTCAATTTTTGGCATTGGAGGCAAAATGGGCATAGCAACTACGATTACCGACAAAGCGAGAAACAAGCGAATACGTGGCGTGACGGTGCGTGAACTAATGATGACCATTGACATGATCAGGCCACTTAATCGAGCGAACGGAAGTATATAATGCGCGAGCCAATCATTGATGGCAGCAAATTCAATGTGCATTAACCAATGAGTTCCGGTATGGAGTGATAAAGCGTTGTTGTAAACTCTACCAAACTTCCAACTATCCAATGCCCTAATAAAGAGAGTGCCAACAAAGTAATCAGTAATCTTGGAAGAAATGTTAATGTTTGTTCATTAATACTCGTAGCGGCTTGAAAAATAGCAATGATTAATCCAACAATTAATCCAGGTAAAACGATGGTTCCGGTTAATACAATAACCATCCAGAAAGCCTGACTGAATACATCAACAACAATCTCTGGAGTCATGATTCACCTCAGTTTTAATACTCTTTAAATCCTCGAAGCCACTTTCGCTCTTTCGGGGCGAGCGCTGCACTTTTTACTAGTCGTCATCGCATTATTTTACAGGTCTATTTTGGTCTAACCCGTAACCCGGAAAAAGAGCTGCGTTTTCCAGAAGCAAACGAATAGTATGAGTCATCAACCAAAACTGCTGGCCAGCGTACCCACGATCAATGTCCAACCATCAATTAAAACAAACAACATGATTTTAAATGGCAACGAAACAATCATTGGAGACAACATCATCATCCCCATCGCCATTAAAATACTGGCGATAACCAAGTCAATAATTAAAAAAGGGATAAATACTAAAAAGCCAATTTGAAAGGCTGTTTTCAATTCACTGGTAATAAATGCGGGCACCAAAACCGTAAAAGGCACATCTTTATATTGAGCTGGCTCCAATGCCAATCCGGCTAATTCAGAAAACATTTGCAAATCATTTTCTCGAACCTGCTCCAACATAAACGTTCGAAACGGTGCTTTCGCCACTTCCAAAGCTTGCACCGAAGTCAAGCTCTCATTTAAATAGGGTTGAACAGCGGTATCGTTTACTTCACTGATTACCGGCGCCATAATAAAAAAACTTAAAAAAAGGGTAAGTCCTACCAAAATTTGATTTGATGGCGTTTGTTGCAAACCGAGCGCCTGTCGTAATATCGCAAAGACAACCGAAATTCGAATAAAGCTAGTCATCATAATAACAATGGCAGGTAAAAACGTCAGCATTGTCATCAGGATCAATACCTGTAACGTCACAGAGTATTCCTGACTTCCATCGGTCGCTGTAGTCACTTTAATGGCTGGCAAAACGCCTTGCGTTGCTTCTGTTATGTTGGGTAAAAGCAAAATGACAATCAAAGTGATAAGCACAGTAACCTGTCTACTCATGCGTTCTACCGAAAGACTTTTTTAACTGATGAGAAAGCGCATCTTTAAAGGAAACATCCCTCACCGTTTCGTTAGGAATGCAATGTTCGCTGAGTTCCTCGATGCAATTAATCGTATTTGGCGTTACACCCAGCAAAAAATGTCGGCCATCCACCTTTATCACTATTAAACGCTCCTTCGCTCCCAACATTTGACTGGCTTTAATTTCAATGACCGAATTGCGATTTAATAAACCACCACCCAGTCGTTTAAGAAACCAGGCGCAAACAAGAATGACTAAAATAATAAAAATAAGAGCAACGAAAACAGAAACCAAAGAGTTAGAAACGGAAGGAATTGCCTGCTGGCCATTGTTATCCGCCAAAATAGGTGGAGAAAAAATCAATAAGGAAAAAACGCCTAACGTTTTCATCACTTAAGTTTCTTGATGCGTTCGCTAGGACTCATCACATCAGTCAACCGAATGCCATACTTTTCGTTGACCACAACCACTTCTCCATGCGCAATTAAAGTACCGTTAACCAAGACGTCCAAAGGTTCACCTGCAAGTCGATCCAGCTCCACAACCGACCCTTGATTCAGTTGCAGCAAGTTGCGAATAGCAATATTAGTGCGCCCGACTTCCATCGACAAGGTGACCGGTATTTCTAGAATAACATCCAAATTTTCATTGCTCACTTGCGGACTTTTCGATTCGTCTTTGAGGTCATCCAAAGGCGCTTTTTCAGTTTCCGATTCGGTTTCGTCTTGTTCCGACATAGCGGCCGCCCACTCTTCGGCCATTTCATCCTGATTCACATCATTTTCTTCACTCATGTTCAGTTTCCTCAATCAGGCCTCGGGTAATATGATCACGGGGAATGTCTTCCAAAATCTGTAAAGCAACTTTGTCGCGCGATTGCCCATAACGTGCACGAAAGGTGGGTAAACCACCCACATCAACCACCACTTTTTCTGGCATGTCGACTGGTATAATGTCACCCTTCTTCATTTTCATGACATCACGCAATGTAATTTCTTTGGTCAAAAGCGTTGACGTTAACTCAACTTCAGCACTCATCACTTCTTCCCGTAACGCTTCTACCCATCGAGAGTCAACGTCATCTCGATCACTTTGTACACCAGCGTCAAGCTTTTCTCGGATTGGCTCAATCATTGAATAAGGCATAGTGACATGAAAGTTCCCACCTCCGCCGTCAAGCTCAATATGAAAACTGCACACTACCACCACTTCGGATGGGCTTACAATGGTTGCCAATGCCGGATTAACTTCGGAGTCCATGTATTCAAAATCCACTTTCATTACTGGTGACCAAGCCTCTTTTAAATCAATGAACGACTGCTCTAATAAAATTTGAATGATTCGTCTTTCGGTTGGCGTAAATTCTCGGCCTTCTATTTTTGCGTGAAACCGTCCATCACCGCCAAAAAAATTATCCACTAAAATAAAAACCAGTTTCGCCTCCAAGGTAAATAGCGCTGTGCCTCGCAAAGGTCGAATGCGTACCATATTTAAACTGGTGGGTACAAATAAGCTGTGAACATACTCGCCAAACTTGATCATTTGAATTCCGTTAATCGAAATATCAGCACTTCGACGCATCAGGTTAAACAAACTGATGCGCATGTGACGAGCAAAGCGTTCGTTGATCATTTCCAAGGTTGGCATGCGACCGCGAACAATACGGTCTTGCGATGTGAAGTCGTAAGGCGTCGCTTCGCCGGGAGCCGCTTCCGACTCTTCGACATCGATATCACCATCGTCTACCCCGTGCAATAAGGCATCGATTTCGTCTTGACTTAAAAGGTCGGTCACCATAATGAATTATTGCTCGATAAATTATTGCATGACAAAACTGACAAAGAGTACACGTTCCACATAAGGCTCACCTTCTAATTGGGTCATTGTCTCTTGTACAACTTTAAGCGCATCCTCCTGCAATTGAGTACGACCCTCAGGTTTAATTATCACATCAGCATCTGCGGCACTTACCAATGTGAGTAAATCATTTTTTAATCGAGGCATATGCTTTTTAACCAAATCTTCCGCTATAACGCCGCGTACCATAAAATTCATTTTTATTTGAACCATGCGATTTCTTGACTCCCCTTTTACCGGAGCGATAATCGCTTCAGGCACACCCACATAAATTGCAGGTACTTTCTTTTCTTTTACCTCACCTTCAGTGTCTCCTGTACTAGGAGCGTCACTGCCACCCATAAAGAAAATTGCACCACCAACGCCAGCCAGCAATGCCACCACGCCAATAATAATAAACAACAACTTGTTGCTTTTCTTACCGCCCTCGACATCGAGTTCGAGTTCTTGTTCTTCAGCCATGTAAAGCTCCTCGAGATTGTTTATTCATGGCAGATCGCTATTGAAAAATACCCCATCGAGTTACCGAAAATAGTACATATATTTACAAAGCAATCTTGGTGCCATTAAGTTATTTGTTAAATATTTCGCTGTATTTCAGTATGTTAGAAAGATTAATCCGTTCGAGACAAATATTTGACACACAAATATCAAAACGTTAATAACAATGTGATTGGTTGGTTGCCAAAAATCCGACACTTTTAAAACCCACTACCTATCGCTACAAGTATAGAGGCAATTGGTTAAGTTTGATGAATAGCAAAGAGTGGCATTAGAAAGAGAAGAACGTATAAACTTTTGTTGTTAACATTGTCATTTTTGCAGAGTCAAAAAAAATGATAGCCGTATCTTAAAACGAGTAAAACCTCCACACACTTTACGGCCGCAAAATGTCCTGTCTATTAGCAGCATTCACTTTATTAAGAACTGAACAGTTTATTTACACAAACAAATCAAGCCGGTTTAAATCGATACCCATCTTAATTTCAGTCACGCTCGACTCAGCGGCGTCATCCTCTTGCAAGACGACTTCGGATGTTTGCTCGGTATCGCCACTTGTTTCTCGTTGCTCACTTTGCACATCAAATTGCGATAAATGGATCCCTTGCTGAGCCAACATATCACGCAGTCGCTCCTGATTGGCTTCGAATAAATCGCGTGTTTGCACATGATTCGCCTGTACCGTAATCGAAGTTTCACCATTATGATGGGAAACCCTAATGGTGAGTGGACCGAGTTCTTGAGGGTCTAACTGAATTTCGGCCCGTTCTAAACCACCTTTCTGCATCCAGCGGATGGTTTGTGTAAAATCTTTTTGCCACCCCTTAGCGTAAAGCACAAGGGGCGTACTGACGCTCACACTCGTCGCTTCTTTACTGGAAGCAGACTCATTCAGACCGAGAGTACTCACAATTTCCGATTGCTGACCAACGCTCGAACTTGCATCTGAAGTTTGTGTAACCGGTTGAGTAGCCAAACTCGTGTATCGCGGATGATTCAATAATTGTGCTCGTTTTTCGGTGTTGACAAACAATGCGGATAAAGAGGCTTTTAATGGTGCACTTTGCTTATTGTCAAGTTGAAGTAATTCGTTCGTTAGCTGATCAGTTATGGAGAGCTTTTCATTCTTTGTGAGCCCATATTTTTCCTGTTGAATTAACGTATTTACCTTGAATTTATCGTCCGCAATTTTAACTGAGTTAAACTCGGCATTGTTAAGTGCGCCTTTCTTTTTTACCAACAGCTCGCTCTCGTCGAATGTAGAATCGATCGGGTTGAGGCTGTTTTTCAATTCCGCAGCCTTAAGGTCCAACGACGGATCAGATTGAGTCTTTAGTTTCAAGAAGCCATCGCTTGTTTTAGTAGCCAATTCCAAATCCGTAGCATTGAATTTAAAACCATCACTTACCGAACGCTCATTTCCAACAGTATGAGTCAATACACTGTCAGGCTCACCACTGGCTTGAAGTAATCCATGAGCATCCAGTTGCTTGTTTTTGAACTCAATCTCCTTTGAAATTAACCGAACACCGTTAATGTCTGTAAAAATGTTGGCTTCACGGTGACCGTCCTTTTCCGGTAAAGCATCGTTGTCCCAAACCAATGTGGATGCTTCAGTGATGCCTGAACCTGATGCACTCAAAGGATCAAATGATAAATCGTCAGTAGTTAACGTTCTTAGTTCATGCTTTAAACCCAGTAGACTGTTTTTTCCCTCGTCCTTCTTATGGTCGGTATCCGCACTCAATAACGGAAAACTATTGCCGGCTTGCTGTGGTTTCAAGTTATTTTTATTGTTCATCTCAAACCAAGAAACGGACAGATTTAATTTAAGCCCAATGTTTTCCTCCAAAGGTGCCTGAAACGCAAGCTCCTCCTCCTTTTGGTTGATAATCGACTTAAAACTCAATAGGTTACCAAAGCTTTCTGTTTCTGTATCGAGGTTTTGCGGCGTTGCTTTTGTTGCTGTTGATACCGAATCTGAAGATGCAGCGGTAAGAAAAACCGAGAGTAAATGCGACACTTTCTAGCCCTTGCTGGATTAACTTATTCCTTTGAAACGCAAATTCAATGCCAATATTTAAATTAAACAGACTTTAAAACGTCCAGTGTTTCGAGATATGCGCGATCAATCTTGCTCAGCAAACAATTGGCATCGGTAAGGTCGCCTGACTTGGCTTGTAACTCCAAGTCTTTACAAAGCGTTGCTAACTGCTCAGCCCCAAGGTTACTGCTCGCGCCTTTTATGCTGTGAGCTTCTCGACTGACAGCCGTATAGTCCTTTTGATCAATCAAAGTTTCGATGTTTAACAGATGTTGGCGAGTGTCGGTCTCAAACGCTTGCACCAGTGTTTGAAAATCACTGCCTAATAACTCTTTGAGTTGTTCAATCGTTTCTCTCATTTTAATTCTGCTTTTTTGCTTTCCAGTTAAAAATAACCTTAACATCAGCTCCGAAATTTTCAAATTCTACCGAGTCTGCCAACTTAAAAATCAATGGATAACCTCGCCCACTTAACTTCCCTTTTTTTGCTTTTACTTGCAGATCTCGGTAATCAAATCCTGAGCCACTGTCCTGAAAACAAATCACGAGTTGGCCACCTTCGGCCTCTATCTTGTGAGTAATCTCCATGTTGACAAATCCCTTTTCTAATTTCTTTAATTTTTGCTCTCGCTGACGATAGTACTCCGCAAAGCCATCGGCTGACTTTTTCAATTCCGAGCTCAATCCAAGAACACCGTGCTCCAATGCATTGGAATAAAGCTCGGTTAATATGGTGAGCACCTGCGTTCGATAACTCCGTAAGTTACCAATTGACATAAGATGTTCGGTCAACATCGGTAGCGGGTTGAAATTTTTTAATGAATAAGGGCCTAGTTTTAATTGAAACGAAGAGTCACACGGCCCTTCGGTTGAAAGCAGCTCGTCAACTTCGTGTATTGCATTAACACCGTATTCTTTGTGATTTTTTATTTCTACATAGGTGATATCGTCGGCTTGCTCAGTACTTTTACAAAACAACTCAATGCCTTTTTTCACTTTATCAAAAGCACTTCCATCACTCGCACCTTCGCATAATGCGATTAGCAGTCGGTCGCGACCAAACAACTCACCTTCTGGGTTTTCAGCTTCAATCACTCCATCGGAGTACACAAACAAACTCTCGCCCTCATTAAAGGGTCGTACATCAATTTTCACATCAAATTTATCATTATCAACAATACCCAAAGGAAGGTGTGTCGAAGGATAATCAGCAACTTCGCCACTGTTGCGATTTATGATAAAAAGATCGGGCATGCCTGCATTAATTAACTTAATGTTGTTTTCTTCAAAGTCGATTTCTGCGGCAACCGCGCAACAAAAAAAACCCGTTGGCAGTACGGTAAAGAGTCGAGCGTTGAGTTCGCGTACAATTTCATAGAGCTCGAAGCCTTTTTTTGTCATACCGAAAAAAATATCACTACCAGGCATGGCTCCTATTGAAGAGGCCAAACCATGCCCAGTAAAATCTCCTAACAATACATTTAACCCACCTAATGGGCGCTTTGCTGCCAACAAAATATCACCATTAAAAACTGACATAGGTGACACCGAATAGCGTATATAAGGCTCACCCAATGCCCCTTTATGAGCGATGTTATCAAAAATTCGTTTGGCTACTTGCTGCTCCTGCAACAAGTGTTCGGTATGAAATTCGATTTTTCGTTTTTGCTCAAGAACGGTCGTGTACAACTCCAAGGCTCTGCTGAACGCATTGATTTTCGCTTTTAAAATCACCGGATTAAACGGTTTGGTAAAAAAATCATCGCCTCCCGACTCAATGCATTTAACGAGTGACTCGGTATCGGTAAGTGATGTAATAAAAATAATTGGGATATAGCGTTCGGTATAGGTTCCTTTAATCTGTTCGGCTACGGCAAAACCGTCCAATTCTGGCATTAATGCGTCAAGCAATATGATATCAGGTGAGTGTTGTTGGTATTGTTCCAGTGCGACAATGCCATTTTCGGCTTCATAAACTTTATGGCCCTGATTTTCAGCAATTTTTTTCAGGATCAATCGATCAGTAAAATTATCTTCCGCGATTAATATTTTCACATTTAAGGCCCATTGAATGTGGCCCTACTCTATCTCAAAAAGTTGCTCAAAATTGGATATCGTTAAAATTCGCTTAATTTCATTATTGCAATTTTTTATGACAATTTTCGCTGAATCACCGCCTGCAAAATCTCGAAGCAGCAATAACATACCCAATGCTGAAGAGTCTAAATAAGTCGTTTCTGACAGGTCGACCACATAAGCTTCCGGTTTATCAGCAAGCTCTTCATAAGATGACCGAAAATCCTGATGGCAGCTGAAGTCAAATTTACCGGCTACTTTTATCGTTAGTTCGCTCTCAGAGTTATTGCTGGTCACAGCCATTTATTCTATCTCCATCAGGTTTTAAATTAATAGGTTTTATATCCCATCGTCATGAGATTAATAATAGAATAAGGGCTTGATTACGCAAGCATCTCTAGGCTAATTTCCTTTATACAAATACACCAGGCTACTCGCAATTGAGCGATTGCCGATATTTTCGTTCTCGGCGTGCGATGGTGTCATTTCGTAACTTCCTGAGTTTTTTTACCCTTACCATGCCCTGATGCACATCAAAAAAGAGTTTACGCGGTGCGGCTCCACCAATATCGTGTGCAATCAGTTTTAAATTAAGTTGATGGATGTGATCCAGCAAAGTCTCGATATCCTGATGAATACGCTCTTGCCAATGTGGCTCCAGTATTGCCCCTCCAAATAATTTAATTTCCAATGCTTCAGGTGTTGCTCCAATTCCCACTAAGGGTTTAACGAGCTGTTCGATAGGTTGCAAAAGGTTAACGGCTTGATGGTTGGCAGACGGCTCGTTAGAAAAGCTCATCAGAAAATGATTCATTGCTCCCAGTTGTTGTTTACGGTCATATACACACAAGGAAAGACAACTTCCTAACGTAGTGACAATCAACTCATTTTGACAGCTTACATAATATTCTCCAGGCTTGATTTTCGCGGCAAACATACGGTTATGTCGATCATAATAACGAGTGACATTCTCAAACCCTGGTAAAGGCTCAGGTAACTTAGGGCCTAAAATTGATGGCATTTTCATTGTCTACAACACGTCTCTTTACATTGAGTTCTTAACTCCGTTAACGGTTGGTCGTTGATTATTTATATCGTCTTCCAGCTGCCGCGCTTCTTTACGTGAAACGTCGTATTGCTCTCGCTTTTTCATTTTTTCTTGGTATCGACTAACGGCTTGCGTTCTACGATTGGTAGATTGCCAAGCTTGTCGTGTTTGTGAAACTTGTTGTTTTAACTGTATTATTTGCTGCTGTTGATGCTCAATAGCTTTATCCAGTTGATTAAGGAACGCTTTAAAATGTTGTAACTGACTGCCTGAGATGCCTTTTTTCGCACGATATTGAAACTCCGCCAAGTAGTCCGTTCGATATTGCACCAGTTCATTTAATCGTGACTGAGCCTGCCCGTAATTTTGATTCGCTTTGGTTAAGTCATCGGCTGCACTTTTCTCTTTTTGCTGCGCGACCTGCTTAACAGGCTCGATACGTTGTGATGGTGACTTCATGGCATTAACATCCCGGGCACGTTGTCTTCAGAAGCTGTTTGTAACAACTCAAAAAGCTCACCTATACTTTGCTGTAAGCCTTTACTCTCATTGATCCCCTGCTGTAAAAATTCCGTCATAATAGGCTTTAATGAAATCGCCTCGTCAATGTCTTTATCGCTTCCTTTTTCGTAAGCGCCAATATTAATTAAATCGCGGTTGCGTTGATAAATAGAATAAATACGCTTAAATTCCTTTACTGCACTCAGCTGTTCTTCGGGAACAATTTGAGTAATGGCTCGACTGATAGAACCTTCAATATCAATGGCCGGATAATGACCTGCATCGGCCAATTCACGCGATAATACAATGTGCCCATCAAGAATGGCACGCGCTGCGTCAGCAATAGGATCCTGTTGATCGTCACCTTCAACCAATACCGTATAAAAACCGGTGATAGAACCTTCTCCCTTTTGTGCATTTCCAGCGCGCTCAACTAATTGAGGTAAACGAGCAAACACGGAAGGCGGGTATCCTTTGGTCGCTGGAGGTTCTCCAATCGCTAATGCGATCTCACGCTGAGCCTGACAGAAGCGCGTCAGGGAATCCATCAATAACAAAACATTTTTTCCTTGATCACGAAAATATTCAGCGACACTGGTGGCAACCATGGCACCTTGTAATCGCATCAAGGGTGGGTTATCCGCTGGTACCGCAACCACAACCGCTCGTTGTCGCCCCTCTTCTCCTAAAATATGCTCAATAAACTCTTGAACCTCACGACCACGTTCACCTATCAAACCTACGACAATGACATCCGCAGATGTAAAGCGAGTCATCATGCCCAGCAAAACCGATTTACCGACACCACTACCAGCAAATAAACCCATGCGCTGGCCTCGCCCTACCGTTAATAACGCATTAATTGCGGCAACACCCACATCGAGAGGTTCGTTGATCGGATGACGCAACAATGGGTTGATGGGTTTACCTTGCAATGGATACTGAGCAACCGCATGCAAGTCGCCCATTGAGTCAATGGGTTGACCGTAACCATCGAGCACCCGACCTAATAATTCATCGCCTACTTTCACATTTGCGCTAGCTCCGGTTGGGATCACACTAGCCCCAGGACCTAAACCTTGAATATCACCAGTAGGCATTAAATAGATTTTATCGTCCGAAAACCCGACCACTTCGGCCGGCTCTTGATTACCCAACTGTGTCGTAATCAAACACCGTTCGCCAACATTGACTTGGCAACCCACCGCTTCCAACGTCATACCAACCATCCGTGTCAACTTACCGGAAACTTGTAATCCCGGTGCCGCTTGCAGTCGTTGCTGATAAAGTCGAAACTGTTGACTGAAAAGTTTACTCATTTTCAGACTCGGGCAAGGTCATTCGCTGGTCGCCAAACACATGGTTAAAGATATCCGACAAACGCTTTTCAATGGTAGCGTCTACTTTCGACGTATCCGTTGTTACCATACAGCCCCCCCGAGAAATAGAAGGATCGTCGGCAATCATCCAGCTGGAAGGCTGCTTTGTTTCAACTGAAAAGACTTTACGAATTAAACTGGCATCGTCCGGATGCAATTGCAACATCACTTTGCGCCGAGAAGCCGGTAATAATTTAATGGCCTCTCGTACCACGGCAATTACTTGCTCAGGATTATGATGCAATTCTCGCCGAATAATTTGTCGGGTGACCATTATCGACAATTGCGCAAGCTCAATAGCAACTTCTTCATTTTCTTTTTGCAACGGCTGTTCAATCTGTTGCATCAACGCATCAAACGCTTTACATAACTTTTGATACTCTTGTTGCGCTTGTTGCAGCCCAGCCTCGTAACCCTCCTTTTTTCCTTCGGCATAAGCTTCTTCCCTAATGGCCGATATTTCCTCTGCTGTAGGTAATGAGGCAACCTCCTCTTCCCGTGCATTGGAAGGTTTATGCGAACCGTCATCAAAAGAAGGCAGTTCCCATTTATCCAATCGGTCGACCGATAAGTCCAGTTTTGCGTTACTCACTGTGCGTCACCTAAATCAACTCCTCACCGACTCCACCGAGAACAATTTCACCAGCATCAGCCATACGTCGAGCAACCGTTAAAATTTCTTTTTGCGCATTTTCAACTTCACTCACTTTTACCGGTCCCATGGCTTCAAGATCATCACGCATCAATTCAGCTGCGCGCTTCGACATATTATTAAACACTTTTTCCTTAATGGCTTCATCCGCGCCTTTAAGCGCTAACACCAGTGTGTCAGTCGAAATTTCACGCAACAACGATTGAATGCCACGATCATCGACTTCGGACAAATTATCAAATACAAACATCAGATCCTGGATCTGTTGTCCTAGGTCTTCATCGACCTCTTTGATATTCTCGATCAGCAAACTTTCAATATTAGTATCGAGAAAGTTCATAATATCAGCCACTTTCTTAATACCACCAATTTGCGCTGCTTTAGAAGATGTGCTGCCCGAAAACTGTTTCTCCATTATGGTATTGAGCTCCTGCAACGCCGAAGGCTGTATCGACTCTAGTGCAGAAATTCTAAGCGCAAGATCAAGCCGAACTTTTTCAGGAAACAGTCCAAGAATTTCCGCGCTCTGATCGGGATCCAAATAAGACAAAACAATCGATTGTATTTGTGGGTGTTCATATCGAATAATATCGGCAACGGCCCTAGGATCCATCCACTTTAAAGTATCCAGGCCCTTTGTGTTCGCGCCTAACAGAATGCGATCGATCAATGCGTCTGCTTTATCATCTCCCAAAGCAGACTTTAAAGTGTTTCGAATATAGTCTTCTGTTCCTATACCAATACCTGTTTGGTCTTCTACTTTTTCAAGAAACTCATCGAGCACACCTTCTACGGATTCTTTTTCTACGTTTCTGAGCGATGCCATGGCAAGGCCAATTTTTTGTACTTCCTTTGGCCCCATATGTTTAAGAACTTGCGCCGCGTTTTCTTCACCCAATGAAAGCAACAGTACCGCCGCTTTCTCGGTACCGGAATACTTAATTTTTTCTTTCGCTTTTTTAACTTCAGCAGGTACTTGTTCTTGCTCACTCATCTTCTTCTACCCAGTTTTTAACTAACTGTGCAACCATGGTTGGATCCGCTCCGGCTACATTTTTTGCGGTTTCACTTTTTGGTGAGCTGGAAAGTTTTGGACCCGGAAGTTCAAGAGGTGCTTCACTTTCCAACCCAAGCCCTTCTTCTAATCCACCCAACCCAAGTTCTTCGTCACCCGGTGTTGCATAAGTAACCTCCGGTTGTCGTGTTAACTTATTCAAAAGTGGTTTAAGTAAACCAAAAATTAACAGTAACCCGAGTAACAAGGCAGTGACGGGTTTCCACAACGCCTTAAATAAGGGTTGTTCATAAAAGGGTAAAGGCCCAGGTGGTGGTAATTGTTCGGGCCGTACAAATTGAAAACTTTCAATTTCTACCTGATCGCCTCTATTAGCATTATAGCCAATGGCCCCTCGAATTAGTCGGGTGATATTAGCAATTTGTTCATCCGTTCTGGGTATCATAATGGTCGCATCTTGAGGATCCGCGATATAATCCAAGCCAACCGAAACACTAACCTTTTGAATAACCCCTACTTGCTGCCGAATATGACTGATTGTGGTATCCAAATCATAATTCCTTTCCGCTTCTACACGACGGTTTTTTGGTCCTGTTTGTTCTGAAGAGTTTGTTGTTTGCTGGGTTAGATCTTGCGGTATCGTCGCAGCGGCCGGAGGTTGATTGCTCAATGCTCCTGGCACGCCTCTTGACTTTCCTAACGCAGACTCATCTTCCAATGTTCTTTCACTACGAACTGCGGGCAACTCAGGGTTAAACAATTGTTGTGTTTGTTCGGTTTTTGTGAAATCCATTTCTACGTTAACCTGCACGGTATAATTTCCTTCACCTACAATAGGAAGTAAAATTTGCTCTATTTTGTCGCGATAATCCATTTGTTGCTCACGGATTAATTTCATTTCTCGATTGGACTCTCGTTCTTGTTCACTTTGACTGCCTGAATGCAATAAACGACCAAGCTGATCGGTCACCGTTACTCGATTCGCTTCTAGGTTAGGAACACTCCCAGTAACCAAATCGACGATCGCTCTTACTTGCTCCGCATCGAGTTGTCGTGTGCCGTAAAGATTTAATAACACAGAAGCACTGGGTTTTCGTTTATGTTTGAGAAATGCCGTTTCCTTTGGAATGGCTAAATGCACTTTTGCAGCACGAACACCACTAAAATCACTGATCGTTTTTGCCAGTTGTAACTCCTGGCTGCGTTGTAAACGAGCTTTTTCCAATCGTTGTGAAACGCCGAACCCCGTCTCCTTGGTGAGAAAAGGATCCGCTTGTGTATCTAAAACGACTCCTTGACCTGCGAGTTCCATTTTAATCCTTTGATAACTTTTTTGTGGGACCATGATTAATCCTTGTCCATCTAGTCGATAACTTATATTGTTTTGATCAAGATAAGTCACCACATCCAAAGATGTCGCCGGATCCAAAGGACCAATAGGCCGCATATCCGGCTCACTACCCCATAAAACAATGAATACGCCCAGTGCAACACTGGCGGCGATACCAATCATCAGCCCGAGCTGTTTAAAAACGCCAAGATTAGTCATACCCGGTAAAAATGTGGGCGATGCATCCACTTTAGCTATTTCGGTTGACGCTGCTTCTGCCACTTATTTACTCTCCTGTAAATTTAGGATTGTCGCATGTATTAGTTATATCGGCATATTCATAATATCTTGATAGGCGCTCACCACACGGTTTCGAACCTGAACCGCTGCATCAAAAGCGACACTGGCTTTTTGCGAAGCGATAACCGCTTTTACTAGGCTAACACCACCATCACCTCGCTCAATGCTGTTTGCTGCTTCGGCAGCATTCATTTGATGTTGATTAACCGCTTGTAAAGCATTGGTCAATGCATGAGTAAAGTCGGTATTTTTAGAAGGGGTTAGTGCTGGTGTATTTTGACTTTGCGCCGCTTCGGTAAGTCGACGCATTTGCGCTAAAATTTGGTCAGGTGTAATTTGTGTCATAATGGTTTCCACTCCTAATCAATCACGCTGGCATTTCGTAACCGAGCTCACGCATCTTCGCCAATTTATACCGGAGCGTCCTAGGACTGATACCGAGCTCTTCAGCGACCCGTTTTTTCTTACCGTTAAATTGCTTTAAAGCTTCTATTATAATTTGATATTCGTGTTGGCGAACGCCCGCTCCCAACGCAGAGACTTTATCGTCGTTTACACTTTCGTCTGTTTCGAATGATTCAATTTGACTTTCAAACATTAAGTGCTCTGCCTCTATGGTTTCACCCGAGCAAAGTATTAAACAACGTTGCACCACATTATCCAGCTCCCGAACATTACCAGGCCAATGATAGCTCAGCATTTTTGTTCTAGCGCCAACACTCATTTCAGGCGGAGGCAAACCATTTTGGCGCGCGTATTTTTTTAATAAATGGTGCGACAGTGGAATAATGTCTTTCGGTCGTTCAGACAATGGCAAACAGCTGAGAGGAAATACATTTAATCGAAAGTATAGATCTTCCCGAAAACGCTTTTCGCTCACCTCCTGTCGTAGATCACGATTGGTCGTGGCAATCACTCGAACGTTTAGCTGTACTGTTTTCCTACTTCCAAGACGTTCGACTTCTTTTTCTTGTAGCACCCGTAGTAATTTAGCTTGTAAAGCCAAATCCATTTCTGAAACTTCATCCAATAGCAATGTGCCTTGTTGCGCTTGTTCAAATTTACCCGGACACGATTGATAGGCACCCGTAAACGCTCCTTTTTCATAACCAAACAAAGTGGCCTCTAACATATTCTCTGGAATTGCAGCACAGTTAATTGCAATAAAAGGTTGATCTTTGCGATTGGACTTTTGATGAATAAATCTTGCCATGACTTCCTTACCACTGCCACTAGGTCCATTCAATAAAACCGTTGATTCAGTCAATGCAATACGTTCTGCCAGTTTATATAGCTGCCGGCTTTTCTCATCTTCCACAACCGGTATCGACGGTAACGAATCGTCGTTAACATAACGCTGCAATACTTCGAGCAACGCTTGTGGCTTAAAAGGTTTTTGAATGAATTCATTTGCACCGTCTTGCATTGCAGCGACTGCCATATCAATGGTGCCGTACGCCGTCATAAAAATAAACGGTGTACTCAAATCGGTTTTACGAACAAAGCGCAATAATTCCTGGCCATTTCGCTCACCTAAGTTCACATCGCTAACAATAACGTCCGGTGATTTTGCCGACCAATGGACCATTGCCGAATCGACATCTTCAGCTTCAACCACATGAAAACCGGCAATATCCAACGTATCGGTTAGCGCTTCTCTTAGTAATGCATCGTCTTCAACGACCAATACACGCGTGCTATTCATAAACGACTTCCTCAGACTCTAAAGTTACCGGTAAGAAAAGTTGAATGGTAGTTCCCATACCTGACTGTGATTCTATTTCTATTTCCCCCTGATGCGCTTTTATTACCCCATGCACGACGGATAGTCCGAGCCCAGTACCTCCAGATTTACTGGTATAAAATGGCTCGAGTATGCGTTGTTGCAGCGACTCCGACATACCGACACCATTATCTTTAACGGTTATGGTTAATACCGCGTTGATCACTTCAAAAATTATATCGACCTGCCCATCGGTCCGATGTGCGATCGCATCTTCCGCATTTTCAACAAGGTTTCGAAGAGCACTTAAAAATGCGTCACAATTAATATTGACTTCTGCCTTTGGCAAAGATGTTTCATGAAAAGTGACTTGTGGATATTGCGACGCCATGTATTGACATATTTGCTGCGAAAGTTCAGTTAAAAGCATTGAGCTTTTTTGTAGCCCTCCGGTTTTAGCAAACTGCAACATATCATTAATATGTCGATCCAAGTGAGATAAGCAATCGATCAAACGCTGTGTAAATTTATAGCGTTTCTTTTCATCGAGCTGCACACTTGCAATGCCATCCGCATAAAGTAACGCTGAAGACAATGGTGTACGGATCTGATGTGCCAACGACGCCATCATTTTCCCCATACTGGTCAGCCGCTTATCCTGATTAACCTTATCCTGCAACTTTCGTGTTTGAGTTAAATCAGTAATGACAATTAACTGCCCAGGCTCATAATCGAGTGAGCGAGTAACAATATGCACTCGCCTACCATCTTTTAACGAAATCTCATGCCCATCATCCAATCTAGGAGCAAAACAGCGATTGATTATTGAAACCCAGCGTTCGCCTAACAAGGGTCGCCCGAGCAAATCCACCGCAACGGCATTGCAATCCTGTACCAATCCAGTTGCATCTAAAACGATAACTCCAGCTGGTAAAATCGCCAAAAGGCTTTGTAAACGCGAAGCGACTCGTTCTCTTTCTTGTAGCTGTTGCTGTTTGTTTTTAACTTCCTGGGCCAGTTGTTCGGCCAAATTTTCGACTTGGTCTTCCAGGTTTTGATACGAATGAACAAAGTTTTCCGAAAGGCGATTGAATTGAGCGAATGCGGCTTGCAAGTGCTCAACATTCAATGAGTTCATGTCTGGCAGTTGACTACCGACGTTATCCGTTTGAAAACCGGTATTTGAAGAAGATTTTTTTGAAACCGTCGAAGCTGAAACAGACATCGAATTCACTCTCCTCGATACTTTTACCCAAAGGGCTTTACCTGGATTCTGAGGGAGCAATAAATATGCCTATGTCGATTATTCTTTAATTTTCAGTAAGTTATATATATCGCTTACGGCATTCCTTTGCATAAGTCAAAATTCTGGCGATAAAAAATTAATTGCGAGTTGCGAGTTGCGAGTTGCGAGTTGCGAGTTGCGAAAGGCTAATGGTTTTAATGCAATCACCCAAATGAAACGAGGGTTATTTTTCGGAGCTTGTCATTCACTGCTCGAAACAGAGTCCGATCGATTAATTTCGTATTTTTTCATTTTTTCAACGAGAGTGGTTCGTCTCATGCCAAGACGTTCTGCAGCCTTGGCAACGACCCAGTCACTTTCTTGCAAAGCTTTATTGATATAGTCAACTTCCAGCTTCGCCATAAATTCCTTCAGGTTTAATCCATTTTCCGGTATCTCCCCTAATGCATCCAAAGCAGGTTCTTGCGGCTCCGATACGGGAGGGCTTGGGGGATCTTGCGCTATGATTTTTTCTTTAAGTGCAGGCGACTCAAAAGGAGCAAGCCCTTCGAGGTATTGGTATTTTCTCGGCAACTCATTAATATCCACTACGCCATAAGGGTACAATATGCACATACGTTCGACTAAATTTGCGAGTTCACGTACATTACCCGGCCAGCTGTGACGCATGAGTGAAGCCATAGCGTTTGCACTAAATCGAACCGAATCTCGACCATGCTTTTCCAAACGCGTTGTCAATTCATTGATCAATAACGGAACATCGTCTCCGCGATCTCGCAACGCCGGCATTTCAATTGGAAATACATTCAGTCGATAATAGAGATCTTCACGAAAGGTCCCTTTTTCAACTTCTTGTTCTAAATCTCGATGAGTAGCGGCAATAATTCGAACGTCTGCTTCGATCGTTTTATTACTTCCAACGCGCTCAAAACATTTTTCTTGCAGTACCCGTAAAATTTTCACCTGCATCGCAAGGGGCATATCCCCTATTTCATCAAGAAATAATGTGCCGCCCTGCGCTAACTCAAAACGCCCCTGACGAGAAGACAATGCGCCTGTAAAAGCGCCTTTTTCGTGTCCAAACAATTCACTTTCTAAAAGTTCTCCGGGAATTGCACCACAGTTTACGGGCACAAAAGGTTTTTCAGAGCGAGCGGATAAGAAATGAATATTTCGTGCAGCGACTTCTTTACCAGTGCCAGACTCACCAAGAATTAAGACATTTGCATCGCTGGGTGCGACCTGCTCAATTAATTTTCTAACATTTTGAACCGCTTGACTCGCTCCGACCAAACTTCGAAACAGCTCCAACGGCTTTTGCCCTTCCTGAATCACATGGCGATTTCCATGACACTCCTGACAAGCATGCAAAACTTCGAGTAACTCATTGTATTTGGGAGGCGTATCAATTCGACCGACGATTTGATACGCAAGGTCATCGCTTAAGTTACCCGAGTATGCAACATCACCGATCATCAAAATGGGCAGGTAACTTGAGAAGCTCTGAATCTCAGAAATCAAATCCGAGACTTTTTCGTATTGGTGATGTTCTCCGATCGCAATAGCCAAATATTCATGTGGCTCTTTTAAGTATTGCTGCCAACTAACAGAGTCAGCTTCAATACAATCTTCCCCCACAAAATTTAAGATCACGCTGAGATCCCGACGACGTTCAACGTCATCGTCTATCACCAGTGTTTTTAATTCAGAAAACACATCAACCCCAGTATTAAATAGCAAGCAGCGATCAAAAAGCTGCTAAATTGTCATATAAATTAATAAGCTATGTTAATAAATAGATGGAGTTTCGAGGTCTGTCAATTTATCGACTATCTCATACATCAATTTTTCTTTAAAGAAATTTAGAACAATGCCGATACGTAATCCATTACCCATCCAATTACCTGGGTGGGTATTTTTTTGGCTTCAAATTTTGTGGTCATTTGTGTTTATGTTTAATAAGTTGTAGGAGAAGGTATGCCATTGAGCCGTATCCACCTGTCAGGCTTCATTTTCTTTTTAATTATCTTTTGCAGTTTTACTAAAAGCGGTTTTGCAGCGCCCATGCCAATGAGCCATACCGAACTTTATGGAGCGACGCAACTATCCGGACATGATGGTCTCTGTGTTCTGGACACCAAAGGAGTACAGTGCTGGGGGCGACCAGAAATTCGAAATGTTCCAGTACTTAACAATCCTATTCAGGTAACCTCGCATTTAGGCAACGCATGCGCCTTGCTTGCTAGCGGACAAGTACGGTGTTGGGGTCACAATCAAAACGAACTCGACAATCCATCTATATCGAATATTCTAAAAATAAGTGTTTATGGAGCAGACGGATGTGCGATCGTTACAGGAGGACTTCGAGCTGTTTGTTGGGGCGTTCGATCTAACGGAAAAATCCCCCCTTATCTAGGCAGTGCATTGAACGATATTGCTGTGAATCGGTATGGAGCCTGTGCAATAGCAGGCGGCAAAGTTCGATGTTGGAATTGGATTAATGGAGGCGACCACGTATCAAGTGTACCTTCAGATCTAATAAACCCCACAAAACTTTTTAATTCATTCGATGACTTAATGTGTGCATTAACAGATACAGGAATAAGGTGTTGGGGAGACGTATCTGCTCAAGTTAAAAACCACTTATTAGCAGTATATTCTGATGCATCTGAAATTGCTGTTACTAGAACAAATGGCTGTGTAATAGAAAGTGATACTGTATTCTGCATCGGGCAAGGATATGACCCAGAGTTTAGTTTGCAGCTGAAGAATCCAACTGATTTGTCTAGAACACAATTCGGATATTGCGCTTTAGACGATGACGGCTTGCATTGTTGGACAAGGTTAGATTATTTATCGGGGCCTCTTGTGGGTGAAGAACCGAATATTGAAAACGCAGTAGATTTATTTGGGACAGACTCTCTCTACTGTCTATTAGATGAAAAGCACATACCAGTATGCTGGGGTATGAACGCTGAGAACATTCCAAGTGTCGAAAGCATTGATTCTGCATCAATCGGTAGAGGAAACTTTTGCGCAAACAAAAATAATGAAATTTCTTGTTGGGGAATCACTACACCGAATAATAATTTTTCTCAAATAAGGGACATGGTAAATGGAACTTACGGCCCATGCATTCTAGATGAATTTGCAGTGAAATGTTTTAGATCAAATACCGGTAACTCCTATTTCAATTACTGGGGGAATTTTCGAAAGTTTGACTCAAATAACAGCAATGACTACTGCGCTATAAATAATACTGAAATTGAATGTTGGCATTATCCAAGCTTTGATGAATCTAGCTTTACAAACGTACCTACTTTATCTAATCCTAAAGAAATAGCAGTATTAACGGGTGGCAACAGTGCATGCGCACTCGATGACAGTGGTCTTGTATGCTGGGGCCCTCATTCAATAACGGGTAATGTACCTTCAAACGTTCAATCTCCTTATTTGCTCCATTCAGGAACGACTACAACATGTGCAGCCGGCAATAATGGCGTACATTGTACATTTTATAATAATGGAGTTGATTTCGGACAGGCTCAGTTCATGCCGTTTACAAATGTTCAGGCAATTGCAGTAAACCGCGTTTCTTCTTGCGCACTTGTTAATGGCAAACTTGAGTGTTGGGGAGCGGCAACATTTGTCCCAGACATCAGTTCAGACAAAATACCACCTACCGTTTATGCGCCTAATGATGTTGTTGTTGAAGCGACTAGTGAAGATGGTGCAATCGTTAACTATCGAAACGCAACAGCCGAAGATAATATTGAAGTTACAAAAGGTCCAAGTTGCTCACCTACTTCAGGGTCACAATTTCCACTCGGTGTTACCACAGTCATTTGTACAGCTGAAGATGCTGCAGGCAATGTTGGAAGCGATGAGTTTACGATTACTGTACAAGATACAGCACCACCAACCGTTACTCTCACCGATGTAATTGATGGCCTTGGCATGAAAGTAGATAACGATGGATTATCATTATCTGAAACAATTAGCTTTTACTTTGAAGCCAGCGATACTGCAAGTGAAGTGAGCTTTCAATGCATTTTAGATAACTCTACACCAGAACCATGTTCCACTCCTCAAGTTTTTTCCAGCCTTTCTCTTGGTAATCATGAATTTAAACTTATTGCATCAGACCTGGCTGGCAATACTACTGAGCTGTATTTCAGGTGGACCACATTATCACCATTGGGGGAAGTGCAAAATACAATCAATTAATACTAGGATTTAATTTAAAATTTATCTTTAAAGGATAACTCGACAAAACAACATATTATTAAAGCGCATTCAATCTCATGAATGCGCTTTTTTTAAAGTTCATGTCGAATATACGCAGACTATTTGTAACATTCAGACGCTAACGAAGATGATTAAAATTCAGCTCAGATTCTGATTTTAATCCATTATTATTGATAAGAAGATTCGGATTGGCATGCATCACTTCGCTGGGGCTAAAGTGGCGAGTATAAAATGTTCCCTTAATTTACAATCAACGCCTTATCAATCAAACTCTTTAAAAGAGCTTCAAATTGCGGTCGATCTTGACCAGTTGTATCACTCTCACGGGCAATGTCATCAAGAGTAGCCGTGCCATCAAGCAGCATTAATAATTCTGCTTCAGGCTTTTCTAATGACACATAGTGTTGGTAGCAATTTGAAACAGTAAGTTTTCCAAGCCTGACCTGCTCGCGAGCAAAGACATATGCAACGGGCTGTTCATTTACAGAGCGAATTGCTAAAGTCGGTTCAAACTTCACATCAATTAAATCTTTTCGAAGTAACTGCAGCAAAAAGTCCGTCACTTGCTTTAAGTCATTAGTAATCGTTTCATTTGACTGCTGATCAGCATCAATATTATTGGATGCATAAACAGTATATAGTATCGAAGGAACATCCACCGGGTGTGGATAGTTTTGAACAAGATAATCCATAACGTTTGCCGCAAATGGATTTTCTAACGTAAATTGAACACTCTCATTATCGATTTTTAAATAAGTATTACCCTCGTTGTTCAACCCTTTTTTAGAAACACACTTTGACGAAAACCATAAAACACCCAGCTTTTCGCTTGCGATGTTGAGCTCTAATGGATGCTTGTCATGCGTCACCAACGTTCGCCGAAATACTCGACCATTGAGGTAATCGAGATATTCCTCTTCTTCAATTCGGCTTTTTACATTATTTTTAATCCAGTTGACCGCGGAATTGCTCTCTTCATACTGGTCAAGAAACATCGAGTAAAAGTCACAGTCTCCGAGGTATTGCAATTCAAACTCACTGATGTTTTTGGCAAAGTCACGAAAGTAACTGGGATAGTTGCAAGTTTCAAGGTACTCGTGATGCACATAAAACACTGGCAAATTTTCAATTTGAACCATGCGCTCATTTAACAATTGTCGAATGGGTCGATCTGGAAAATCCGCGGCTCCACTGGCAAATGCTTTTAACACTTCCAGTGAACGTTTCAGTTTCGCATTAGGTTCTTCAATACCTTGCGAAGCACGCAACATGAGTTGTCTGGCGACATCCCAGTTGTGCCAACCGGGATATACATTGTGGCTGATATAAGCAACGCCATGCTCACTCAAATTGTGCTTTACAACTTGCAATATTTCGTCACGTACATCGGGTGGCACCCAGGAATAAACACCATGACATATTATGTAGTCAAACTTTTTATCTTCCTTTAACTCTCTGGCATCCATTGTTTTTAAAACCATATTTTGAATGCCACTATCTTTTACCAGTTTTTTACCAATAGCGATTTGCTGCTCAGATAAATCAACACCAAGGCAATAAGCCTCTGGGTGATTAGCTGCAAATCCAATTAAGTTTGATCCAGTCGCACAACCAATTTCGAGCACTCTAGCCTGCTTTAAAGATACCGGAGAGAGACCCAATAATACGGCAATAGCAGCCAATTTTTCCGGCTGTGTGTAGTCGAATACTAAAATGTCGTAAGGGACTTCGTTATAGCTGCTTGCCGTTTCCAAAACGATAGACTCACTGCTACGCCTCATCACCAGCCCCATTTGTTTGTTAAGCTCTAAGTTCGAAGCTCTAAGTTCTAAGTTCTAAGTTCTAAGTTCTAAGTTCTAAGTTCTAAGTTCTAAAACGATGTTTCGAACATATTGATCATATCAACTTCACTTTTCATTTCAATTAGTGCTTAGTGCTTAGTGCTTAGTGCTTAGTGCTTAGTGCTTAGTGCTTAGTGCTTATAGATTAAAACTTAACGCTTCAAAAAAACAGGGGCTATTGCTAGCCCCTTACCGTACGATCATAAAGAACTTGTTTCTTACCTGTTCTCAGCAAGTAAGTGTAGTTCTTTTAGAAGGATTTCTCCTTTCGAATGTTCTCAGCAAACAAAAGGATACAACCTTCTCGGGAAACCATTTTGCATTGTTCTCAGCAACAACAAAATCAGTGTCCCAAATGCCTTGTAAACTGAAGCGATCTATCATGGGTATTCAAGAATACTTAACTTACATGGCAACCTTGCTAAAGCATCTAGTGTGCCAACGAACATCAAACTGGATATCAGCTCACGCTATTTATCACATATCCTATTGTTTTATATAGATATTTTAACACTTTGCAAATTTATAGCTTAGAAAGAGTGCAGCGGCTTCGAGGTCGTTATTTACAGGAACTCCGAAGCCGTTTTAACTCTTTCGGAGCGACAAGACTGAAAAGTATTGCCGCTTTTTTGCCGGTTTTTACATCGTTATTGCCGGTTTGCGACGCGCTCAAACATTAGGAACTCTTCTTCATTTTGCTAAGTAAGGGCAGTTTTGAAACCCGCTTTACGGCACTTTTAGCTCGAAACTCGTAACTCGCTACTCGAAACTGATCTTTTTTATTAAAGTTGGATTTTGTTAGGCCGATAGCTTGTCATGAGCGGCCCTTATTCTCAGCTGGCCCTCTCCGCCGGACGGATTTTCTCAGAGTCCTCCGCATCGTTGTTAAGGTTCTCAGCCATTAACAGCAATGCGAAAGAAATATTCTCAGTGTTTCTTTCCCAAAATTTAACCCTTTAGATTCACTTTGTACGCAATTGATTCATCACCCAATTGCATCGAAGGTTTATAGGAGATTAAAATGGGAAACGTACTACAAACCAATGTTTCTTCATTAAATGCTCAACGAAATTTAACGTCTGTTAACGAGAGTCTTAGGATCACTTTTCAGCGATTATCGTCAGGTTTTCGTATCAACAGTGCCAAAGATGATGCTGCCGGACTGCAAATTTCCAACGGGCTTACCGCACAAATCAACGGTCTGGGCGTTGCCAGCCGAAACGCTAATGATGGTATTTCTCTCGCACAAGTCGCAGAAGGCGCGCTGCAAGAGGTCACCACCATTCTTCAACGAATTCGAGACTTGTCCATTCAAGCCGCAAATGGTTCCAATGGCTCCTCTGAACGCGTTGCGTTACAACAGGAAGTCGCTCAACTCAAATCGGAAATCAACCGAATTGCTGAAACCACCCGTTTCGGTAGCCGAGTCGTGCTCGACGGTACTTTTGGAACACAAACGTTTCAAATTGGAGCCCAGGCTTTTGAAACGATAACAGTCAATACCGGAGATGCTCGAGGCACCGCAATCGGCTCTCATCAAATCAATGCAGGAACCGCTTCGGCGGGAAATGTGGCTCAAATAGGGGCCGGTGTCGCTATTACAACGACGGCAACCAACTCTACCTTAGCCGAAACACTCACCATTACCGGTTCTTTAGGGAGCGCAACGGCAACGGTAACGGCGGGCCAATCAATCAAAGATGTGGTCAGCAATATAAACGCAATTACCGATAATACGGCGGTTGAAGCTTCCGCGCGTACCAATGTGAAGCTGGATAACCTTTCAGCGGCGGGTACGGTATCGATGGAAATTCTAAGCGATAACAGTAGCACGATTTCCGTATCCGCATCGATTCTCACCAGCAATGACTTAACACCGCTTGCGGAAGCCATTAATCGAACAACGGCACAAACCGGAGTGTATGCGGCGGTTTCGGATGACAAAGCATCGTTAGTTATGACGAACGAGAAAGGTGAAGACATCACCTTGCAAAACATCACTCATAGTAATACCGCTTCAACAATCGATGTCGCTTTGGTGGATTATGATGGCGGTTTTGCTGCCACCGATGAACTCGAAGCCGCTGTTGGTGCAGGTACCGTTATGAATGGTGCAAGCGATGTCACCGCTGTGGGAATTTTGCAACTGAATTCCGCTAATTCTTATACGATTTCGCAAGCAACCGGTAACACGCTCTATGCGGCTGGTGCAGGTGTAACCATTGGATCGGGACTCGAACAAGTAGCGGGCATCGACATTTCATCGTCGATAGGTGCACAAAACGCGATTGCCGTGGTTGATCAGGCTCTCAAGTCGGTCGATAGCATACGTGGGGAGCTCGGTGCCGTACAAAATCGGTTTCAAAGCACAATCAGTAACTTACGTAATGTTCAAGAAAACGCTGCCGCGGCTCGATCGCGTATTCGAGATACCGATTACGCAATAGAAACCGCAAACCTCGCTAAAAGTCAGGTATTACAACAAGCAGGACTGTCGGTACTTTCACAGGCGAACTCAGCAAGCCAATCTGTATTAACCCTTCTCCAAGGGTAGAATCATGAACGCCGATAAAAGCCCCTCTACCGTACGGGATTAAAGGCCAAGGGTTCCGGAGCTGCCTTGGTAAGCTCCGGAAACTTCAATACCGGTTACGGCTCAAATTATTTTTAGCTACCCTATTGATTTTATTAGGATTAAATTTCTTTGCTCTCATTTTTTTGACCACCGACTAAAGTCGAATTTCCTAAAGCCGATACTTTCTAAGAACAATGAGTGTTCTCAGCGCTTGTTGTTGTCCGTTTTACGTCTGGAAAACCAGAAATAAAACATGAAAAGTTGTTCTCAGCAGCTTTTCAACCAGAGGTTACATTGCTGTCGCAACAAGCCTCAAAAGGCGAGTAGTTCTCAGCTGCTCTTTCATTAAACACTTTGTAGATTTCAACGTTCAGTTGAAACGTCGAAGGTTTAGGAGATCTATCATGGGTAATGTTATTCAAACGAACGTTGCGTCGTTAAACGCGCAGCGTAATCTCGGCCGTACCAATTTAGGATTGCAAACTGCTTTCCAACGACTGGGGTCGGGTTTACGTATTAACAGTGCAAAAGACGATGCGGCCGGGCTGCAAATTTCAAACAGCCTGTCTTCTCAAATTAACGGTTTAACCGTAGCCGCCCGAAATGCGAACGACGGTATTTCTTTGGCGCAAACCGCAGAAGGAGCCTTACAAGAAAGTACCAACATCTTACAACGTATGCGCGACTTGGCAATCCAATCGTCCAATGGTTCCAATGGCGCCTCTGAACGCGCTGCATTACAGTCAGAGGTTGCTCAACTCCAATCGGAACTGAACCGAATTGCGGATACCACGACTTTCGGTAGCCAAAAAATTCTTGACGGTACTTTTGGTACCCAGTCTTTCCAAGTGGGTGCGCAATCCTATGAAACAATTACGGTTGCAACCGGGAATGCACGTGGTACAAAAATTGGGTCTTTTCAAATCAACTTCAGTGATGGTGCTAACCCCGATTTCGGTGGAACCGTTCAAACTGTAGGTGCAAACATAAAAGTAACTGTAGGTGCTGCCGTTACGCAGAACTCGCTCGCTGCAGTCGCTTATACAGTTACTGGCTTTTTAGGTTCAGAAGTTATTACAGGTACGGCGAATGCAAGTGCTAAAAACTTAGCAGCTCAAATCAATGCTCGTACTGATGACACAGGTGTATCCGTAGGTGCACGTACCAACGTAAAACTGGACGGTTTAAGTGCCGATGGCGTTGTATCTTTTGGAATCATAAGTGATAACTCAACAGCAAAAACCGTTTCTGCAGATGTAACCACAACGGATTTGTCCGCACTTGCTGAGGCCGTTAATAAAGAGACAGCGGCTACCGGAGTATTTGCCACACTGTCTGATGACTTATCCGATATCATTTTAACGAATGAATCGGGAGAAGACATTACTCTTGTAAACCTGACTCACGAGAACACTGCGACAACAATCGATATTGCGCTGGTGGACTACGATGGCGGATTCGCAGCGACTGATGAAGTAGAAGCTGCAGCAGGTGCTGCGTTAGCGATGGACGGAGCTAACGATGCCAATGCCGTAGGCATGCTTCAATTCAATTCTGACCGCTCCTACACAGTCACTGCCGGTGCAGGTACGGACTATTTTAACGTAACAACTGCGGTCGGTAGTGGCTTAAGTCAAGTCGCTGATGTGGATGTGTCATCACAAGCTGGTGCGCAAGAAGCAATAGCGGTACTCGACAATGCCATTAAGTCCATAGACTCCATTCGTGGGGGACTGGGTGCGGTTCAAAATCGTTTCCAAAGTACAATCAGTAACCTCGACAGTATTCGTGAAAATGCCTCTGCCGCACGTTCGCGAATTCGTGATGCTGACTACGCTGCAGAAACTGCTGAACTGGCGAAAAATCAAGTACTGCAACAAGCCGGTTTGTCAGTGTTAGCGCAAGCTAATGCAGCCAGTCAATCAGTCTTGTCGCTACTTCAGTAATCTAATGCGGATCGTTATGACATTCTTGCTTTTGTCAAAATGGCTTAACGATAGCGAGGGGAAGCTATTGCTTCCTCTTGCGGCTTGAACTGAAAGGTAAACTGTTATGGCTATTCAAAGTCTATCAGGCAACTTTCAACCGCTTACAAAGGTAAGTGGCAGGCCTTTGCCGCAATTGGAAAATGAGGGAAAGTCCACCGCTGAATCTGTGCAGCGCGAAAAGACTGACAAAGTTGAACCCGATGAGTTAACCAATCGCTTTAGCAGTAAAGAGTCGATTCAGAAAATGAGTGAACAGGTTCGTGAGCTGAACCAAATTTCACAAAATATTCAGCGTCGATTGTCTTTTAAAGTGGATGAATCGTCAGGAAAAACCGTAGTAAGTGTTTTCGATAAGGAAACCGATGAATTGATTCGTCAAATTCCGCCAGAAGAGCTCCTCGTGATCTCAAAGCGGTTGAAAGAAATGAATGACTTGGCTCTGGAATCGGACCGCTCAGGACTGATCATTCAAAATGAAGTGTAGACAGGTGATGCGGGAATAAGGACATTCCCCATTTATCGTTTACTGGTACGCTTATTGCCCAAAATTAAGAGCGAATGGAAGTGTTCGCACGAATCCACGTTGGTTAAAAGCCAAGGTGAGTGCTTAGTAGTGTCTGAGAATTATGAAAAGTTATGACTATCCAACCGATTACCGATGACTTTTGGGTTTTCGAATTGAAGTTCATCGCTCGTAACGCTTAACGATTCTACTAAAGTCGGATATTGGAAGGTCGATAAAACCATGAGCAAGTTAATGATTTACATTTTAAAGGTTTTACTATGGGCTTAATATCTTTTGGTGGTTTAGGTTCGGGGCTGGATATCAACGCCATTGTGACGGCTTTGGTAGACGCCGAACGTGCACCCAAACAGCTTAGCCTGGATCGCCAGGAAGCCTTTATCCAAATGACACTGTCCGGGTTAGGCTCGTTAAAAGGTGCTTTAAGCGGATTAAACAGTGCAGCAAAAGCGCTCGATAACACCAGCATTTACAATCAACGAAAAGTAACGCAAGAGTCCACTGATTATTATACTGCAACCGCAACTTCCGATGCGATAGTGACCAGCTACGATATCGAAGTTTCTTCCATTGCGAAAGGTTCTGAGTTAAGCAGTATTGTATTTACTGGAGGCCCAACGACAACATTTGGAGCAGGCACACTCACATTTACCGCGGGCACCAATAACTTTACGGTAAATGTCGATGCAGCAGACACATTACAAGACATCGTCGATAATATAAATGCGCAAACCGATAATTTTGGTGTTACCGTTAATATGCTTAATAATGTTACTGTTGGCCCTGATACCGGAAGTGTACTTAGTCTGGAGTCCTCAATAACCGGCGCCAGTAACGATCTCGTTGTCACCTATACAGGTGATGCATCATTAGCAGACTTGTCTGATAATTTAACACTGGATAGCGCAGCGACCAGCGCTACAATTATTATTGATGGATTTTCCGCAACAAAAACTACCAATACGTTCAGTGACATAATTGACGGAGTCACCATCACGGCCGTAAAAGCGAATACGGCTTCGGAAACCACTGAGCTTACAATCAGTCTTGACAAAAACTCAGTTAAAACAAAAATCAATGACTTTATCGATGCTTACAATGAATTCATCGATATAGCAAACCAACTGGGCCAAGCAAACGAAAATGAGCAAGGCCTGTTGTTAGGCGACTATACCTTGCGTCAGGTGACTTCCCAAATTAGAAACTTATTGAGCCGAGAAATCAGCGGTGTTAGTGGTGACTTCAACAGTCTTTCTGCAATTGGAATTAGTACTACGAAATCGGGAACGCTTGAGCTGGATTCATCCACATTAGATTCCGCTCTTGATACAAAATTTGATCAGTTCGATGAATTGTTTACTGGCGACAATGGCTTTGGCAGCTTATTCAGCACCTTAATTGAAGAATATACCGACAGTACTGGTTCTATAACGTCACGTGAAAGTAGCTTAAACAATCAGCTCAGTTCTATAGCTGACGAAAGAATTGCTTTAGATTATCGCATAGAGCTTTTAGAAACTCGCTTAAACAAAGAATTTACAGCAATGGATACAATAGTGGCCCAATTTAACAGTACGGCCTCTTTTTTAACACAACAACTCGCTAACTTACCCGGTTTTTCTTCCGGCAAGTCGAAAAGTGACTAAAGACCAATCGAAATAAGGTGTGATCTATATGAGTTTGTCTCGAGTAATGGCCTACAGTAAAATCAATACGGTAACCGGTGTAGAAAACGCGGATCCGCATATGTTGATTCAAATGCTACTGGATAGTGCTATTGAAAAAATCAATAAAGCAAAGTACTTTTTATCGACTAAGCAAATTGATAAAAAAGGCGAGCATATCAGCTGGGCCATCTCTATTATTGGCGGCTTGCAAGCGAGCTTGAATATGGAAAAAGGCGGAGAAATTGCGAAAACATTATTCGATCTTTATGACTTTTCATCTCATCACCTAGTCCTCGCTAATGCCGAAAATAATGAGGAGAAGTTAAACGAAGTACTCGAAGTGCTCGGTAAAATTCAAGAAGGTTGGAAAGGGATTCGTGAACAAGCACTGCAGGCTCAAAACACATGAAAAATCTATCAAGAGCGGTTGAAATTAGTCAACAAATATTAGATGAAATAGAAAACGAGGACTATGAAAAAGTTGAACAGCTCGCAGATAAACGACAACAACTATTAAACGACTTTTTTTCACTACCTAATCCAGAAGGCGACATTAAACAAATCGAAGAAAAAATACGTTATATTCAACATATGAATGATGCTGCCAACCAAAACATAGAAAGCAAGCGAAAATCTCTTGTTTGTCACTCTGT
Source organism: Pleionea sp. WD8-19 (assembly GCF_055326765.1). NCBI lineage: Bacteria > Pseudomonadati > Pseudomonadota > Gammaproteobacteria > Oceanospirillales > Pleioneaceae > Pleionea > Pleionea sp. WD8-19. The sequence continues at coordinate 92,951 of NZ_JBUZOU010000008.1, read as the reverse complement.
CAATATGAGAAAAGGTTACCAAGCGGCCAAGGTGTATGCGAGCAATGACAAATAGTGTTATTACTCAGGCCGAAGAGAAAAATATTTCGCTGCTTACCGAATGGACGCTATCGCTGTTTCAACACGAAGATGATCGTCAACTGGAAACTTCTAGCGACTTCACCAAAAACCTACAAGCCTGGATCCTTCAACAATTAGAGTCCGAAAACTGCTTGGTATTACTGGCAAAATGCAATGACACACCGGTTGGGTTTATTGCTGCGGAAAGTGTGATAAACGACAATGGATTTCTTAAGGACAATTTAAAAGGCGTAATTCACTTATTATGGGTTGACAAACCCTATCGCGAGCAAGGAATTGCTAAAATATTACTCTCAGAAATTGAAAAGTGCTTTCAACAAACTGGCATTCGATATATCGAGTGTAGCTACATGATAAATAATGAAGAAGCCTCTAATTTTTGGAGTCGTTCCGGGTTTTCGAACACCAGCGTTACAGCCCGAAAATTTCTTAGTTAACTTATACTTCGCCGACATAGGATCGATGAACATTTCTTGTAACCGATGAAACTTTTTGAGTCGCACCGGCCATATTGAGAGCAACGAACAAACCGTTGGACCTTTTGACACATTAAATGCAACTTTAAGGTTTTTATGGCAAGGAAATTGCCATCAGATATTTATACGACTAAGCGTTTTTATAGTTTACACATAAAGTCACCTTTTTTGAGGCCGATATAAATACCATGGATCCAAAATGTCATCAAAATGAAATTAAATGCTTGATACCCGATTTGCCGAGTCCCGGCGAATTATTGCCGTATTTAGAGCAGCTTCATAAAAATCGCTGGTATTCCAATTTTGGTCCCGTATTCAAACAGTTTGAAAGTGAATTGACTGATTACCTTAATCGACTCGATCAATACTCCACTCCTATTTTTGGTTGCTTAACCGCTTCTGGCACTATGGCGCTTGAAGTGGGCTTGACGAGTTTAAATCTTCACCGAGATGATTTTGTTCTCGTTCCGGCTCTTACTTATGTTGCATCAGCAACTGCGATCATCCGTAGTGGTTTAACACCTCTGATCAGTGATGTTGATTCCGATAGTTGGCAGTTGACACCGGAACATGCGTATAAAGCACTCAAAAAATATCGATTAGGTGCTGTAATGCCCGTTGCCACCTTTGGTCACCCTGTAGATACAGAGACTTGGGATCAATTCACAAAGGATACCGGCGTACCGGTCATAATAGACGCTGCTGGCGCTTTTCCATCGCAAAAAATCAGTCAACATGCACTAATTGCATTCAGCTTTCACGCTACCAAATCGTTAGCGATCGGAGAAGGCGGTGGGTTATTTTTACGCGATGAACTCGTGTGCAAAAAAATAAAGAGAGCATGTAACTTTGGGTTTCACAAAGGTGTGATTGACTCGAATGGTGTTAATGCTAAATTAAGTGAGTACCATGCAGCAGTAGGACTCGCGCAAATAAAACGTTGGCAGCATATCATTAATAAGCGCGAACAAATCACAAAATGGTACCAAGAAGCATTAAAACCTTATCAAAAATTAATAGTCCATCAAAAAGCGCCGAAAGCCATCGCTCAAACAGTCTATGTCGTCCGTTTGCCGGTAAAAGCTCAAGCAATTGCGGATGGCTTAAAAGCAAATAATATAGAAACGAGACGCTGGTACTATCCTCCATTACATCAACACCCTTGGTTTCAAGCAAATACAAATATTGCCTATCCGGATCAGGAAAATCAATTACCGGTAGTGGAAAACCTTTCCCAAAAGCTCATCGGCCTGCCCTTTCATACTTTTTTATCACAAGAAAACATCACATACATTTGTGACCGACTCGCCAACTTATTGCATAGCGAAAATAAAAAGGAGACGTTTAGTGCGTTCACTTGAGCAGCTTTCAGATGACTTTATTTTTCAGGTATCCCAAAAAAATCACGCAGAGTCAATTGCTTGTTTAAAAACGTTTTTCATTGCCCTGGAAGCAAAGCAACGACTCAATTCGGCGGGTAAATATTTTGAATCAGACACAATCGCAAGAAATCACGCAAATCAATTAACAAGCGCACTAATGAGTATATTTGCCGAAGCAGACTATGAAATGGATTTTGAATCCTATATTTTACTCATTAATTTTAAGCAACATATCATTTCATTGTTCGAACTCAGTAATTTCAATGGAACAGCTTCGATTTTACCTTTGATCCTGAATCAACATAATCAATCCGATCATTCCAAGTTGTTTAAGTGGTTGGTATTGGCCAGCCTCAATGATATGGATGATGAATCCATTTCTGCGTTACAACGAATGCCTAGAGAAATCGCCGCGCCGGCCATATTGGCACTGGTAGCGCAACCGGTTGTAATGAATCAAAAAGCGCATACTGCGCGTGAAAAACTATTAAGCCTAGGTGACATCGTCGCTGATTGCAATACACTTCACGGTCGCCTGTATTCCCTTTATGCTGCCGCCTGGATGTACTGCTCCTATGCAGAGAGAGAGGATAAGCATTTATTTAAAGGCCATCTCAACCTGTTGATGCGGAAACAAAAGGAAAACAGCAGTATCCCTACGCCTTCGGTCAACAGTATCAAACTTGGAAAGCAAAAGTTAACGGTGGTTGTTATCGCCGAAGTGTTTGACTCCAGGCATGCGATGTATCGATGTTTTGCCAACTATATCAAGCAACTGAAAGGTAAATTTGAAACCGTTTTAGTCACTACACATAACAGCGTAGACAAAAAAGCAATTGCGCTTTTCGACAAGCATGAAGTGTTCAATTTAAAAAACACATCCATACGCACTATAGTTGAACTCATAACGAACTTAAAGGCAGATATTATTTTTTACCCAAGCCTGGGAATGGCTTATTGGACTTTAGCGATATTACCTTTTCGATTTGCCCCAATTCAGATCCTTGGACCAGGACATCCTGCAACAGCGGTATCGGACACTATAGATTACCTCATTTCAACAGAATTTTTGGTCAAAGACCCATCGTACTACGCGGAACAGATTCTCTACCTTGATGGTATAGGCTATATGAGTACACCAACCGACGAGCAATTACCGTCTGTGAATATACGAAAGCAACCCGACGTACTTCGAATTGGTATACCCAGCAAAAGTTTTAAAATAAGTACACCGTTTCTCGCCGCTTGCCAGCATATTAATCATCAGATTAAGCGCCCCGTCGAGTGGGTTATTTTTCCAAATGAGATTGGTTTTCAGCACTACTATTGTAAAAAAGAAATACAGAAGTGGCTACCCAACGCACAAGTGATACCGCGACTGTCTTACAATGACTATTTGAAAGCGTTAAACTTATGCGACCTTGCCGTAGGTACTTTTCCTTTTGGTGGCAGCAACAGCAATGTCGACCTAATTAGGCTCGGTATCCCCAAAGTATTCTATACCGGTGATGAAATTCATTCTCGAGCTGATGCGGTCATTTACAAAGAGTTTGATATACCCGAATGGCTTTCTTGCGATAACATTCAAGATTGGTGTGACTCAACTATTAAACTCATTGAAGATAATGATTTAAGGTATCAATTGAGTTTATCTTTATTGGAACAGAAACCCGAAGAAAAACTCATCAATGATCATGCTCAATCTAATGAGTTTTATAGTGCATTAATCCGTGTTTGGGAGCATCCTATAAAAGCCTGCAAATCTGAACAGAGTGCACCAGACTTACAACAAAATAATCAAACTACCTTAAGTTTTAGCTAACGGATCTAAAGTCATGGCCTCTGAAAATGAATTTACTCAGTTTTACACCAGCCAAAAAATCACCAAACGATACCCAACTGAGTTTGTGATTCGTACTCTTTTAGGAAAGTATCCACACCTATTAGAAATGAGCCATGATTACTGTGGAAAGAAAATACTGGATCTTGGATTTGGTGACGGTCGTAACTTGGGTTTTTTGTGCGATCTCAACTTTGATGTATACGGCATAGAAACTACACAGGAGATTATCGAGCAAGTTAAGAAATATACCGATGCATACAATATTAAAGCCGAGTTAAAGGTCGGACGAAATTCGTCTATTCCTTATCCATCAAAAATGTTCGACTTTGTTTTAGCTTGCCACTCCTGTTATTACATTGATTCGGGTGATACATTTTCCGACAACCTGGGAGAAATCAGTCGAACGCTAAAACCAGATGGAATATTGATTGCCAGCTTACCGTTAGAGGGTAATTTTATATTGGAACAAAGTGAGTCAAAAAAAGACCTTTATGCCGTCATTCGTAACGACCCTTACTCCCTTAGAAATGGTTGTATGCTAAAGTATTTTTCGTCGGAGAACGACATAAAAAAGTCTTTAAGGCCTTACTTTAAAGATTTTAGCTTTGCCAGCCTTGACGACAATTATTTTGGAATCAACATAAAAGCAAGTGTTGTCGTTTGTCGAAAATTATAAATCATTTATTTCAAACTCTAAGTTAGGTTATTCCCTTTACTACCACTGACTATTTTGTAGCATATAATTTTTTCACACTGCACTTGTATTGAATGCAATCAAACCCATACACTTTTGTATATTAATGCTTCTATTCAATATACAATACAAATTCACAATTACTTCCCCCTCCTCTATAAGCATTAATTCATTGGTGCATGGTAGCTAATCGTTATACCAAACGCTCTAATTGGCCCTTACGACGAACAATGTTTTTATAGTCCCATTGAACATCTCTAGATTCCGATAACCACTTTTGCAACAATTTAGTATCAATTTGCTCCACCGCGGTAAAACGAGCTTCGGCCGCTTTGAATTTACCCTCTTTCTCTAGTCCCGGAGTATCAAATGACTGCCCACTCCAAAAAAGCAATCGGACGCAATGCTTCAATTTACTATAACCTACAATGGGATTACCCTCCAAAAACCATACAGGGTGCGCATGCCAAACTTTATTCTCAGCCTCTGGCAATCCACGTTTAATTTCCTGAGCAAGTAAATCACAAATTTTTCGGTCGCCATCTGCTTGGATTTCGTTGTACTGTTTAGTGTCTCTATGAATCATCACTATCCCTCACTTTTAACACATAAGTATTTACAATGGCTAAAACTATTGTGTTTAACGTCAACTCAACACATCACAAAAAAATATCACAATTAGCGAATAAAGCTATGAATCACATTTAGGTAATAATGGCGCCATCTCAAACCGAACAAACAAAGCCTTTCCGCAAACAAATGCTTGTCTAATATTTTTAAAATTACATTCCAACAATTGATCCCCTATCCGTTTCGGCCCATTTCCATGCGCCCATACATAATCATCTAAGATCAACCAGCCACCAGGCTTTAAATGTGACAACCACAACAAACAGTCCTTTTTTACCTTTTCGTAGTCATGATTGCCATCGATATGAATCACCGATACTAACTTCTCATATTGTGTTTCACCGAATTCCATAGACTCAATTGCACCTGTCGAAGAATAAACGCAATATCCTTCTTCCGACGTTTTCCTTAAATAATTAAACACATTTTTTCTTACCAATAACATATTGACAACAAAAGCTTTGGCCAAAAGGTCGCAATCCCATGCATTTGGAAGTACATTATGAAAAAGTGGTGGTGAGTCTTTTTGGACCGCCGCAATGGGAGACCAGGGGTCAACCGCCAATACAGCCCCAATAGAATACAAGTCACTTAAATAATTTAATACAAATGCAGTTCGTCCCATTAAGGAACCAATCTCAATGACATCGCCGGTTTCCGCAGTTTCAAAAATCGCCATCATGGCGAGTAACTTATCATTATTGGACTCGCCATAAATTTGCGAGGCCTGACGTAGGATTGCAGCTATATTCAGTTGAGAAATTGTAGAGCTTTTTTCAATCGCACGAATCATCTCTACTGCCCTATCAGCATCTAAAAATAACTTTTTGTAGCAGTCTTCCTGAGCTTTTATGGGGGAATTTAACACCAGTTTAATGTTAAATTTGTTTTCATTTATCAAGTTTTGCAAATAGGTGTGCACACTGGTTACTGGCGCATATACAGAATCTACCGAATAAGTCGTCATACAGTCTTTTAACGCATTTTCAAACTGTTCTTCATAAATATAGGGTAGCTGAATACAGGCAATATTATCTTCTCCCTCAAATACAAAAGCTTCCGAGCTTGCTAAAACTACTGGTTTATTGATAGAACGACACAACTCCAAAATTGGTTTATGTTCCGCTGAATACGGAAAAATTAACAGGCTCGATGACATCAGTTATTCTCCATTACCTGAATGCTCCAGCTCCGCATAGCCAAAACCTTTCTGACCGAAGTAATTGCCACAATAGAATAAATAAAACTTATCTTCGTCTTGTAACACATGAGGATAACAAATCATTTCGGAGTCCCAGCCAGACTCCGAAACATCAATTCCAGCCATTTCATCTTGCCTTACCCATTGCTTTAAGTCGTTAGACTTTGCATAACCAATACGATAACCTCGAGATGCGTTTCGAAAATCGACACCATAACGATACGAAAACATCATGTGATAGTGATTATTTAGAAAAAACACACTCGAGCTGGTTTGGCTTTCCTTTTCAACTTTTGATTCAATTACGGGTTCACCGTTTCGTTTCCATTCAATTCCATCGGTTGATTCGGCTTCCATAGTCACATAAACTGATTCCATATAGCCGTCGTGCTCGTACCACTCAATGCCCGATTGGTACCACATGCGCCAGTCATTCTCTGAAACTCGCATAACTCGGGGACAAGCTTGCAAATAAGGTTCTTTGACGGTTGTACTCATAATAGGCCCAAGACCTATTTTCTTAAAAGTGAAACCACCATCTGTACTGATCGCTAAGCCGTTTGCCCACTGGTAAGGTACCGAAACTTTACGCGTCCAACCCACATAATACAGCCATATTTCATTTCGTTCCGGTAAATAAACCAAACTGCCAGGCATAGTGCCAAACTCATCAAAATCACCACGACCACCTAACGCTAAAACCGGTTGATCGTGAATATATATAATCTCCGATGGGTTGGATCGATTTAAGTCGACAAAGCCAATGCAACTGGTACAACGGCCATCTTTATTGCGCTCAGGACGACAAGTAAAATACACCCGAATTCTGTCGCCAAGAATGAGTGCATTAGGATTTTGAGCGTATTCCATCATCCAATCGAAGCGACCAGCAGGATCGAAAACCTTGCCTTTCTTCTTCCATTTGAGCATTATATCATCTCATTCACGTTTAGAATTAAGTTCACGTTCGGCAGCTTGTTTAACCACATCATCCAACCATTGGTGCATACTTTTACCACTGGCTTTAGCGGCCTGTATTGCACTATGTTTTGCATGCTCCGAGACCCCCTCCAATTTACCGAAATAGCGCGTATTCAAAGTACCACCGCGAAAACCCGGTATCACTCTATCAAAATTAGCAGAAGGCTCACCATCACCCACGGTAAAGTCGATCAAATAATAAACTCCGCCAATGATCCATCGGATACAGACGTCTCTAGCTTCAACTGGAATTTCATTCAGTGGCAATTTAATTTTAAACAACTCATTATTGTTCATTAAAACCTTACCGAAGGTAGTGTCATATAGCCACGGAGGCATGCTCTCGTCGCCTATCACCACTCGCCCACCGGTTTTGGTTACTCTCGTTATTTCTTGTAAACTTTTTCTTTTGTCCTGAAAGACATTAATTCCACCAAAACTGAATACGGCATCGAAATAATTATCTGGAAAAGGCAGGCTATCAGCTCCTCCTACAGAACAACGAATATTACAGAGTGAGCGTTTTAGCTTTTCGTAACACTTTTGTACCATAGACGGAGATAAATCATGAGCGCATAAAAGTCCGGATTCATTCAATTGCTTTGCAATATAAACCGAATCATTTCCCGTACCGCATGCTAAATCAAGAACTTTTGAGTTAGTCGATAAATTTAAAAGCTTGACATTATTGCTGCGTACCTTTTCCTCATCTTCATTTTGAATTGTAAAAGTCAAATGTTGAAAATTATCATAGTCTTCGGCTACGGACTGATAGTATTCAAACTGCTCTCGTTGCAACTCACTCCAGTCGCCGGTAACAGTAAAATCTGGAATGCCGTTAGCCAAAGGATATTTATCACCCCGATGATTTACCAAAAACTGTGAACCAGAATTCTCTTTACTTGTACGCTCCTCAGCAATACACAATAGACTTTTAGTTTCAGGGCATACATAAATATCCTTCAGTTCGTGTTTCATTTATAACTCCTGAGGATTGATGAGTTCGTAATGCTTAAGATTGAACCAGCAGTTATTTTTGTAAAAGGCATCCAACTCTTCACCTAAGTATCGAAACCCTAGTTTTAGAATCACACGTTCGGAAGCAGGGTTCTCACTAGCGTGCGCCACTATTACTTTATGAAACTTGCATTTATTAAACGCAAACGAAATAATCTGTTTTGATGCTTCTGTCGCCAAGCCCTTGTTTTGAAATTCGGGCGCTATCCAGTACGCAAGTTCACAGCGATTCAGCGTCCAGCTTAAATGCTTTTCTTTAATATCGATGAGCGAGATTAACCCACAAATTTCATTCTGACAAAATATTGTCCAATGATATGCCAGTCCATTCATGTGCTGTTGATGTAAACTTTCTATAACTTGGCGACTATAAGTGATAGTGTTATGAGGCAGCCAAGCCAGATATGTTGAAACTTCAGGATTCTTCATGTGTTTCCACAACCCTTCAAGGTGTTCCATCGCAACAGGCAACAAACGCAACCGCTCGCTTTGCAATTCGAACGCTTGGGGATCAATAGACTTTCGTTCAAATGTCTGCTCCAACGTTAACTCCCAATATTAAATTCGGAAAGACGTAAGAAGTCTTGTGTTTTTAATCGAAACGGTTTGTGGGCCTCTGCAACTACTACTGTTTCATCATCCAGACTCTTAGCGATTAATACATTCGCTCCGATAAAACACCGACGTCCAACCTGTACATCATTCACCAGAGTGGCCCCTATGCCAACAAAGGTGCTTTCACCTAATACTACGCTTCCACCTAGTGAAGCACCTGAAGTAATCCAACAGTGATCACATACATTGGAATGATGCCCAACCACCGCCCCGCTCCAGACAAATACGTTGTCTCCTAATTTAACGCCAGGTTGTATTTGCGCGCCGGGCATAATAAAACAGTTATTTCCAACCGTTATACTTTCAAAATAAGGTAAGTTTTTTGGCAAGCAATTGAGCAAGTGGTAACCTTTTTCCTTAACCTGCAACAATTTATCTTCACGCAGTTGGTTCAAATTATGATAGCCGACAGCTACAAAACAGGAGTGTTCATGCGGAGACCAGGTCGATTCAATGTCCTCAAATGCAACGAGCGGCAACCCATGAAATTCATTACACGTAATATACTGCCTGTCACAGGTAAACCCTACGATATCCACAACACCACTGTCTTTAAAACAATGATAAACAACCTCGGCAATTTTTCCTGCACCAAAAATTACTACCTTATTCAACATCTTTGAGATACTCCTTTAGCGCCAACCGATCCACTTTTCCATTCCTATTTTTGGGCAGTTGCTCTAGTAAAACAATTTCTTTCGGTATCATATAGGATGGCAGATTTTCTTTTAACGCCTCTTTTATTGCTACCTTATCCAAATCGTCAGACAGAGTAAGTACCAGAACAATTTTTCCGTAAGAATCCTCTTGCACCAGGTAAACAACAGCACTTTGGTTCACACCAGGTATTGCATTTGCGACCGATTCGATTTCTTCCAACTCGATACGGTAACCCATATGCTTAATTTGATTGTCTTTACGTCCACAAAAATACAATAAGCCGTTTCTTAACTCGACCAAATCTCCAGTTTTATACATAATTTCTGGAAACCGATCATTCATAGGATTTTGAAGGAAGGTCTTCTTGGTTAATGCATTTGCCTTATAATAGCCAAGCCCTATACAGGGACCAAGCAAACACAGCTCACCTTTATCCGTAGGCCGATTTTGCTCATCCAAAATAAGATAACTGAAATTCGGTGAGATATTTCCCAAAGGGGCCAACTCGTCAATTTCTTTAAAGTCAGTTTTTGAAAGAGAATAACGCGAGCAAATACAAGTACACTCGGTTGGCCCGTATACATTTTCCAATTGAATGCGATCGCCGAATAGATCAAACAATTGCTTCAACCGGGGTTTGGGAAAGCCTTCGCCCCCAAATATTATAGTTCGCAAATCAGGGAAAGATGATTTCCTCAAAACTTTTGTGGTAAGCAAATAAACCAATAATGAAGGAACCGAAAACCATAAAGTACATTTTTGTTCTGCAATTGCTTTAACCAGCTTTACAGGTTCAGCAATCAACTCTGCGGTAACCGGTGAAAGACTCGCGCCATTAAATAGAGAGGCATAAAAATCAAAAACCGAATTATCGAAATACATGGGATTAACATTCGTTAGCCGATCCTTCGGTGTAATATCAAACTCGGAACCGGCCCAATGTATAAAATTGACTACATTACTATGAGACATAAGAGCTCCCTTAGGAAAACCAGTCGATCCCGAAGTAAAGACAATATAGGCAGGATCACTTCCTTTTACATTGTACGTTTCGGATAGATTGGCGCAATCCAGGGAGCCCCAGACCGGATCAGTGTCATTAGAAAAATGATGCACAGAGATATTCAATTGAGTTGTTACTTTATTCAATTTATTGCGGTGTTCAGAGAAAAAGTTAATAACCCACTTAGGTGAACAACCGGATAATACTTTTTCAAGTCTTTCTGAAGGGTTTTCCGAATCAAGATTCGCGTAAATAGCACCGATCTTAAGACAGGCCAACATTAATGCAAAAGCAGTTCTGGATTTGTCATTAAAAATAACCACCAAATCACCATGCACAATACCTTTTGATAACAAGAATCGCGCTATTTGATTAGATGAGTGGTTCAGAGTTTGAAAGTCAACGTCTTCACCATCAATAAAACTTAACGCCGGAGAATCCGAATAATGCTCAACTACCTCATAAAACAGAAGTCCGAGGTTATAGCAATAACGATTACCACGAGGCAGTTTTGTCAAATTTTCAGCCCACCATCCAGCTCAAGTATCCGGCCATTAAAATAGTCGTTTTCAATAATAAATTGTACAGCACCCAATACTTCTTCAAGGTGACCCAATCGATTAATAGGAATGAGATTTTTCCAATGATTCAACTGACTCTCACTCATTGCTTGTTTAGTTGATTCTGTATTAATAAAACCGGGAGCAATTGCCGCACAGCGGATACCAAACATTCCTAGCTCTTTGCTCCAAGTATTGGTTAATGCATTAATACCAGCCTTAGCCGCGGAATAAGCAGATTGCCCTATATTTCCGGTCGCGGAAATGGAACTAACATTTATCAGTAACCCTTTTATTCTCTTACTTATCATATGTTCAAATACACAGGTCGCCACGTAAAATGCGGTGCTCAGGTTTAACTGCATGACCTTATTCCAGTTTTCAATACTGTGTTTTCGATGGTCGGTAGACAAGAGGTTAATGATAGGTTCGCTATGAATATAGCCCGCATTGTTAATTACCACGGATACGTTATGCGCCTCATAAATTTTCTCAAGTGTATCGCTTAACAATTCATAATCCAATAGATCGCAAGCATACACATCTAGCTTCCCATGAGTGTTTTTTAGTTTATCTAACGCTGGCGCGTCTTTGTCGATAACTACAACCTTTTCAGATTGCTTAACCAATTGTTCCGACAAATATAGTCCGATGCCATTGGCTCCACCGGTGATCAGAAGTGTCTCTCGTCCAATATTCATTTCACTGACTCTCGCCTGGAATAAAGTATGCTTTTTATCCGAGACAAATTAGTCATACTTACGATTTCATCCGTGGATAACTCAATTCCAAATTCTCGTTCAAAGCGTGTAATCAACAGCATATGACTTAATGAGTCCCACGAGTCTAATTCTTTTAAATTTTGCTCATCATTTTTCAGTATCACTTCCGATCCAAACACATCACGAAGTATTTTACTTATTTGCTCTTCATTTTTACTATTAGACACGACCCTCCTCCCAGTTAAAATTTATCTCACAGTTATCCGGTGAGTTTAGTTCTCTACATAAACTTTCTCGTGTTTGCGACAATAAGCGCTGAAGTGAACTTTGCATACCTCCGCGGTAGGATGGTAAAAAACCAAGTTTGATACCTTGTCGCTCAAATGACGACCTGCTATACAGTTTCACACCACCTGAAGCATTCACGTACTCCTTGGCCCCTAATATCTTACATATCGAAATAATACGTTGTTCACCTTTTAAGCTCTCGGCAATGTTCAAGCTTGATGACCGAATGATATCGATAGAGATTGAAAGCTGAGCGCAAACCAATTTGATGCTTTCCATTAACTGCTCGATTGGGTATATCTTCAAGCACTGAACGGTCGCATAAACTTCGGGGTTATTTTCTTCCGACAACCAACGCGAAAGTGAAGCAAGCCGATCCGTCCATAACGACTGACTTTTCTCTGCAAATTCTAAATCTTTAATTTTTATTGTTTGCGGCTGCTTCTTTAAGGGAAGTGTAAGCCATCGATACTTATTTATGCCGATTTCAACACGGTTTCGGTGAACCCATCCTCTCCTCGGAAACTGCACACAGTCGTATACTACAAAAATGTCAGCTAAATTTAATAAGCGAAAATAACCAAGGTACGGAAAATAATAAGGCTGCATAATTGCAATTCGCATTGTTTCAACTCTTTCGCTTCAGTAATGTTCGGATTGCGATTTTACTAATTCACCCTATAGTCAGTGAATTTTAGCTTTTTAGAAAATAGGATCGTTATCTAACATTTAAACCAACTGGCTATTCACATACGATGCTTAGTATCACGTCTCAAAGCTTACTAAAGAAATCTGAACACCGATAAATTCTGAATTCGTACAAAGCTTGCCTGTGCCGCGTCAAGCACCGCCGTTTGTTGCGATAATCGGCTTGCTGCTTCAACAACGTCCAAATCTTCTAACTTTGATAAGTTAGTTTGATTGGCGAGTTTGATACCACTGTTGGTATCTTTTTCTTGTTGAATTGCGTTCAGCCGACTTCCAATCTTCCCACGGACCGTATCCACTCTGTCCATCGCATTTAAAAAGGCGCCATTTAAGTTGTTTCTGATTGTTTGAAATTGCGCTTTGCCCGCATCGGTTCCATCGTATTGATCGATGGCATTAAATAGCTGAGTAAATGTATCAAACATGCTTTGCTTTTGCGCTGGTGCTATTGCGAATACATCGCCATTAGCCGGTGTGCCCTCAATACCCACAGTTATCCCATCAAACGTAATATCCGCTCCTTCTACATAGGTGCCAGACGCGATGGTCGTCGCGGTTGTGATATTAACAACATCGTAGGTTGTTGCTGAAGTAAATTGTATCTCGTAGTTATTCGTAACAAAATTTCCAGGCCCAGAAAAGGAGCGTGGTTCGATATATGCGGCGCCTGTGTTTGCCGCATTGGCAGCAACGGTAAATTTACCATTACCATTTAGAATATCGACAAATACATCATGCCCGGAATCAGAAATCGCCACTCGAATGCCGTTACTAATGCGTAACTCTCTTTGACCCTGATCACCGTTATAAATCACGTTTCCGGCAGCATCTTTGGTAAACGCAACCGTTTTGGTAAGAAACCCTGAAAACAAATACTCTCCCGAAGAGTCTTGTGTATTGGCGAGTCCAACCAACTCTTCAAATCGCTCTTCCATTTCTAATCGAATGGCATTCAATTGTTCTGCTTCGTAAGTCCCATTACCTAAAGAGACCATCAACTCATTCATACGAAAAAGTATATTGTTGACACCTATTAGCACTGATTCTTCTAGGTTATTATTGGCTTCTGCGGACTCAGCATTACGATTAAACTGTTCGATTTGAGCGATATCAGAACGCAACGATAAAATACTTGTCGCCGCTACAGGATCATCCGCCGGTGTAAGAAAGCGCTTTTGTGTCGCAAGTTGCAGCTGTGTTTGTCGCAGCTCTTCTTGCCGTTTCAAAATTTGAAACAAGCCCGATGTATTCAGTAAACTGGTTGAAACTCTCACAGCATTAACCTATCGAGTCGAGTCTATAATTGTTTGGAACAAACTTCGCGCTGTTGCAACGATTTGCGCAGCAGCTTGATATCCTTGTTCTAACTTTATAAGTTTAGCAGCTTCTTCATCAAGGTTAACGCCAGAAATAGATTCTCGACGCTCTCTCACTTGTTGAAGTAGCGTTTCAGAAGCATTTAGGTTGATTTTTGCGGCTTGCGTTTGAGTGCCTACATTACTCACCAAACGTCCAAAAGCAGCTTGATAATTGGACCGTCCATTATCTAACACATCAGCCTGCTGTAATTCGCCTATCAGCAACATGTTTCGATTATCACCAAAGCCATTTAGGTTGTAATTAACATTAAACTGGTCACCAATTTGTGGCTCACCTGCCATTGTAATTTCATATCCGTAATTGAGTCCGGCAAGGGCTAACATATCGTTGTCTTGATTAGGAACAAACCCAGCTACAGGCCCTGTGATTACCGCTAATGTATTCGCGTCTAAAACATTAAAAGAAGTGGGTGTCACGAAGTCGAATATAATTGGCGGACTTAAGTTTTGAGGCGTTGTTGTAAACTGAGGTGTTGTTGTATCCGTTACCGATACTCCCGTTATCACCCCACTACCAATGTTTGCAGAACCCACAGATGCATTCACAGGTGCAGCGGCAGCAATAGCGTTTGGATCGGTGATAATAAAATCCAGATCCGAAGCACCGGTACGACTCGGAAATACTCGAAATCTGTCGCCATCGATCGATGCTCCAGCATTCATGACTAAACTGAATCCTTCACTTGCAAAAGCAATCGTCGCTGGCAAAGCGCCTGGTGTAGGAAAACTGCCCACAACACTATTGTCCGATCGATCAATTAAAGTATAAGTACCGGCGCCAAATGTTAAGTCGTAGTTAGCATCTGAAACCAAATTGATGTCATCAATCACCAAGCTAAAATCCGCGTTGCCCGCATTTCCACTGTCATTGAGAACCCTACGGTTAGCAACTGCAGCGTCATTGATATCAGTAAAATATAATCCACCTAAGTCATTATTAAGATCCATTCCAAGTTGATGCTGATCATTTACATTATCCGCTAAAGCCATTGCGACCCTTCCCACAATATTTAAAGCCGGCTCAATGACACTGTCTCGAAATCTTAAGTAACCTCCTAACTTACCTCCATTGATGTTAGGTGTGATAATGACATTGCCAGCGCCTGTCTGCAAAACCAAATCTAGGTTTCTAGGATCGGAAGTATCTCTTTGAGTCACAATTGAGTTGGCGGTTGCACCTACCACAAGCGACTGTCCAGAGCCGACAAAAACACTGACCGTATCATCACTTAATCGTAACGTTTGAACTTCTACTAATTCGCTCAATTCATTAATTAATCTTTCTCTTTCATCCAATAAATCATTTGGGTTACCAAGCCCACCGCCCGTCGCAGCGGAAATTTGAACATTTAAATTGGCAATAGATTGCCCCAATAGGGTAATTTCTTGCGCAGTTGACTCAAGTCCACTATTGACCACGCGTGTTTGACTGTCCAGTTCTCTAAAAAAACCATTAAACCTTGCTTCCAAAAGTTGAGACTGACTGACTAATACTTGCCTTGCAGCGATCGACGAAGGTTCATTGGCAACACCTTGAACGGCAGCAAAAAACTCTTGCAGCGTGTTGTTGATACCGGTTGATGAATCTGCCACTAAACTGTCCACTCGAGAAATTAAATCAAAAAACACGTCTTCCTGATTAAATGTGGCTAAGTTTGCTTGCAACTCCAGTGCATTAATTGAATCGAAAATACGTCTTATAGAACCAAGCTCTGCACCGGTTCCAATATAGTTACCTCCCAAAAACTGAGGATTTCTGGTATCTATTTCCGCAATTTGCCGGCTATAACCTTCCGTATTCGCATTCGCAATATTATGAGAAACAGTATTGATTGCTGCTTGGCTAGAGACCAACCCGGAAACAGCAACATCAAGAAAATTGCCCGACATTTTAGCTTCCTATTTCATAATTAACTCTATAAATACTGAGCAATTATTGTGCCCATAAATACCGCGCATTCCATTTAATGAATGAGAAGAAGTTAGCCGTTAAAACAGATTAATTTTTCGTTTTCAATATAAATATAAGACAACAACGGATACTAATCGGATAGTTTATACAGTTGCTCTCGAACAAAAATACGATGTATTTTTTCGGCGTATTCAGGATCCGTTGCGTAGCCACCTTGTTGGAGATTTTCGAGGTAGGATTTTGGATCATCATGATTCATAAGTGCTTTTTCATACCTTGGATTATTGCTTATAAAGTCCACATAATCCTGAAAGCTGTCCATTAAACTTTCATAAGCGCGAAACTTATGATTTTGTTTTTCGGGCAAGCCATCTTTAAATTCTAACGTCATAGAGTTGACGATCTTACCCTCCCATTGTGAACCTGCTTTTATGCCAAATAAATTAAATGAGGGATCACCGTTTTTACCTTTTGAAAAGTACTTACCCCATCCTGTTTCAAGTGCTGCTTGAGCAATAAGCACCCCTGGATTTACGCCGAGCACTTTTGCCGCTTCTAAAGCGTAAGGCTTTAAGGTATCAATAAAACTTTTCTTTGACTCGAATTTTAAATGACTGTCAAAAGTCGCATTTAACTTTTCACCTAAATCGGTACTAGAAGCGCGCTCGTCTTGATGAGCATTGTGTGCTTTTTCAGGTAATCCCTCTGTGTTTTCGGATGTTGACATTAAACCTTTTAGTTTACGATGATGCGGCAAGTCCATCTTTTGACTGGTACTTACTGCCTGCTTTTCGGCCAGCTTGATAATCGACATGCTTTCTACGCTGTTGCCTTTAGGTAAATGTTGCGACAGTTGCTGAAAAAGTAATTCACCGATACCAAATTTGCTAGAGCGAGACAATTCCAACGCTAACTGCTGGTCATGCATTTCATTATAAAACTCCAGATCATCGCTACTTAACGGATTGTCTTCCGCAAGTACCTTATTCGCCGCTCTCATATTTTTTAACATCGCATTCAAAAAGTAAGCTTCAAACTCCTTTACCGCCGTTCGCAACGTTTCACGCTGCGATGTTTTTGATTGCGATCGCAGTTGATTTAACGAATTCAAATCATGATAAATTGAGTTTAGCTCTGTCATAAGTACATTACTTTCATCAACGTTAAATAACGACGAGTTCTCCTTGAATAGCCCCAGCCTGTTTTAAAGCCTCTAGTATCGCCATAAGATCACCAGGCGCAGCACCCACAGCATTAACAGCGCGAACCAATTCATCTAACGTTACACCGGGATCAAAGCGAAACATTTTCGCCTCTTGTTCGGTTATACTCGCTTCTGACTGCTCAGTTACTACCGTTTCTCCGCCGGCCAATGGATTGGGTTGCGATACTTGTTGGTTTTCACGAATCGTTACAACCAATGCTCCATGAGCTACAGCGGCCTCTTTCAGTCGCACCTGTTTACCAACCACAATCGTTCCCGTTCGAGAATTAATGATGATTTTAGCACTGCTATCGGCCGGCTCTATTTCAACATTTTCCAATGCCGATAAAAACACCACTCGATGCGCTGCATCTCTTGGCGCACTGACCTGAATCGAAGCCGCATCAAGAGGTTTAGCGGTATGAGGCCCAACAAATTGATTGATTGCTTTTGCCAGTCGTTTAGCCGTTGTGAAGTCGGGTTGGTTTAGATTAAAAATAAAGTGATCGCCACTCGCAAAAGTATTTGGGACTTCGCGTTCAATAATAGCGCCGTTAGGTATACGTCCAGCGGTAGGAATATTGACCGTAACTTTTGAGCCATCTCGACCTTCAGCACCAAAACCACCGACAACAAGATTTCCCTGCGCAAGCGCATATATTTGGCCATCCACCGCTTTTAATGGTGTGAGTAATAAAGCTCCGCCTCTTAAACTTTTCGCATTGCCTAAACTTGAAACCGTGATGTCTATGTTTTGGCCCGGTTTTGCAAAAGGAGGCAGTTCAGCGTGAACAGCCACTGCAGCGACATTTTTTAATTTTGGAGTAAGGCCGGATGGCAAAGTGATTCCAAAACGATTTAACATGGTTTTAAAAGCTTGAGCGGTGTATGCGGTTTGCTCACCGGTTCCATCCAAACCAACGACGAGGCCATAACCGACTAAATGATTGCTACGTACACCTTGAATACTAGCAATGTCTTTAATTCGCTCTGCGAATGCTATTTGACATAGTACTAAGGAAATACTTAAAACCCACTTTAAGAAGTGAGTTATCTTTTGAGTTTTTTTCATCGTTGAATCACACATCAACACGTTCATTAAAAAGGCCACCAAGGGCTGTTAAAAAACCGTGCTAGCCATCCTGGTGAATTCGAGTCGGCCACTGTGCCCGTTCCACTGTATTGAATCCTCGCATTAGCGAGACGAGATGACAATGCTGTATTATCGGAAGTGATGTCTTGTGGCCGTAATATTCCGGCAAGCCGGATAAATTCATCCCCTTGGTTTAAAGTAATCCATTTTTCTCCTCGCACAATTAAATTACCATTCGGTAGCACTTCTTGCACCGTTACCGTTATCGTGCCATTCAATTTATTACTTTGCTTCGATTCCGCTTGTCCCTTAAATTCATTTTCAAGGCCAATATCCATAGCAAATGAGGCCTGTCCGGAGTTAAACGTATAGTTTCTTCCAGCAATCGTTGGATCAGGCAAACTCACATCGGACTCTTTTTTGGTTTTGGTGTCGGCTTTTTTCGTTGCATCTGTCACTTCAGTAAGCACGATGGTAATAATATCGCCAATGCGGTTAGCCGTGCGATCTTCATAGAGCAACATTTCGTTATTGCTTGAAAACAAAGATCCTCCACTGACTTGCTGTTGGCTGGTTACTTGTGGAATTTTCGGAGCGAAAAAAGGGTCATCCGGTGAAGGAGGCACAAAAGTCGCACACCCTGAAATAATAAGCGCAATGCCCAGGTTTATAGCCAACTGAAAACCATTCATCTCTGACTCACTTCTCATATTCAACATTAACGCTGTTAAACTAAAGCGTTTGATTCACGTATTGCAACATTTGATCCACGCCCGAAATTACTTTCGCATTAATTTCATAAGCTCTTTGCGTTTCGATTAAACCGATAAGCTCTTCGACAACCGACACATTAGAAGACTCCAGTTGTCCTCCCCTAATATTGCCCAAACCATTTTCACTTGGATTTCCAACGATAGGCGCCCCACTGGCTTGCGTTTCTAGAAACAAGTTCTGACCAATAGGTTGCAACCCACCTGTATTAATAAAGTCAGCAGTCTGTATTTGACCCAATTGTACTGGGGCGGGATTGCCAGGTTGTCGAACTGATACGATTCCATCGAGGCTGACATCAAAACTGGTCGCATCGGCGGGCACCGTGATCGCCGGTTGAAGCAAGTAGCCAGAACCAGAGGTGACGACTTCCCCATTCTCATTCAATGCAAAATTTCCAGCTCGAGTATAAGCAGTTGTACCATCGGGCAACAGAACTTGGAAAAAACCTGCGCCTTCAATGGCCATATCCAAATTATTCTGTGTTAGCTGAAAAGAACCTTGTGTAAAATCTTTTTGTGTTGCAACTGTTTTTACGCCGGTTCCTAGCATTAAACCAGAAGGAAGCGTAGAGTCTTGAGCCGATTGACTACCGGGCGCTCGAAGTGTTTGATAAAACAAATCTTCAAACACCGCGCGGCTTTTTTTATACCCGACCGTACTTGCATTCGCTAAGTTATTGGACGTCACTTGTAAGTCGGTACTTTGTGCGTCTAAACCAGTTTTGCTAATCCACAATGCGGGGTGCATACATTACTCCTAACAACAACGTTAAATCTTCATTAACTTAACTGCAACAACCGTTCCATCGATTGAGAGTTTTGCTCCGACGTTCTCATCATTTTTACTTGTAACTCAAATTGTCTGGATAGACTGATCATATCCACTAATTCTTCAACCGCATTCACGTTGCTGCCTTCCAAGGTTCCTACCGCTAAGGTTACAACAGCATCCGGAGGTTGAATGTCACCGTCTTTATGGACAAATAAGCCTTCTCGATTTTTAATGAGCTCATTGTTCTCCGGATTTACTAGTTTGATACGATCAACGATTAATGTTTCGTTCGCGGCCGCTCCTTTTGGACGAATGCTAATTGTTCCATCATTAGCAATATCCACAGTATCGAACGGAGGAAATGCAATTGGGCCACCATTGCCTAAAATTAATTTACCCGCTCCATTTTCTAATAAGCCGTTTGCATTTATTTTGAGATCACCACGCCTTGTGTAAGCCTCGCTGCCATCTTCCGTTTGCACTGCAATCCAACCTCGTCCTTTTACAGCGACATCAAAATTATTTCCGGTCGAAATAAGTACGCCTGAGTCAAACCGATAGCCCGGACGTTCTGTTAAAGCAAAAACCCGAGAGGGATGCCCGTCACCAAATACCTGCATTGAACGAGCGTGCTGAAGATCGGTTCGAAATCCCGTTGTATTTGCATTAGCAAGATTGTTAGCCACTTTACTTTGGGCCAACATATTTTGTTTAGCGCCCGACATTGCCAAATAAACCATTTTGTCCATTGCTAACTACCTCAACTGATGTACTTTACTATCGTATTTGGATAATGGTTTGCGTTACTTGGTTATTGGTTTCAATGGTTCTCGCATTGGCTTGAAAATTTCGTTGCGCGGTAATTAAATTGACTAACTCAGACGTTAAATCAACGTTAGATGTTTCCAGTGCGCCAGAACGAATTTGACCAAAACTGGAAGTAAGCGCCTCTCCGGCTAACGGTTGTCCTGAATCTATCGTATCACTCCATGCATTGTTGCCAAGCTGCGCCAAACCTTGGGGGTTAGAAAATCGAACTAACGCGATTTTGCCAATCGCATTCGATTGTCCATTGGTAAAGTTTGCGCGCACCGTTCCTGTCTCACTGATTTCAATACCCGCTAACCGTCCAATGGTCGCACCATTTTGATCAAGCGTATTTACCGTAAAAGGAGATGCGAATTGAGTCGGTGCGTTGTTTGCGTAATCCATTGTGATTTGTTGTGTCGGATCGGAGCCATTGGTAAATCCTAAGGCTGCTGTTTGAGGGCTTGCCGGTGTTGTTTGCTGAAAGGTACCTGCCGCGTCAAATTCAATGGTGTGATAGAGCTGTCCACCGGCACCTGCAGTACCGCCTACAATATCAACTGCGTTACCATCAACATAATAATAAGCAGCCCACGTATTCGGAGTTGCCGCATCTTTTACATAATAGATTGTCGCTATATGACTTTCGCCTAAGGAGTCAAATATTGTAGAGGAAGTAGAAGCTGAGAAAGTGGTAGGCGAATTTGGATCAAACGAGTTTACATTTAATCCGCTCGAATTTGCCGGTAGATTAACACCTATTTCAATTTCGGTGGTTTGGGTTGGTGAACCGGCTGATTGAGGAATTTGTAAAGGCTGTGTACTAGAAAGAGCCGTTGCAGTAACGGTACCATCGGGATTTGTTGGAAACACTTGTAATCTTGCACCCGAACTGTTTACGACAAAACCGTTCGCATCAACACCAAATTCGCCAGCTCGTGTAAACGTTTGATTCGTATTATTCTGACTCGCCTGAAGAACAAAAAAGCCCTGACCGGACACAGCCAAGTCTAGAGTATTCGCTGTAAACTCAAGATTCCCTTGATTAAACTGTTGTGCAACATTACTGAGAATTACACCGTTACCAATAGCTGTTTTCGAACTACCTAACGTTGATGTCGCAAATATGTCACCAAACTCTGCACGAGAAAATTTAAATCCCGTGGTTGCCACATTTGCAATATTATTGCTGGTAACATTCAATTCAGACTGTGCGGCATTCAAACCACTTAACGCTGTATTAAAAGACATAACTGCTTCTCCCGACGCTTACTTACTGCCAAATTAACCATCAATTCTTCGATATCATGAGTGACCTTCCATCACTCGAAATTACCCACCGATCTCTTCAACATCGGCCAGGTTCACCTGCCCTAATCCCGCCAGATTTAATAATATTTGTCCAGCAGGTCCACCCAAATTGACACTACTAACTTTCGCTTTCATTAACGTACCCAATTGCTCAGTCGTTTCACCGACTTGACCGTAAACGTTGATAGAATACATAC
This sequence comes from Pleionea sp. WD8-19, assembly GCF_055326765.1. Classification (NCBI taxonomy): domain Bacteria; kingdom Pseudomonadati; phylum Pseudomonadota; class Gammaproteobacteria; order Oceanospirillales; family Pleioneaceae; genus Pleionea; species Pleionea sp. WD8-19. The sequence continues at coordinate 70,642 of NZ_JBUZOU010000008.1, read as the reverse complement.
CTTCTGGCATTGCATCGCCTGCATCGTTTATTCCATCCCAAGAAAACGCTAAGTCACCGGCACTGTAATTACCAATATCAAATCGACGCACAACTTGTCCGGATGAGTCTTTTACTTCCGCCCAAATATTTTGAGTGGATTGTGTTAAAGAAAGTCGTCCTTCAATTGAAGCTCCTTCTTCAAGATAACCAACACCGGTTGGTACCATGACACTTCGTCCTACCAACGCAGACGCTTGCAGTGCTTGATTAGATGTTAGCGATGATGCCAACGTATTAAAGTTTTGATTAAGCTCTTCCATACCCGCTAAACTCGAAAATTGTGCCATTTGCGCGATAAATTCTTTATTGTCCATCGGATCAAAAGGATCCTGATTCGCTAATTGAGTGGTGAGCAGTGCTAAAAAATCAGACTGATCCAACGTGTCCTTTTTACCGTTATCGAGATTTTCCTCTCGATTGACTCCCAGATTGTTGTATACACTGCTGTTGTCATTAATCGTGGTCATAATGCATTCTCTTGATCAATACGCTACTGTCCGAGGCTTAATGTTCTTTGTACTAACGTTTTCGCAGTATTTGCAATTTGAACGTTGGCTTGATAGCTTCTTGAAGCAGAAATCATGTTAGCCATCTCTTCAACAATATTAATGTTGGGTATATACACATTACCGTTTTCATCCGCCATCGGGTTCTCTGGCTGATACTTAACGCGTGGCGCTGCAGTACTTTCAATGACCCCGAGTACTTCAACTCCAGCACCTTGGAAATCACTGCCCTGTACCGATTGATACACTGCGCTGAATACTGGGTGCCGAGCTTTGTACGTTTGATTCACACTAGAAGAAACACTTTCTGCATTGGCCATGTTGCTCGCCGTTGTGTTTAATCGAACGCTTTGCGCACTCATAGCTGAGCCTGAAATTTCAAAAATGTTGTACAAACTCATACCTATTCACCCTTTAACGCTTTAGAGAGACCTTTAAATTTTCCATCAAGAAATTTAAGGGTCGTCATATATTCCAACGAATTTTCCGCAAACTTCGCCATTTCTTTTTGGCTGTCCACCGTATTGCCATCACCTGTATCAGGCTGATTGGGAACTTCATATTTCACAACACCTGGGCCTAAAGCCCCGCGACTTCCTGCAAAATGTTTTTCATGAGTACGTGTTAACGCTGAATCACGCCCCGACATTATATTTTTCAGAGCCTGATTAAAATCCAATTCCTGCGTTTTGTATCCGGGAGTATCGGCATTTGCCATATTATTGGCAATGACCTCCGCACGCTCGGCCCTTAAAGCCAGTGTGTGCTGTTGAATGCCCAACGCTTTGTCGAAATTGATTGCCATACCCTATTTACCCGTCAACTCTATAATAATTCGCATTAATTAAGGCAATACCTGTGCCACAGCGTTAATAGAGTAAAAATTCAATGAGATAGGCGATTTGTGATAAGAGACATCGAATAGCATGTAGTGAAAGCGGCAATTGCAAACCGGTGATGCGGCAAAATGGAAGTTCTAGGTTCTAGGTAGAATATGCTTATGAATAAATCGCAACTCAGCGCTTGCGATATACCAATCCCGGATTACAGCGAACCATTTCGAACTCGGTATTTTGCGGAGGCATGGATTCTGAAGCTCCAAGGAAAAGAAAGCCACCGGGCTTTAAACATTCCGCCAGACCGGAAATAACCTGCTGCTTCAGTACGGTAGAAAAATAAATAAGTACATTGCGACAAAATATCACATCAAAAGTACCGCCTGCTCGATAGGGTAACTGCATTAAATTAAGTGTCATGAAACGAACTCGACTTTTAATACTGTCCTTCAAATGGTAGGTACCCTGCTCATTGATTTCAAAATATTTTTTTTGCCGCTCAGGACTCAGCCCTCGCATTATTTCCAGCGGTTGATACTCTCCTCGCTTTGCCTGATCCAGCATGCGCGTTGAAATATCCGTTGCCAAAATATCAACCTGCGTTGGGTATTTATGTCTTAAACCACTGTTCAACGCTTCTTCAATTGAAATACTGATCGAATAGGGTTCCTGTCCGGAAGAACAAGCAGCACACCAAATATTTGAACGCGAATGTCCCGCTTGCTTCAGCTCAGGAAGAATGTTGGATATTAAATAATTAAACGGAAAACTGTCGCGAAACCAAAGCGTTTCATTAGTCGTCATTCGATCAATAACTTGTTGCATTATCGATTGACCGCCTGGCTTTTCAAGCGACAGTAAAAGTTGCGTGAAATTATCGATTTGATGGTCTTTCAAAAAGCTGCTTAAACGGCTAGATACCAGATACTGTTTGTTTTCTCCCAGCAGTATCCCCGTTTTTTGATGCAAAATATCTTGAAAACGACCGTATTCCTCAGCAGAAATAACCATTAACGCAATGGCTCCTAATTATGGTCAAGATCCAAACGTTTTTGAACGGCTCCTGCCAGCTCATCCGGATTAAACTTAGGAATAAAATCGTTCGCTCCCACCTTTTCAACCATGGCTCGATTGAAAACACCACTCAATGATGTATGCAACAACACCCATAAAGGCTTCAAATGATCGTTTGCTCGAATTTCTGCCGTTAATGTGTAACCATCCATTTCGGGCATTTCAATATCCGATATCAACAACAGAACTTCGTCATTTACCCTTTTGCCTTCACTGGTAATTGCATTCAAATAGTCAAGTGCTTCCCGCCCATCCTTTTTAGTGACGACTTTCATTCCCAACTGTTCGATGGTTCGTTTAATTTGATTCCGAGCAACAGCCGAATCATCAGCGACCAGCACAATTTTATCTTCAGGCTCTTTGCCAGCTGTCTTACTCAGAACTTCTTCACTTACGATTTCACTGGCTGGTGCGATTTCTGCCAAAACTTTCTCAACATCAATTATTTCAACCAAATGATTATCAATTTCCGTAACGGCTGTTAAATAATGGTTTTTACCACTGCCTTTCGGTGGGGGATGAATATCGCCCCAATTCATATTAACGATGCGCTCAACTGACTTAACCAAAAATCCTTGTACAGCACGGTTGTACTCAGCAATGATTACGAAGCAACTTTGGATATTATCGAGAGGTGGGCCACCAGTTGCCAAGCTGAGATCCATGACAGAAATCGTTTGTCCGCGAATATGTGCCACACCTCGAACCACATGATGTCTTTGAGGCAATTCCGTTAACTCAGGACACTGCAGGACCTCTCGCACTTTAAACACATTGATCCCATAAATTTGACGCCCTGTTAACTTAAACAGCAACAACTCCAGACGGTTTTGCCCAACCATCTGTGTCCGTTGATTGACACTATCAAGAATGCTCGACATTAATTTCTCCACCCAGTTTTCGCTTTATCACCAATCAACCGGGAAATGCTGATTTCAGTGGAATTCCAAAGCGCTTTAGACAAGGCATTGATTAAAGGGAATGTTTTGCCCCCTTACTGAAATCAATAACGCAGTTAAAAGCGTTTTGAAACCCATCAAAGAAGCGTATAAGACTGTCCACTTCTTTGTTGCATGAATGAGCAAGGGATCACCATTCCTTCATTCATGCGTCGCGAATTAAACAACCTCACGCGCTCTAAAATCCACCATTTTCAGGTTGATTGGGTATCAGGCATAAATCTTGCCCTTCTATTCAATGTTCCTTTGCGAAAGCCACGCTCCAGGCGCGCAAGTAACTGCAGTAGCTAGATTTAAGCATAGTTCATTCTGAAAGCTTTGCAGCAAAGAATTGAATCAAGCAAAATTAATTCTATAGGCCAAATATATGAAAATTAGTAGATTTCCTTTCTACTCAATATTGTTTCTGAACCTATTTGCGATGAAAGTATTGTATGCAAACATTCAAAACCTGGAACACATTGCCGATGCGGCAAAAGCCTTCCTCCAGCAGCAATTAACGGCCCCATCTCACCAACTTGAAATTCGATTAGGAACGATTGACCCACGACTACGACTGCCCGCCTGTACTGCGCCTCTAAAAGGATTTGCGCCCAAAGGCACCGACTTAAAAGGCAACGCCATAGTGGGTGTTCGCTGTGTTGGTGAGCAAAGTTGGCACATTTATGTACCAGTAGAAATTGAAATAAAACAAAGAGTTATCGTTTTTAATCGCAAATTATCTAAAGGAGATGAGATTTCGGTCGATGATATTTCATATAGGCTTGTAGACATCAGCCGAGTACGCCACTCGCCGGTCACCGACCCATCAAAAATACTGGGCTCAGTGCTAAAGCGGCAAGTTTACCCGGGTGATAAGGCCAGCTTAAGTATGTCTTGCATGGTATGTAAAGGACAACAATTAACGCTGATTGCTGAAAGCGAAAGCTTTTCTGTTTCTATGTCTGGCACGGCAATGGAAGATGGGCATTTCGGCGAACAAGTGAAAATTAAAAATCGGTCTTCACAACGAATAGTGAATGGAACAGTAATTGCTAAAAATAGAGTATCAGTAACCTTATGAACGACTATACTCACTTTTGGTAGATGATTGTTCTGAGTAAAAGACTTTCGGCTTTTTATAAATGAGAAATTTATGGCAATTGATATACGCAATGTAAGCTCCGGTAAGGTCACCACGACCGGGAGCCAAAATAAGAAAGCGAAAGGTGTTGGTCGATCGGAAAATTCTTCAACCGAATCCGATACCGGTGAAGACTCATTGCAAATCACAGGCAAGGCTTCTCAAATTCAAGCTCTCATTTCACAAATGATGGCAGCGCCAGTGGTTGATCGCAGTCGCGTAGAGCCAGTGAAAGAAAAGATAGATGAAGGACGATACGAAATCGAACCGGAACGAGTCGCAAATAAAATGCTCGATTTCGAAGTCAGCTACAGCAGAGTGAGGTGACCCATGATTGAGCAAAACGTACAAGACTTTTTACAAACTGCGATTTCACACGAAATTAGCCTTAGCCAAAAGCTGTATGAAATGCTTGCTAATGAACAGAAGCTATTAGAAAAACAAGAGGTTAATGAAATATCTTCTCTTTTAAAAGAAAAAAGCCAACTTATCGAAAAACTTGAAAAGGCAGCTGAAAGTCGACTGTCTGTATTTGGTATAAAAGTAATACACAACAACCATAACCGATTGTTTGAGCAACAGATTTGTCATAACGCTTTACTGTTTAACCTTTGGCAAAAACTTAAAGAAGTATTTTTTCGCTGTAAGACTCAAAACGAAGTCAATGGGCGAATCATTGAACTTTCGCAAAAAAGCGTTGATCGTACCATCAATCTTTTTAAACAAGCATTACGCCCTAATAACTTGACCACCTACTCTGCGAAAGGGCTGGCTGAACAAACACCGATGTCCATTTCAAGTGCTAAAGCATAAATAGGTAGCACCGCAAACAAATCTTATATCGATCTAATTTTGTTCTAAACTTAGTGATGATTGCAGACGAAGCATCATCACTTATGAAAATCAAATCTTTACTCTTCTTTTTTGTTGTCGCTCCGCATTGGTGTGAAATAGCGGCTAACGAAAACACACAACCCCAAAACTCTAAAGAAGCGTCACGTACCGATACAGAATTAACGAAATCGAACTCTGAGACTTCCAACGAAAACGTCAATGTTGTTGTCATTTCAGCTCAAAAACGGCTACAGAACATCCATCAGGTGCCGGTTTCCGTGTCCGCAATATCGGATGAAACGCTCAATAATCATCGATTACGCAACATCAGTCATTTAGCTGGTTTGATTCCCTCTTTTTCCATGGGAGAGTTTAACTTAGGTCAGCCACAACTCTATATTAGAGGCATTGGTTCCAATGAAGACGGTGCCGGGGGTGATAATTCCGTTGTTTTATTTCTTGATGGCGTTTATATCGGACGTTCATCGGGTATGTTATTTGACTTTTTCGACATCAAAAGAATTGAAATACTACGCGGTCCACAAGGTACACTTTACGGCAAAAATGCTTTGGGCGGCGCTATCAATATTATCACTTACGACGCAGACGAGTTAAACGAGCAGCAGCATGACATGACGATTGGAAATCATCACCATTATCAAATTCGTCACTCAATTTCTAGCTCACTCGGACTGAGCGATAACCTTTTTGGAAAAATTTCGATCTTAAAAGCAGAACAAGATGGTTACATCCGAAGTATCTATGGCTTTGACATAAATGATAAAAATAATACAGGACTCCATGCTCAACTGCTTTATTCACCCAATAAATTCCAAATAAAATTAAACTTCGATTGGTTAAAACAAAAGCAATCAGGAGCCGGCAGACATCCTATTGGCGGTGAAATAGGAAACTCTGTATTACCAAGCATAAACCCATCTTGGGCAGATGACCCATTTATCAGTTTTGCCGACGAACGAGGCTATCAAAAAAAATTACTGAAAGGAATCGCCTTTGACTTAAATTGGCAATTCCAACACACCTCCATCAATTTATTAAGCGCATGGCGCAAGAGCTCTTTTGATTTTAAAAACGATGATCTCGCTATAAGTACCAATGAGTACTTCCTTGACATATTAAATGTTGGTACTGAACGAGCCACCCAAAGTAGTCACGAATTGCAATTTAAGACCCTTATTTCCAATGACTGGGATTGGGTTTTCGGCGTATACCATTTATCAGAAGAGATTCATCGTAGTGAGAGCTTTCAATCAAATTTGTTCTCAAGCGGTCACTCAATTCAAGACAACCAAACGCAAAGCTATGCGATTTATGGTCACTTAATTCATCATTTCAACGAGAAAGCGCGCATATCGCTTGGGACTCGTTATACTTATGAGTCCAAAACAATTTCACAACAAGGCATTGGTGGCTTTGTAATTACCGACGACTATCAAGGTTCGAATAAACGATCGTGGAATCATCAAACACCCAAATTGTCCGTTGATTATAACTCGAGAGAAAATACCTTTTGGTATTTGAGTTACAGCGAGGGTTTTAAGTCAGGCGGTTTTCAAGGTCAAGCGCCAACAGAATTGGCAGCGCTTACGCCATTCGACGAAGAAACTTCCGAAAGCTTTGAAGTCGGTGTTAAGTACCGCTTTAATCGTGCCTTATCTTGGACTCATCTCAATATTTTTCAAGCCAATTACAAAGACATTCAAATACTCGAACTATCACAGCAACAAGGACAACCCGTTGGTGTTTTGATTACACAAAATGCAGCGAAAGCAAAATCTCGAGGATTTGAGCTAGAAATAAACGCTGAGTTAACATCAAATATTATGACTCACTTATCTTATACCTACCTTGACGCTCACTATGACCGCTTTTACTTTGACAACAGAGATGAACGCAAAGGGAATCGCTTACGTAATGCACCTCGCCACTCCTATTCACTTGGCTTTTCCTATTATCAACCTATGAAAAGTGGAAACCAATTAAACTGGCAATATTTGCATCGTTATCAAGACAAACGATATCAAGAACCCGATAACCTTCCTGATGCTGCAGTACCCGCTTATGGCACCGCAAATTTTTCAGTTACCCTCGAGCCAATCGAGCGGCCTTGGCAACTTTCATTTTGGATAGATAATGTATGGAATGAACGCTATTACTTGCATAACTTTCCCATTGGCTCAATTACTAATCCTGCTTCTCCGGCTCCGCCAAGAAGGTTAGGGTTTACGTTTTCTTACCGGACAGCACCATGAGAACCATAAAATCCACGTTTTCTGCAGCTTACCCAAAAATGGGAGCCACTCTTTATGAGTGAATACCTTGACATAAGAACACTTTTTTTTAGTAATCTATTATTCAGTTTTGCTTACGGCATCGGCCTGATTGTTTACGCTGCAAACCATAATAAATTCAAAAGCATTGCTTTTGTTGGTTTAGGTTTTTTTAGCTTAGGAACAGGCTCGCTGCTTTTAGCACTTCGCTCGTACGTTTCAGATTTCATTTCTATAATCATCGCGAACGCTTTGATTTTCCTTTCTATGATTTTAATTTTTATTGGGTTAACAAGGTTTCGAAACGCTAGCTTTTGGGTGTCATATCAATGGCATGCAACCTTGCTTGCATTATTACTGATGGGATTTAGCTACTATACTTACTTTGAGCCCAATATTAACTCTCGAATATTAATTATTAGTTTGCTGATCATGATCGAGAGCGCCTTCTCAGCTTACGCACTGTTATTTCGAACCAAGTCACCCATACGTATAGGCGATTTAGTGTTAGGCAGCATCTATCTGGCATTCGCAGTCGTCAATTTATTACGCTTTATTTGGACATTAGGTGAACCAAACATTTCAGACTTTATGGATGCAGCATCTGTCCATGGAATGATATTGATCGCCTTCCAACTGCTCATCATTTTAACCAGCTTTGCTGTGATATGGATTGCCAGTTCTGTACTCGAAGCGGAATTACGTGAGCAAGCGCGAATCGACCCACTCACTTTAGTTTACAACCGTCGAGCCCTTGATGAAATTGCAAAAACTGAGGTCTCTCGCTCCAACCGAAATAAAAGTCATTTGTCTATTTTAATCAGTGATATCGATCACTTTAAAGACATCAATGATCAATACGGTCATCAAGTTGGAGATAAAGTTTTAAAAGATTTTGCCGATCTTTTAAGACTCAATGTTCGTGAACATGACATTGTCTCCCGATATGGAGGTGAGGAATTTTTAGTCATGCTCCCCGAAACGAACCAAGAGCAAGCTATGATGATTGCTGAAAAACTGAGAGTATTAATTAACAATCACAATCTCAATTATCGCAAGAATAAAAGCCTTTCAATTAGTGCGAGCTTCGGGGTCGCCAGTTATTCGGGCAACGTTCGTTGGCCTGAATTAATTTCTAAAGCAGACTTAGCCCTCTATCAGGCTAAAAATACTGGGCGAAATAAAGTATGCTTCTTTGATGAAGCCGCATTAAATTCAGCAAGCTCGTTTCAGCGCATCTAATACTTCACAACCTATCTGCTCCGTACCCACACTTAATTCATCGCTGGCAATATCGGCTGTACGAAGACCGCTGTCGAGCACCATGCCGACCGCCTTTTCAACCGCTAAAGCAAGCGCTTCGCTGTTTAGGCTGTAACGAAGCATCATTGCAACCGACAAAATTGTTGCGAGTGGGTTTGCCACTCCTTTCCCTGCAATGTCGGGAGCCGAACCGTGTACAGGCTCATACATTCCTTTTCCATTCGCGTCCAGACTGGCAGAAGGTAACATACCGATCGATCCGGTTAACATTGCCGCAACATCCGAAAGAATATCACCAAACATATTTCCAGTTACTATCACATCAAACTGCTTGGGTGCACGAACAAGCTGCATTGCTGCATTATCAACGTACATGTGGGATAACTCTACATCGGGATACTCTTTTCCTACTTGAGTTACAACCTCACGCCACAATTCGGTTACTTCCAATACATTGGCTTTATCGACCGAACACAAGCGGCCATTACGTTGTTGCGCTGTTTTATATGCAACACGCGCAATGCGCTCAATTTCACTTTCACGATAAACATAGGAGTTTCGACCGACACGTTCTCCCTGTTCTTCGCTCACCCCACGCGGCTGACCAAAATAGATACCTCCGGTCAATTCGCGGATGATCATCAAATCAAGATCAGCGACCAACTCAGGTTTCAAACTGGACGCTTCAGCCAATTGTGAATACAAAATTGCAGGTCTTAAATTGGCGAACAACTCCAGTTGTGAGCGTAAACCCAACAGTGCTTTTTCTGGGCGAACCGAAATATCGAGTGGCTCCCACTTGGGACCGCCTACAGCACCTAATAAAATCGCATCAGCCTGCTTCGCTTTATTTAATGTTTCTTCCGGTAATGGTTGACCACAATCATCGTAAGCAGCACCACCTACCAAACCATGTTCTAACTCGGCGTCGAGTTGTTTGGTATCAATAAAAAACTGTAACACACGCTCGGCCTGAGCGACGATTTCCGGTCCGATCCCATCCCCAGGTAGAAGCAGAATTTTTTTAGTCATAATATTACTCTCTTAAACGCTAATAGTTTACACTTCTTGCTGAAACAACCAAGGAAATCGCTGATGGTATTGCTGTTCGAATTGAGCAATAGTCTGTTGCTTTTGCAAGGTAATCCCTATGTCATCCAACCCTTCGATCAAACTAAGTTTTCGACCCGGTTCGACATCAAATACAATTTGTCGATTATCTTTAAACGTTAATACTTGTTGTTCTAAATCAACTTGTATCTCCAACGTTTGTTTTTGACTCAATTGAAATAATTCGTCAACCACAGACTCTTCAAGCACAATGGGTAAAATGCCATTTTTAAAACAATTATTGAAAAAAATATCGGCAAAACTTGGCGCAATAATCACCTTAATTCCAAAATCGGCCAAAGCCCAAGGCGCGTGTTCACGACTGGAGCCGCAACCAAAATTTCGACGCGCTAACAAAACTTTTGCCTTTTGAAATTCCGGTTGATTTAATACGAACGCAGCATTGAGAGGACGGTGCGTACAATCCAATCCCGGCTCGCCTTTATCAAGATAGCGCCATTCGTCAAACAGATACGGACCAAATCCGGTGCGTTTTATCGACTTTAAAAACTGCTTTGGAATAATTGCATCGGTATCCACATTCGCTCGATCAAGCGGTGCCACGACCGACTGAAAACGTTTAAACTTTTCCATCAGGTGAACTCCTCTGTTTTAGGCCATTGCCGAACATCCACCATATAACCTTTAATTGCTGCAGCGGCTGCCATTTGTGGACTTAATAAATGAGTACGACCGCCATTGCCCTGTCGACCTTCAAAGTTCCGATTCGACGTGGACGCACAACGTTCACCCGGTGATAAACGGTCCGCATTCATTGCAAGACACATAGAACAGCCCGGCTCACGCCACTCAAACCCTGCGGCTTTGAAAATGTCATCCAAACCTTCCTGTTCCGCTTGCCGTTTCACCAGTCCAGAACCCGGTACCACCATAGCGGTTTTGATGCTTTCCGAAACTTTATGACCTTTAACCACATCAGCTGCCACTCTTAAATCTTCAATTCTTGAATTGGTGCAGGAACCGATAAACACTTTATCGACTTTAATGTCACGCCAACTCTGATTTGCTTTCAACCCCATATATTCGAGTGCTCGTTCCATACCTTCTCGTTTCACCGGATCCTTTTCTTCTTCCGGATCGGGAATAGACTGCTCCACACTCACAACCATTTCTGGAGAAGTTCCCCAAGTAATTTGCGGGGTTAAATCTTCGGCATTCAGTTCCAGCTCAAAATCAAATACCGCGCGATCATCACTGTGGAGTGTTTGCCAGTATTCGACAGCGTGCGGCCAAAGCTCTTCACTCGGTGCGTAAGGTCGTCCTTTTACATAATCAATGGTGGTTTGATCGACCGCAATTAAACCAACACGAGCCCCTGCTTCAATCGCCATATTGCACACCGTCATTCGACCTTCCATCGATAAGCTTTTTATCGCTTCGCCTGCAAACTCAATGGCGTAACCGGTTCCTCCTGCTGTCCCAATTTTACCAATTACGGCTAAAACCAAATCTTTCGCGGTAACATTGGCAGGAAGCCTCCCATTAATGGTGATACGCATATTTTTCGATTTGCTTTGACGCAACGTTTGCGTTGCCAATACATGCTCAACTTCAGAGGTACCGATACCGAAAGCGAGCGCACCGAATGCCCCGTGAGTGGCGGTATGAGAATCTCCACAAACAATGGTCATTCCAGGCAATGTGGCCCCCTGCTCTGGACCAATCACATGCACAATGCCTTGTCGAATATCCGACATATCAAACTGCGTGATATTGAAGAACTTGCAATTCTCATCCAGCGTTTGCACCTGAATGCGCGAAGTTTCATCACGAATACCTTTTACTCGGTCCTGAGTGGGCACATTATGATCGGGCACCGCCAAATTAGCCGCAATTCGATGCGGTTTTCGTCCAGCAAGCCTTAATCCTTCAAAGGCTTGAGGTGAGGTCACTTCGTGCAGGAGCTGGCGATCAATGTAAATCAGGCTAGTGCCATCACTCTCTTCAGCAATCAGGTGCTGATCCCATAACTTGTCGTATAAGGTTTTTGGCTGACTCACAAGAACTCCGGTTCTCAATTTTTTGGGTGTATCAAACACTACCGGTTTATCGAGCATAACTCCAATTCATTATCTTTATACCATCCATTCCTATTAGTTATGCTAAGATGACTTTATCACTCATATGGCAATCAACTTTTTCAGTGCTGGAGAAATACCTTTGGACATACAGTCACTTAAAGCTTTTCTTTCGGTTGCCGAAACACAATCCTTTACTCAGGCAGCAGAACAGCTTTACTTATCACAACCGGCTATAAGTAAACGCATCGCGAGCCTCGAGCAACAATTGAACGCTCGGCTGTTCGATCGCATCGGTCACAATATTCAATTGACGACCAGTGGCAAACTTCTTCAGATCGAAGCTCGTGATATTTTGCAACGCATTGAGTTTGCTCGTCAGAAGATTCGAAACCTCGACGGAAGCCCAGCAGGCCCACTTCAAATTGCAACCGGCCACCACATCGGGTTACACCGATTACCGACTATTTGGCAAAAACTGAGTATGCATTACCCTCAGATTGATCTGAATATTCAGTTTATGGACTCGGAAGAAGCGTATCAGGGTGTTTTGGATGGGAGCATTGAGTGTGCAGTGTTGACGCTTCCTGATATTCCGCATAAAGATTTAGCGGTTTATGATATTTGGCTCGATGAGTTGGGTGTATTTTGTGCTAAACACTCCCCACTAGCACATTTGGACCGGCCAGATGCAAGGGAATTGGCAAAGTTTCCAGTCATTCTACCGGAAAAGCATACCTTTACCCGGCAAAAAATCACCGAATACCTGGAGCAACAAGGTGTTGCTTTACCGAAAATAAAAACCGGAAATTACTTACAAACAATAAAAACGCTGGTGGAATGTGGTTTAGGCTGGAGCGTTCTACCCATTTCGTTACAAAACAAAAAGTTAAAACGTATTCTTTACCAAGAGTTTAAGTTAACGCGCAAGCTAGGGTTAATCCATCACAAAAAACGCCCGCTTTCAAATGCGGGCGTTTTATTCTTAAATGAGTTAATAAAATGTGCTGATATTTAATAATGGCTAGATATCAATTGCTCGGCCGGTAATCGTAAGTCGCACCAGCTTGCGTCTGTCGTCCCCCGTTCGACGGTCCGATCCAGACCGCATATCTGGCACAGTAATTGAGCGGCCTTTCACTTGACGGCGATCAATACCGCTACGCCGATCGCACTCACGCCGATCGGAAGCAACACTGCTCCACCTTACCTCGTCTTTGTCCTTAACTTCACCCATTCGCATTTGCTCAGAAAATTAATACCGGTTCAACCAAGCTTACATCATTCAATTAGAGTAAGCATAATACACATTATAGTATGGCTCATAGTAAATGGTGAACTACTTCTCAAAATAATACTTCGGTACAGGAAATGTATCTCAAACTTACGAGAAGTTGCCGATATAAAACTAAACTGCCATTTAACCGTTACCAATGGTTGAATGGGTTTTCTCAGTCCCGCAGTCGGCTTATGGATTGACTTGCAGCAGCTAACATTAAAGCTTAAGAGCATGAGAGTGTAACCAATGGCGATTATTCAGCCTCGTAATCCACGCAACTCGGCCTATGTGGTCGAAGAAAATCATCGACTCAAATCGCTTCTGCAATCCTTGGTAGACAGAGCTCAGCAAAATGAAACGATTCAAAAAAAGTTTCAACAGATGGAACTACATTTATTACATACTTCTTCATTACCACAACTGCTAGACAAATTAACGCTCGACTTTAAACAAAAGTTAAACATCAATGCGATAAACCTCCAACTTTTTGACCCTTACGGCAGCATTCAAGAGTTAATACGAGAAATTTATCCCGACTCCACTCAGGAACATATTACTTACGTTGATCAGTCCGTCGAGATTGATCAGCTTTACGAACACGGCTACAAAACTCAATTACGACAAAAAAATTTATTCCTATCGAAACAAATATTTTCATCGTCTCAAACAATCAACTCGTTTGCGCTGCTTCCTTTGGTCCGTAATGGAGTCCTAATAGGAAGTTATCATTTAGGCAGTATAGAGTTGGAACGATTTTCTCCTGAGATGTCTACCGACTTTTATCAACATTTCGCTCAAGTGACTGCTATTTGTATTGAAAATGCGATTAACACCGATCGTCTTAAACACTTGAGCTTGATCGACCCTCTCACCAAAACTAAAAACCGCCGTAGTTTGTACCAAGCATTAAAAAAGGAAGTCGCTCGTGCCGAGCGAGAGTCGCAGCCTTTGTCGTGCTTGTTTATTGATCTCGATCACTTTAAACAAATCAACGACCGGTTTGGGCATACAGTGGGCGATAAAGCCTTAAAACTTGTTGCGAAAGTTATCTCTCCCAATTTACGCGCAACAGACTTATTGGCTCGATTTGGCGGTGAAGAATTTATGGTCATTTTGCCTAATTGTGATGCAATCGTTGCAAATAACATTGCTGAAAGAATCCGTATAATGGTTGAAAATCAAAATTTGATCAGTAATCAAGGCGAGCACTTTAAATTGACCTGCTCAATTGGTGGAACAAGCTGGCAGCCCACTCTCAATACTGACGATCGTGATCAAATTATCGATAAATTAATTGGCACAGCTGACAATGCTGTTTATGAAGCCAAGTCCAATGGTCGCAACCGCTGTTGCTGGCAAGCACTAAAGTAAATGAGAAACGATAAATGATTTAAGATCTTTTATGGCAGGACTTCCTTTCCAAAATTGTCCCGAATAATCTCGTCGAAAAAAATAATTATCTCTCAATTGTCGAAACCCTTGTGCACCACTCGTTGAATAAGCCTGAAGCAATAAATGCCAGTCCTTCTCGATATCATAGCTGAGGCTAAAAGCATCGATAACAGATGTAGCATCACTCATATCAACCGTTAAGGGAGATGGTAGCAACTGCACCTTGGATATGCGAGCGGGCTGATTCATCCATTGGTTCAGTTTTTGGTAAATCTGATAACTTGCATTGCATTTTCCTTCCAGACTGTATCCAGCAATATGAGAACTTCCCAGAAAAGCGTGCTTCATTACTTCCGTGTTGATCTCCGGCTCATTCGTCCACACGTCTAAAATGGCAGAGCCGCCTTTGGTTTGCCACTGCAATAACGACGGTAACTCAATTAGGTCACCACGCGCTGTATTTATTAACAATCCCTGGTTTGTGAAACGATCAAAAAATGCCGCATCAATCATTTGCCAGGTTAAATCCCGCCCATGACGAGTAAGCGGAGTATGTAAAGTGATAACATTGCAGCGCTCAGCGAGATTATAAAGTGACTCAGCACTTGGCCGTTCACCTGAACGTTTTTTTGGTGGGTCGCATATCAAAACCTGAACGCCAAGGTATTGAAGAAGCCGCTCAAGACGTCCTCCAATTTCCCCTACACCGACGATACCCACAACAATATCCGAAAATATCTTTTGTCTATCCTTTAACCAAGTCGATAAAGCGCTCATTACGTATTGCACAACCGCTAAAGCGTTGCAGCCAGGCGCTGAAGTGACTTGAATTTCTTGCGCTTGCAACCATCCCATATCCAGATGTTCGATACCGATTGTAGCCGATGCAACATTGCAAACTGATGTGCCCCGCAACAACTCTGAACCCACTTTAGTAACCGAGCGTACAATTAAGGTGTCTGCTTCCAGCAGCTCGTTTTTCGTGATTTGCTCTGAAGGCAGGGCCTTAACTTCAGCCAAAGAAGTAAACAGTGGATCGATAAATGGTATGGCACTATCAACAACAATTCGGTGCATTTTTATCGCCTACACGAGCATCAAAGGGAAAATTTAAAGGTTTCACTGGGCAATAGCCTCTGTATTTGGATAAAATAACGAAAATATTAAACCGAGCTTGAGCAGCATAACAGCAATGACCGATAAACTGGCAAACCACTATAAAGAAATATTAACCAACCTAGGCGAAGATGTAACACGAGATGGTTTAAAAGATACGCCTATGCGAGCCGCTAAAGCCATGCAGTTTTTAACACGTGGCTATCACCAAAGCCTGGAAGAAGTGGTCAACAACGCTATTTTTGAAAGCGATAACGATGAAATGGTCATCGTTAAAGACATCGAGCTTTATTCACTATGCGAGCATCACCTGTTACCTTTTATCGGGAAATGCCACGTCGCTTATATTCCTACCGGCAAAGTGATTGGCCTGTCAAAAATTGCACGTATTGTTGATGTATTCGCCCGTCGTTTGCAAATTCAGGAAAATCTCACCAAGCAAATCGCTGATGCTGTTATTTCTGTGACCAATGCAGCTGGTGTTGCAGTCACCATTGAAGCCAAACACATGTGCATGATGATGCGTGGTGTGGAAAAGCAAAATTCAGTAATGACGACGTCGGTCATGTTAGGCCAATTCCGAAAATCACAAGCCACTCGCACTGAATACTTGCAATTGATCCGCGGTCATTAGTATTCCTTTCCGACCACAATGAACAGGGCATTGCTTTTCAACGCACAAATTGAGTGGCGTGATGGTGTGCCCTACTCGAAACAGTTTAATGATATTTACTTTTCTCGCCAAGATGGACTCGAAGAAACGCGTTACACTTTTATTGACGGCAACCACCTGTTAGAACGATGGCAGCAAAAGGCGTTTAAAAACTTCACTATTTGTGAGCTGGGCTTTGGTACCGGACTCAACTTTCTTTCGACACTTTTTCATTGGCAAAATTTTGGACCTGAAAATGCCTGGTTGCATTACCATACTATTGAAAAATTTCCATTAACGCTCGAGGATTTTATTAAAGCGAAATCCAGTTGGCCACAGTTCGAATATTTGGGTAACGAGTTGATCGAGCATTATCCATTACCTCTCAGTGGTCAATGGCAAATTCGGTTTCCACAGCAACGGGTGATATTGACCTTATATTGGATGGATATTAGCGAAGGACTGAGACAATGGTGCTCCCATAAAATAAAAAGCGATGCCTGGTATCTAGATGGATTTGCACCTGCAAAAAATCCAGAACTTTGGCAGTCGAAAGGATTTGCACTAGTCAGTAATTGCTCAAATCCCAATGCAACACTAGCAACATTTACCGCCGCAGGGTTTGTGCGTCGCGGCTTGCAAGAGCACGGCTGGCAAATGCAAAAACGAAAAGGATTTGGGCATAAGCGCGAAATGCTAACGGGGTGTTTAACCGAAACCAAGCTTACAAAAGCCACTGAAGAGACTCCGCCTTGGTTTCGTACGAAAAAAAAGGATTCACCACCTCGAAAAGTGGCCATAATTGGTGCCGGTATTGCCGGAACTTCTACGGCGCGATATCTGGCTGAAGCAGGATTAGACGTTACCGTATTTGAACAACAAGCCGCAGCAGGACAGGAAGCCAGTGGCAACAGCGCTGGAATTTTTTACCCTTTTTTGTCGGCTGATGTTAATCCGACGACTCAATTTTTTTTTCATGCCTATCATCGATTATTGCACGATTTAAAACGCTTTAATTTGCAAGATTGCTTTCGACAAATCGGCGTATTACAACTCAATGAAAATCCTTCGCAACTCAAAAAGCTGATTGCACCATTTCGACATAATAATGAGTTTAAACGTTGGATCAGGTGGGCAAGTCAGACCCAAGTATCGGAAATCATGTCTGAACTGTCACACCGAGAAGGCGTTTTATTCCCTAGCTCTGGCGTTTTAAGACCCGATATGATCTGCGAACAATTGTTACAACATACTGGTATTCAACGTCAATTCAACTCAAGAGTGGAACGAATCAATTATTCCGAACGACAATGGCAGGTGACTATTAATGGCAGTGATCAAACTTTTGACGCACTGGTAGTATGCAACAGTCATCAGGCCAAAAACCTATTACCCGAAACGTTTTTACCAGCCATTAAAGTACGTGGACAAACCGCCATACTCGATAAGCAATCGAACCTTTTGTCGCAGCCGAAAACGGTTATTTGCGAAAATGTCTATTTGATCCCACAAACTGATGGTTCGCTTTATCTTGGGGCGACCTTCGATCATCAAGATGAAAACCCGAAACTCAGCCAAAACAGTCAGCAAGAACTGCTTGAAAAACTCTCACAAATGACGGGAAAAATATTTAAGTCAGACACTTTAGATGGTCGTGTCGGGTTTCGGTATTGTTCAGTAGACAGGCTTCCTATGGTAGGACCTTTGCCTCAACAGGAAAACTTTATAATTGACTATGAAAATTTATGGCAAGGTAAAGCTTATAAGCATTACCCGAGTGCTAAAAACTGGCCCAATTTATACCTTAATATTGCACACGGTGCGCGAGGAATGACCAGCAGTTTTATTTCGGCTTCATTAATATGTGAATATATAACCGAAGTACCTTTCTCACTGCCGGAAAACTTGCGACAGCAATTGCACCCTGCTCGTTTTTTAATTCGCGAATTAAAAAAGCCGATAAATAAGCGATTGCCTTATTTTCATAATAATTAACGGAAATATGATTTTTTCATATTCACCTTTGTTTATTACGCCAAGCCGAAAAAGAACCGTAAAGCAAGTCTTGGGGCAGTTTATTAAGCAAGAACGGCAAAAGTTTAAAAATCTTCATAAAGCCAATTTAGCCCTTTGGCCAATCCAATAAGAAACGTAGAGTAATGATCGGTGCCCTCCACGATCTCATCCATTATAGACATCCCTTTATAATTTCGAGATCGCAACTGTGTCAAGAATCGCAGGTGCCCATCAACCCTATTATCATTTTTATGCACCAACATCGATAAATATCGGATAATGATTTCCTAGAATAGCGGCGGGATTTGACTCATAATGATTAAGTTGCAGCAAATTTTCAGACCCATAATCATTTCTTCTGACTAACAAATTCATAAATGATAACCCTAATATCACAGCGCCTAACTCAATAGAGAATGATGAGCACAGTGAAAGCATTTATTTGAAAATAGCAGTGTTGCAGCCATTACAAATAATAGAAAACCTACTAAAGTAAAGGCGACCGTATACTTCATGGTTTAAATTGAGACTGCAATAAATTCTATGATGAGGTTGGGTGAACTTGGCTCACTTGACAATAACCAGTTGAGCCCGATGCATATACTGTAACTTCTTTGTTCATAGTCCATGCGGTTAAAGTCAAAGAAACCATAGCTGTTTTTTCTTGCTTGATTTCCATCCACTTAGTTGTAGTAGTGCAACTTTCAGGTACTTCATCTGCTTCTATACGAATTAAGATGCCAGTATTTATGCTTGTAATGTTGGTTATCTTACCCTTAACCGTTTGAGGGCCTACTATTGCAGATACTTTTAACGACAAAATTAAAGACAGAGTTGCAAGAAGATATTTGATGTAATTCATAACTACTATATTTACCTAAATTAAAAATCAATTTTTTATAACATTCATGAAATGAGGATCCTAAAATCCGCACAGCCTATTATCTCAAGTCGCTAATTTTTCCATAGATTTAAATAAATACACACAGTTAAGATTACCATTCTCCATATAATGAAGTAGGGAGAAGCGGGCCGAGTTTCGGCAAAGCACAATTATACAACATCTACCCTTCAACTTATTTTAAAAAAACAAAGAGTTACATATATGAAAGGTTTGAGTCGAAAAGTACAAACTACGCTAGTCACTTGCTTAACCTAGTAAATGAGTTAGCTCACAGAAAAGTAGTTTTTCGAACACTTTACACCAGCGGTTGGATGGCACAAGTAACTGTTTCTGGGTGAAAGATGGTGATTGATTAGACTTCGTAAAAGCCAATATTTTAGAACTGAAGTGACTTTATAAATAAAAGAAATAAAAAAGGCAGCCTAAGCTGCCTTTCTTATGAGATCGAAATCTCTTCCGTATCTATTCCGTTACCAAATCCGTTTAGTTCCTACGCTGTCCCTATAGTTTATCCAGATTCATCAAGCGCTGTTCGTCCGTGCCAGTTCTCCCTGTTGGTTGTCATTCGTTTGACATCCTCCTTATGAACATTAATCGCCTCCTGGCTCATTCCATTTCCTGTCCACAAGAATAATGTTAATACATCGGCCAAATATCACAAGCCAAATGTCGCGGTATTTTTCAGTGTGCAAACTGATAATCAGTTCTCCTTTTTCATTTTTATCCATATAAATCAATAAGATAGACATATAGAATTTTTGAGGTTATGCTGAGCTGAGCGTAATTCGCGTATATATCTCACAACTTTGTAAGATATATCTTACAAAGCATTGGGACAAACTCTCAATTAAGAGTCTCCTTCAGGATCTCGAATGCAAAAAAAGCCCAAAGTATTATTACTTTCAGCTTACGATACGCCCAGCCACAAATATTGGCGTGAAGGTCTAATCGATAAGCTGGTAGAGTTTGATTGGACCTGTTTAACCTTGCCCGCACGCTACTTCGCTTGGCGAGTTCGTGGCAATAGCTTGAGCTGGGGGCTGGGCGATTACCCGGAGCTTGAGCTGAAGTACGATCTTATTATAGCGACCTCGATGGTCGATATTACGGCCCTTAGAGGCTTTCGCCCAACCTTGGCCCAAGTGCCTTTGCTGATTTATTTTCACGAAAACCAGTTCGACTACCCGCCATCGGAGTTTCAACAAGCGGATGTCCATATTCCATTACTATCCGTATACAGCGCAACCTGTGCAGACAAAGTGGTGTTTAACTCTGAGTACAATCGCGATACTTTTTTGACCGGAGCGAAACAACTGTTAAGGAAAATGCCCGATCATGTCCCACAAAACATCATTGAAATGATGAGTCAAAAAAGCGACGTTTTACCTGTTGCTTTGAACTTTGAAAGTGCCAGCTCGTTAAGTCTGGCACCCGGTACACCACTCAAAATACTTTGGAATCATCGTTGGGAGTACGATAAAAATCCACAGGTATTTTTTGAGTCGATGCAACGACTCAAAGAGCGTTATGTCCCCTTTGATTTATACGTAGTCGGCCAACAATTTCGCAACGCTCCAGCTGTTTTTAAAAAGGCCCAAAAAGATTTTGCCGAGCACATTGTTGCCTGGGGTTTTCAGCAGCGATCCGACTACCTAAAAATTTTGGCCGACTGCAACCTAGTCGTGTCGACCAGTCAACATGACTTCCAAGGTTTGGCGTTACAGGAAGCCATAGCAGTGGGGTGTATTCCTGTCGCTCCCAATCGAGTGGCTTACCCAGAATATATTCCAGAAGCTTTACGCTATGATTGCGAGATGGAAAATGAAGCCCTGCAAGTTGCCGAAAAAATCACCGAAATTTATCAAAAAGGCTTTCCATCGGTTGAGAATCCCATCGCAAATTATTTATGGCGCAATCAACGAAATAACTATCTGAAAACGTTAAACTCACTGACTTCTCTGTCTGAAACGGTTGCCAATTGAAAGCGCAAAGGTTAGATTGCCAGTTACTTTTCTTTTACATGAATTTTATATGTATCGCACTCATATATTGCTTTTAGCATTTTGTTCCGGATTTTCCATTATGACGGTAGAGCTTTTGGGTGGTCGCATTATGGCACCCTACTTTGGTGGCAGCATTTACGTTTGGGGTAGCATAATTACTATTTTTATGTTGGCGCTTTCGGTAGGTTATCTGTTTGGTGGAAAGCTATCCATTCGAAGTCCAGACAATCAAAAGTACGGTATTTTATTTATTTTGGCGGGCTTACTTCTATTACCTATGATTTTTGCCGGCGAAAATATCATGGCCTGGATATTTGAGCGTGTCGAAGATCCTCGCTACGGTTCTTTGCTAGGCGCTTCAGGACTGTTTCTTATGCCAACAATTGCAATGGGAATGATTGCTCCCTATTCGGTTCGGTTGTTAGTGGAGTCAACTGAACACAGTGGACAAACCGCTGGCTTTCTCTATTTTGTTTCAACCATTGGTAGCGCACTCGGTACCATAATGACCTCATTCTATTTTGTTCTCTGGTTTGAAATAAACACGATACTTTGGGTTATTTTTATAACCTTTATATCTTGCGGTTTGAGTGCTCTATTGCGTCATCATATTTTGGAACCTGCGCATGCCTAATCAATTTTTAAAGCCTTTATTACTCTTTATTTTCGCAGGTACTTTGGTCAATCTCGAAACACGCGAACTTATTCATACCGAGCGCTCTTTATACCGAAATATCAGCGTTATTAAGGAGAAAGGTTTGCAATGCCTGATATTCGAAACACGAAAAGATGCACCACCCTACCAAACCTGTATGGACCTAAACGATAAGAAACGATTGGTTTTTTCCTACACCAAGCTAGTGCTAGCTGGGCTGCTTTATAAACCGAATGCCAACAATATTTTGGTGATTGGGTTAGGAGGTGGTACTTTGCCCATGACATTATCGGAACTGTTACCAGATGCCAAAATAACCTCCGTTGAAATTGATCCTGCGGTAATTAAAATTGCTCATAAATACTTTGATTATCAAGAAAGTCGAAATCGTGTTTCCGTTACTCAAGATGGCCGCCTGTTTGTAAAACGAGCCGCACTAAAAAAACAAAAGTTTGACTGGATCATTCTTGATGCTTTTAACGGCGATTACATACCCGAGCACTTAATGACTCTGGAATTTCTTCAAGAAGTGAAAAGTATTTTAAGTGACGATGGAATAGTTACGGCCAACACATTCAGTGAAAGCAAGCTTTACGCGTACGAATCGGCCACCTATCATCAGGTCTTTGGTGACTTTTACAATGTAAAAAAACGCAGCAGTGGCAATCGAATTGTACTGGCAACCAATAACAAGCCGTTACAATCGTTAGATAACCTTAAGCAACATTCAAAACAATTACGAGCCGCGCTAAAACCCTACGGTGTTGATAGTCGTTGGCTACTGAATCACTTTCATACTGAAAAAGACTGGGATCCAGAGGCGCAAATTCTCACAGACCAATACGCGCCAGTTAACCTGTTGAAGCAGATGCAATAAGTCTAAAGTACGAGGTGCGAGGTGCGAGGTGCGAGGTGCGAGGTGCGAAAACTTTAACGTTATCAATATTCACGAATTAACATTTATCGGTTAATAACGCTTTTTGCTCCTCGAACCCCTGCTCCCCGCTCCAATTTTTTACTGTAACGCTTGATTAATATCCTGCATCAAATCTTCGGCATCTTCGATACCAACCGATAATCGTACCAAGCTGTCGGAAATTCCCAGTTGCTTGCGAATATCTTTTGGAACAGACGCGTGCGTCATAATCGCTGGATGGTTCACTAAACTTTCCACTCCACCTAAGCTTTCCGCTAAGGCAAAAATGTTCAACTTTTCCATAAACTGACGTGCTTTCGATAAACCACCTTTCACCACAACAGAAATCATGCCGCCAAATCCCTCCATTTGTTTCGCCGCAAGCGTATGCTGTGGATGCGAATCGAGCCCGGGGTAATACACACGCTCAATTTGCGGGTGTGCTTGCAACCAATTAGCAATCCTTAAACCACTTTCGTTGTGTCGTTGCATACGCAGCGCTAATGTTTTAACACCGCGCAAAGCCAAATAACTATCAAAAGGTCCGGCAACGGCACCGGCTGAGTTTTGCAAAAATGCCATTTGTTCCGCCAAGTCGTTATCTTCACCGACCACGGCAATTCCGCCGACCATATCAGAGTGGCCGTTAATGTATTTGGTTGCCGAATGCATCACGATATCGAATCCGTAAGTAAGCGGTTTTTGATTATAAGGTGTGGCAAATGTATTATCACAAACGGCTATCAGTTTATGCTTTTTAGCAAAAGCAGCGATCTGCTCCAAATCCACTACTTTCAACATTGGGTTGGTTGGTGTTTCCACCCAAATCATTTTGGTATTAGGCTTCAGTGATTTTTCTAAGTTCGATAGCTCGCTTAAATCGACAAATGAAAAATCGAGATTAGCCGAACGCTTTCGCACTTTGTCAAACAAACGAAAAGTACCACCGTAAAGATCATCCATTGCGATGATATGATCGC
Organism: Pleionea sp. WD8-19; assembly: GCF_055326765.1. NCBI lineage: Bacteria > Pseudomonadati > Pseudomonadota > Gammaproteobacteria > Oceanospirillales > Pleioneaceae > Pleionea > Pleionea sp. WD8-19. The sequence goes on along the minus strand of NZ_JBUZOU010000008.1, from coordinate 46,653 downwards.
CTGCATCTAATAACTCGAGAATGGTTGCAGTGGCCGCCATGCCCGAGGCAAATGCAAAACCACGCGTACCACCTTCCAAATCGGCGACACAACGCTCATAGGCAAATCGTGTCGGATTTTGAGTGCGTGAATACTCGAAGCCAGTGTGATCTCCCGGGCTCGATTGCACGTAAGTAGAGGTTTGATAAATGGGCGGCATAACCGCTCCCGTTGTCGGATCTGGAGCCTGGCCCGCATGAATAACCCGAGTATCGAATTTTAAATCATTAGAATTTGTCATTTTACTCAACTCATATGAGAATAAACGGAATCAAAGGTAACTGTTTTGCTTCATCCAATCATCGTTATACATCTTCGATAAATAACGATTTCCTGTATCGCAAGCCAAAGTGACAACATTTTTCGGTTCTTTTTGTTGCTGACAGTATTTCAGTGCCGCGGCCAACAATGTTCCAGAAGATGAGCCCGCCATAATGCCTTCTTTCAACAACAGTTGGCGAGCGGCATTTAATGCTTCTTTGTCACTCACGGTAAACGCAGCATCGACCAACGACATATCACAAATATCCGGGATAAAATCTTCCCCAATCCCTTCTACAACCCAACTTCCGGCCTCTATCATTTCTCCAGTTTTATGATAATGCGTTAAAACGGAACCTTCCGGATCAGCAAGTACCATATCGATTGCGGGATTTTTCTCTTTAAGAAAACGGCCAACTCCCGTTAATGTACCACCGGATCCGACACCACAAACAAAAGCATCCACTTTGCCTTGCAGGTCATTCCAAATTTCCGGTGCCGTTGTTTGGTAATGGGCTTTCCAATTGGCTTCGTTAGCAAATTGATTCACATAAAAGCCTTGTTCTTCTTTAGCAACGCGTTCTGCCACTTCCTGATAATATTCGGGGTGCCCTTTCATAACATCGGAACGTGTTCGGATCACTTCCGCTCCCATCGCACGCAAGTTGTACTCCTTTTCCATACTCATTTTATCGGGCATAACAATTAACAGGCGATAACCTTTTTGCGCCGCGACCAAAGCCAATCCCAAACCTGTATTACCTGCGGTCGCTTCTACTAAAGTATCACCCGGTTTTATGGCACCTTGGCGCTCGGCCTCATTGATCATACTTAGGGCAATTCGATCTTTAATGGAGTTACCGGGGTTGGCTGACTCCATTTTAATAAACAGCTGGCAAGGCCCTGTGTCTAGACGATTTACTTTCACTAAAGCCGTATTGCCGATCATTTCTAATACGTTTTGATAGAGGGTCATAGTCAATTCTGATAATGTGATAAAAAACGATAACAATTTAACATATCGAGCAAACAAACTCATTCTTCTAGTCGAGTCGAAAGGCATTTTCGACTAAAATTACCTGCTCTTGCGTTAGCAAACGATACTTCTAATCGCAAGAACCGTTCAAAAAACATTCAGCTCGCAAAAAACGGAATGCATCGTCATGAGAAATCTATTACTACTGAGTAGCTCAAGGGAAGGTAACACCGGTTACCTTGAACACGCACACAGTCACATCGAACAGTTTTTAAACAAAGCAAAAGTAACATCACCCGTGTCAGCCGTTTTTATTCCTTTTGCCGGTGTTTCAATTAGCTACGACGATTACGAATCAATGGTACAAAAAGCCCTGTCGCCATTGAACGTTGAGCTACAGTCCATTCATAAATTTGACAACCCTCAACAAGCCATAAAAAAAGCGTCTGCGATTATTGTCGGTGGCGGAAATACCTTCCACTTATTGCATCAGCTGTTCCAATTTGATCTGATCGGTCCAATTCGCGAAAAAGTCATGCATGGAACGCCTTACATCGGTTGGAGTGCAGGTTCCAATATTGCAGCGCCGAGTATCATGACAACCAACGATATGCCGATTATACAACCACCTTCGTTTCACGCTCTGCATTTAGTTCCATTCCAGATCAATCCACACTATTTGGACCAACATCCACCCGGATTTAATGGCGAAACACGCGAGCAACGTCTTGCAGAATTTATGCGCGTTAACCCAGATGCGACAACCGTCGGTTTGCCCGAAGGTACTGCCATTCAATTGGTAAACGATGAAGTTTCTTTATTGGGTAAAGAAAAGGTGTATCTGTTTGAAAATGAGAAAAAGACGGAGCTAAATGACACGCAACGCTTAACGCAATTAATAGCACAAGAGTAAGCGTTTTCGTTTTAGAGCTCGGCTACGAGCTCTAACCACTCACTGTTGGGTAATTCAGATAACGTTAATGGAGACTTTATTTGCAGTGCATTCAACAAGCTCTTCACATCCTTGCGAAACTCATCCACCTGTAATTCATTAAACAAATCTTCACGTAGTTGACGAGAACGAAACATCACCGCAATAACCACTCGAGTCGCCCTCATAATCTGAGCTCTGTCCGCTAATGATGTTGGTTGGCTACTTTTTATTTCAGCCAAAACCGTGTTGCGATCGTCCATTAACTGAAAATAAATGGCTTCTTCTTGATCCGACTTAACTTTACCAAACCGAGCAAGTTGTCGATTAATGTATTCAAGCGCCATACGAGATCGATAAAATTGTGCCAGCCGATCACTTCGATACCATTGTGAGCTCTGTACTCGAAGAGTCTCATTTAACAACTCGTGAGCAATTCCAGGAAGTTGACTTAACGCAACCTCTGAATAAACGTCGGTATTGAGTCCTGCCAGTGTATCTGCAGAGAAGTGTAAACTGTCACCGTCGACCAGCTCTAACCAACGCATGTCGATTTGATAATCAATCACCCAGCGTCGATTCTGTTTGGCCATCACCAACACCATAAAAATGTCTGCGTACACTTCACCTAAATAACCACCGAATGCTTCAAAGCAATGGCCGACTTCGTGCCACAGAACCATTTGTTGATACAGTTCCGGTTGTTGATGATAAGGATGGTAGTTATATTGGGTGATTTGATTAAACAGGCCGCCTCTCGTGACGTGCTCATAAAAACTCGAGCCCACTGACACAATGCAAGGTAACTGAAGATCATCGGGCTGTTTTAAGCTAAACCCTGTGTCACTGACTTGTAATAGACCAGCCTCATATCGCTTCCACCATTCGTCCAATTGACGTGATTGAGGAAGTAACAAATTATGCAACAAGTCCTCTCTCTGCTTCCAATCAATCGTATTCAACTCAGAAAGTAAGACAATCGGCCGATTAAACATGAGTGAAAATAAATGAGACTCTTTCGATACCCGGCTGGAATCGATTAAATACCGAGATAATGGGCTTTCTCCCACCAACGGAATACAGCAGAAAAAGAGCAGTGCCCCTATTACTTTTACCAATGCAAATGACTCTTACACGACACGCATGATTTAAGCATAGCGAGAACAGAGACGTTGCCAACGCCATGTTATCGTTTCAAACAGTCAAAAATCGTTGAAGCGTTTTATTTCTTTTAAATTTCAATAAGTTAATGCTTTAACGGCATTAACGATGTCGCATAATTGTCATAAATTATTCATAGACTCAACGCCCATGCGTCACATTGGGCGTTGTTTTTAATAGAAAGCTTTAGGCTGGTGATGTCATGCGGAGTAATATTTTATCCATTTTTTCTTTCAGCGTTCCTGCGGTAAAAGGCTTTACGATATAACCGTTCACGCCGGCTTGCGCCGCTTCAACAATTTGATCTTTGCGAGACTCGGCGGTCACCATTAATACTGGCAGCTGACCAAATCCCGTCGATTTGCGAATTTCTTTGAGAAGCTCGATACCGGTCATAACCGGCATATTCCAATCGGTAATCACAAAATCGATGTTACCTCCGTTGAGCATACTTAATGCCTGTTTACCATCTTCCGCTTCCACAACATTGTCATACCCAATATCACGTAGAAGGTTTTTGATAATACGGCGCATAGTGGAAAAATCATCGACAACTAAAATTTTCATGAATTCCCCTGTAAAGGTTACAAATTGTTCTGCTTATTCAAGTTGGTTGGGAGGTGCTGAACCGAGAATATTTTAACGGCTTTTGCCTGGAGTACAAGTTAAAACAGCTCGCAATTTATCGCGCGTTCACGGATGCGTACGCTTCGGCTTTCTGCTAAAGTAGGGCCCTCGTTAAAGCAGTAACAAATCCATGAAAAAATCCTCTCGCGATAACATCTATCAAAACCAACAAGCCGTTGCCCCTTTCCGATTTGATGAAAAGGTTGCCGCAGTATTTCCGGATATGATCCAACGCTCAGTGCCAGGTTACGGTGCCATCATTGACGGTATACAACAACTGGCTAGACGATATGTGAACGAAAATTCCGCTTGTTACGATTTAGGGTGTAGCCTTGGAGCAGCCGCTCTTGCTATGAGCCAGGGAATTGAATCCAATGGATGTAAAGTTATCGCTATTGATAATTCCGAAGCCATGGTGCAACGTGCTCGTCTGTTCGTCGATGCCTACCATCATCAAACACCAATCGAAGTGGTTCAAGGCGAATTGCAGCAGCTTTCCATTGATAACGCCGCTATGGTGGTGTTGAACTTTACTTTACAGTTTATTCCCTTAAAGGAACGGCAAACAATCATCAATAGCATTTACAACGGAATGCACAGCGGTGGAGTGTTGGTGCTATCTGAAAAAATTCAGTTTACCGACCTCCCATTTAATGAACTGATGATCGATATGCATCACGATTTTAAACGCGCTAATGGATACAGTGAGTTAGAAATTAGCCAGAAACGTAACGCGTTGGAGAATGTGTTAATTCCCGAAACGCTCGATGATCACTTCCAACGCCTTCAAAAAGCCGGGTTCCAACATTTTGGAGTTTGGCATCAACAGTTTAACTTTTGCTCTTTGCTCGCTATCAAATGATAAATCTGGATTCTTTATTTAACGACCTGAACAATACAAGACTGCATTTCTGGGTGGATGTACTAAAAGAAGGATTGGAGCGCAGGTTCCAAGACTATACTCATGGTGAATTAAACGAATGGCTCGAGCTTTTGAGCCGCTTGCCTAATCTCACAGCATCCCATTTAGAGCTGAAAGACAAAGTCGCTATTGGCCATGTTACAGATTGCGATAATGAAACTCGTGAACAGCTCAAACAAGAGTTAATGACACTACACCCCTGGCGTAAAGGCCCTTTTGAACTGTTCGGAATCGACATTAACACTGAATGGCGTTCCGACTGGAAGTGGGATCGCTTACAGCCTCATATTGCACCTTTAAAAAACCGACTCGTGCTCGATGTCGGCTGCGGCAACGCCTATCATTGTTGGCGCATGCTGGGAGAAGGTGCCGACTTGGTACTCGGCATAGACCCTTCGCAAAAGTTTCTGATGCAGTTTCAAATAATGAAACACTATGCTGGTAACTTGCCCATACACCTTTTGCCAGTTGGTATTGAATACATGCCAGAGTCACTGGGTAAACAAGGCTTTGACACCGTATTTTCAATGGGTGTTTTGTATCACCGTCGTTCCCCCATCGAGCATATTCAACATTTAAAAAACCTCTTACGTCCCGGTGGGCAACTGGTATTGGAAACCTTGGTTGTCGATGGCGATAAGGAAACGGTCTTTTTGCCTTCGGGTCGCTACGCTCAAATGCGCAACGTGTGGTTTTTACCCTCGGCAAAAGCACTTGAACATTGGCTCACTCGTTGTGGGTTAAAAAATGCACGTACGGTCGATATCAACCAAACCTCTCTCGAAGAGCAAAGAGCAACCGAGTGGATGACCTTTCACTCGTTAAAAGATTACCTGGATCCAAACAACACTCACAAAACAATAGAAGGCCATCCCGCACCCAAACGAGCCATTGTCATCGCCGAGGTATAAGGCTTGACATCCCCAGACATTGAACCCTGGTTAGTCTTTATTGATGACGCATTTTTAATCGTCAATAAACCACCAGGGTTGCCTTCCGTCCCCGGGAATAATCCTTACTACCCGCATAATCTCCTACAGCTGCTTAACCATCAAGTGCCGCCAGTTTACTTGGTACACCGATTGGACATTAACACTTCAGGGCTCATGATTTTTGCACGTACTAAACAAGCTCAACGCGACTTAAGTATTCAGTTCCAAAATCGCCAGGTATCCAAATTTTACCTAGCATGGTGTGAAGGTTTAACTCAGGCAGATTGTGGCGAAATTTCACTTCCTATCATTTCTGACTGGCAACGGCGCCCTCTGCAAAAGCTTTGCTTTCATTGCGGCAAATCTTCGATCACAGTTTTTAAAACGCTAAAAAAACAAGGCAGCTACAGCTTAATCGAATTTCAACCAATTACCGGACGTTCCCATCAATTACGTCTGCACGCTGCCTTAATTGGACACCCGATTATTGGCTGCAAGCTTTACGGAAATGGAAGTGACTCATCACGATTGCAACTGCATGCCTGGCGACTCATTATTCAGCACCCAACAACACTAAAAACACTCGACTTTACCTGCTTACCAGAATTTGCCACACTGACCGATACCCATAGATTGACTTAAGTTTCTTTATGAACTGGGAAGAAATTTTTATTTCCGTCGAACAATTAAAACAGCTTCAACAGTCGTCGAATGTGGCTGTTTTTGATTGTCGATTTTCATTGGCGGTAAACAACCAGCCCGCTCGCGGCAAGGAGTTTTATGAGCAATCCCATATTCCTGGTGCCGACTATCTTGACTTGGAAGCCGATTTGTCGGCGCCCATTTCCACTTCCAGTGGGCGTCACCCACTACCGAGCGAAGAACAATGCCAACAATTGATTGAACGCTTCAAACTAACCCCAGACACACCTATCGTTTGCTACGACGATGGCAAGCTGGCCTTTGCTGCTCGCGCCTGGTTTTTGTTTCACCGAATGGGATTACACCGAGTGCGCATTCTTTATGGCGGGTTTCAACACTGGCAACAACAAGAATCACAAACGTTATCCGATCAAACACCTTACTCCTTTTCTGCGGTTGATTTACCAATCCAAGTTCTTACCTTAGAGCAGGCACTGTCGTCACAATTTCAATTGGTCGATGCTCGGGAAGCACACCGTTTTCGTGGTGAGCAAGAACCGATAGATCAAATAGCAGGTTGTATTCCCACTGCCACCAATCAAGTTTGGTTGGACTGTTTTGATGCGAATCAATGCTTTAACACCACCCACTGGCACCTTCAACGTTGGAAAAAAGCAGCATCCAATAAGCCTTTGGTGCATTACTGCGGCTCAGGAGTGACAGCTTTGGTAAATATCATTTCAGCCCTCATTGGCCAGGGCGAGCCACAGTATTTCTACGCTGGCGGTTGGAGTGAATATATTAACAGTGATGTATTTGCTGCTAACCGTAAGCGGACGAAGAACTAACCTTTAAAATCATTGACTTATGAGATAGGTCACTTTTGCGTAATATACGAATTCGTGAACCAGGTCATTATACCCACTTGAAATTTAGGGTATATTGCTGATAATTGTATATTCAATGTCCATTCATTATGCGCTTTACCTGCCATCAAGGTAGCAATGACACTGAATTCCCGATGACCCGAGACCATTTATGCATTTAAAAACACAACAGATCTCTGTGTCCAATTTAGAAGTTGGAATGTATGTGTCTCGTTTGGATGTTCCTTGGGTTAAAACACCTTTTCCCATCCAAGGCTTCTACATTACCAAGCAGGATGAAATCAACCTGCTCTCGCAGTACTGCCAACATGTGTACATCGATTCGATCTTAAGTAAAATGGATAATGCGGCGATCAAACATGCCAAACTTCCTACATCAGGCAAAGATCCAATCGATCCGAAAACACGTCGCTTGATGAACGAAAAAGCACGCATGAAATCACGTGTTGAAAGTTATCAAGTGACCACCCCCATTAAGAAAGAACTGAAAACCGCAGAAAAAATTTACAGTAATGTCACTTCGACCATTTCCGCCGCTATGGCGCAAATTGAAAATGGCGAGCCCATCCAAATCAATCAAGTAGAAAAAAGCATTCGCAAAATGGTCGACAGCGTAATTCGCAATCCAGATGCTTTGGTTTGGATGTGTCGGATCCGCCAAGAGAATGCTTATTTATTTGAAAGCTCCATCCGTGCATCAGTTTGGGGAATCGTTTTCGCTCGTCACCTAGGGTTGTCCCGCAAAGATTTAAACGATGTTGGTGCTGCATTAATATTATCAGCTATTGGAAAATCCAAATTACCACGCGAGCTTCATATAGGCGAGTTGGAAGAGAACGAACAGGAAGCCTACAAACAACATATCGAGAAAACGCTCGAAGAGCTCGAGTATATGGGTGCGGTGAACGGTCAAATTAAATTTATTATCAGCAATTTTTGTGAGCGTAATAATGGAAGCGGTTATCCGCGAGGGTTAATTGGTAATCGAATTCCGTTCCTGGCTCGCATTGCTGGCCTCTCCGATTATTACGAGCAACTCATTAACCCTCGCCCTGGAATAGAAGCGCTAACACCTGTCGAGGCCGTAGCCAATTTATACCATAATCGGGGTGTATTATTTCAACGTGAAATGGTGGAAGCCTTTATCCAGGCGATTGGTATCTACCCAACGGGCTCTTTAGTGGAGCTGTCGGATCATTCCATTGGAATTGTGCTAGAGCAAAAAGAAAAAGCTCGACTTCGACCAAAAGTTGCTTTGGTTCGAAATACATACGGCATAGATTTAGAGCAGTCGAAAATTATCGACTTATCTGAAAACACTACCGATGACAACGGTGCGCCTCTGGAAGTCCTTCAAAGCTTACCTTCCTCAGCAATTGATGTGGATACCGACATTTTGACCGATAAGCTTTTTGGTTTTAAGTGGTTCGGTATGGCCTCTTAACTCTTCCCCAAACACCGTAATTGATACAACGCTTGTCCGCTCTGATGGTATTTTTTTTCAAACAGAGTGAGATACACTTCCGGTACGAAAGATTCAACCAAGTCACACTGAAAGCCACTTAATTTCCAGGCAATTGCAAACTCATCCAAATAAACGTTCCAATTACTTCGCACGTGTGTTTCCTTTGCCAAATGAGGCAATGTCGAAAAAACGGGATGACCATGCCATCGCCTTTTTAAATGGTCCGGTTTTGGCCAGGGGTTAGGGTAAAGAATGAAGTGGTGATCAAAATAAATGTTATGGTTATGTAATAAGCGCCAGAGATCTTCGCAGTTTGCTCGAACCAAAATCAAGTTAGATAAATCGCTTGCGCTTTTGTTGAGCCGTACTTCCGATTGATCCACTCCTATCACTAGATGTTCAGGAAAACGCTGCGCCAAGATTTGACTGCTCATTGCAGTGCCACAGCAACTATCGAGAATCAGAGGCGCTCGACTGTCGCCAAGTGTTGAGACTAACTGGTCAAAAGCCTTTAAATTATGTTCTTGAATGGGTTTTTGATACTCTGAAAATAAGTGTTTTTTCACAACATGCTCTAACCGAGAATGAACACCGCTCTGCTGTGATGTAACAATTTTAGAGTTATTTTTCATTAAACGAACAAATGCCTTGTTAAAGAATCAATCATTGTCATTAATAGAGTTATGAATAGTTTACCTCATTATAAGAGCTTAATGTCAAAACCAAAGGTATGGGTTATCGCCAAGCAGAACAAAACTGCAAGTTGTAAGACCTGATGAAGACATTAAGCATTTTCCATTTATCTTTTATGAAACACCCTACTTTCCTGTTGATTTCAATACATTGAACTCAGCGTCTCACCTCACAAAGTTAGCCTACTAGGTACACAAACACGCCCATCAAAAAATAATTAATCCGGTTGCTCCATTTAAACGATTTGTACGTATTAAGAAATTAGGTATCCATAAATAATTGATTTGGAGTGCACAACCATTGATCAGCTGGCGATATTATGACTAATATTATTGCTTTTAAAGCCGCAAATAAGAGAAACGGATTGAAAACGCCTTCTATGAATGAGCAACCATGCAGTGATGCTCGGCGCTGGGTCGACTGTTTAGTGCGCGTTGCAAAAACACAAGATCAAACGGCTTTTTATGAACTTTTCAATCAGTTTGGCCCCAAAGTAAAGAGCTTCTTCTTGAAAGATCGACTTTCGGACGAAGTCAGTGAAGAACTTATGCAGGAAACCTTTATTAAAGTTTGGCGCAGTGCTAACTCTTTTGAAGCCAATAAAGGCAGTGTCTCTACTTGGATTTACACAATCGCAAAAAACAAAAAATTGGACTATTTTCGAAAATCCAAACGCGAGATTCAAGCAGTAGAGCCAATCGAAGAGAATATCGCTTCAACCGAAGGAATTCAGTACCCTTCACAACTGTTCAGCGAAGTTGCCGCCTTATTACCTCAACTCCCTAAAGACCAGCTGGAGGTGATTAAATCCGTGTACTTTGAAGAGTTGAGTCACCAGAAAGCTGCTGATGCTCTCAACATAACGCTAGGAACCGTAAAAGGCCGGCTAAGAAGTGCGATGCAAAACCTCAATAAGCTTTTGGGAGGTGCTCAATGAAGCCTTCACATCATCACCCAGATGCAGAACTCCTATTGAATTACGCTTCCGGGCGCATTTCAGGACTTCAAAACCTAATGATTAAGCTTCACAGTCGAGCCTGTGAAAATTGCGCGAGTGCAATCGCAGAATTTGAAGCGCTGGGAGGTGACAGTTTAAATGCACTACCTGACGCAAAACTCGCCGAAAACTCTTTTTTAAACTTAATGCAAGCCATTGAAAAAAGTCACTCAAAAACGCCTCTAGCTATCACCACAGAGGGCAGTTTAAAAGATTATGAAGCAATCATAACTCAGATTTTCAACAAAGGTGATGCCGATAGCCTGAACTGGCATTGGCGGACAAAACGGTTTGCAGAAATTCCATTAGCCATAAATGAAAGCAACTATGAAGCAAAGCTCATTTACTTTAAAAAAGGAATGAAAGTTCCGAAACACACACATCGAGACAAAGAGATTACTCTAGTGCTTAAAGGTGCTTTTTCGGATGATTCCGGCCTATACCAAAGGGGTGACTATGTGTGTCGAACCTCGGCCCATGAACACGCTCCTAAAGCCGAAAGTGACTGTATTTGTCTGGCAATCACGACTCAACCTTTAAAGTTTACGGGGACTTTTGGACCACTTTTAAATTGGTACTTAAACTAAAACGAATATCATTTATAACCGAGAGGTAAGCCGATGAAAATTTGCTTGAAGATTTACGGTATGCGAAGGTATTAACCCTTCGGTCCTTAAATGAAAACCTTCATGCGTATTGTTTATTGGTTGTTACTTTTAATACTTTGCGGTTGCAGCGCTAAACAGGAAATGACCGCCGGTACATTTGCACCCCTAGCCGATCAATTTTCACCTGCGGTGATCCAAGTTTATGCAGCACGCACAAAAGGCGCGAAAAAAGCATTTGCCGTTCATACTTGGATCACGACCAAGCGTACCAATGCGGCCCATTATATTAGCCACGAGATCATCGGTTGGCGGCTCAGGCACGGCAAATCAGCGCTGGTAACACGTACCAGCCAACCGGATCGAGATTGGTGGGGCAATCAGCCACAACTTTTGCTCGATTTAAGAGGAAAAGAGCTGGATCCGCTCATCGATAAAATCGAACAAGCCGTTACTCATTATCCCTACAAAGAAACCTATCAAGCCTGGCCAGGCCCTAACAGCAATACGTTTATCGCTTACATTGGTCATGAAGTTCCCGAACTCGGGCTGGATTTACCATCAACAGCCATCGGTAAAGATTACCGCTCATTCGGCAATTCACTCGGTATGACACCAAGCGGAACTGGCATACAAGCGTCATTGTTTGGACTATTGGGCTTATCTTTGGGATATGAAGAAGGCATTGAGTTAAACGTGTTTGGACTTAATTTCGAGCTCGATTTATTTGACTTCGCAATTGAGTTACCGGGATTCGGGCGCATTGGTCCCGATGCGCAGGAGCCACTTGAAGTACCACTAAATGCATTTGAGCAAGTGGTCAAAAGTACCGAAGACCCGGATGAGTCGCCAACCTCCGAAGAACAGACAGCGAACTGAAACAACCGGATCACCTCGATTAGTGGCAAGCGGTAGGAATTCTGGTATGATCCGCTGCCTCTTTAGTGTACATCCAAACCGGATTCTTCTGGTTAATCCTCTACTTAAAGCAATCTAAAAGGGTCGAATGATATGAGTCTTGCAGATCAAGTACTGGCGGTAAATAATGACCTGCCAATTCGCACTAACCTTCCCGTCCACAGTGGTAAAGTACGCTCTGTATACTGGTTAACGGACGAAGACAGCCAACGCCTGATTAAAGAAAAAGGTTACAACGTTGCAAGCGATGCCCCTCTCGCCATCATGGTTATCAGTGACCGTATTTCAGCGTTCGACTGTATCTGGCACGGTGAAGGCGGAATGAACGGTGTTCCCGGTAAAGGTGCCGCGTTAAACGCGATATCTAACCATTGGTTTCGATTATTTAAAGAAAATGGTTTGGCCGATAGCCATATTTTGGATATTCCTCATCCGTTTGTCTGGATTGTGCAAAAAGCCAAACCCGTCATGATTGAAGCCATTTGCCGTCAATACATTACCGGTTCGATGTGGCGCGCTTATGCTAAAGGCGAACGCGAGTTTTGCGGCATTCAAATTGCCGAAGGATTGAAAAAAGATCAAAAGCTTCCGGAGCTATTGATGACTCCTTCAACCAAAGGCATTTTAAAAGGGATTCCCGGTGTGCCCGAGGCGGATGATGTAAACATCACTCGTGAAGACATTGTCAACAATTATCAAGCCTTTAACTTTCGCTCCACCGAAGATATTCAGCTGTATGAAAAGTTGTTAAAAGAAGGCTTCGATGTGATCAGTGACGAGCTCGCAAAGCTGGATCAAATTTTTGTTGATACTAAGTTTGAGTTTGGTTACGTTACCGATGCGGATGGTAAAGAAAAACTGATTTATATGGACGAAGTTGGCACACCAGACTCATCGCGAATTTGGGATGGTCCTTCGTATAGGGAAGGAAACATTGTTGAAAACTCAAAAGAAGGTTTTCGTCAATTACTGCTAAACCATTTCCCAGATCCCGATATTTTACTGAACAAAGATAGAATGGATGAGCGGCAGGCATTAGCACGTGATAATGCCCTCCCAACCGACGTTTTGATGCAAGTATCCAAAACCTATACCGACATTGCTGAAAAAATTACCGGTGAAAAAATTGAATTATCGGATAACCCGAAAGCTGAAATTATCAGTATTCTTCGTGAAGAATACCGATTGATTGATTAGTTCTTCACGTCTATCGCATTTCAAATATCGAAACTATCTATGGGTGCGTTAAGTACATTGCTTTTCGCACCTCAAACCTCGCTTCTCACACCTCACATCTTCGAGCAAGCCGCTTAAGCCAACACATCCACAGCCACACCTAAATTTCGAGCCTGTTTTAACTGCGCAATTCGTCGGTCAAGTCGCTTCTCAACTTGTTCTAGGTTTTGAATTTCACGATCGATTAATTCGGCTTCATCGATCAAACGACTTTGCTCTTTATTAACCGAGTTTTTTTGATCCGTCAGTTGAGAAATCTGGCGACCACGAATATCGGGAGCAACGGGATCAGGGGCTGACTCCGTAGAAGTCCGTTGATTCTCCGCTTGGTTTTCTTCAACCTCAATAAATGGTACAGCGATTTCATTATTGTCATCTACCGAGATCAAAGGCGCGGGGTCTGTATCGCGCTGCTTCAGTGGGAATGGACCAATCTCATCTGCAGGCACAGGTATGGACTCTCCGCCAACATTAATTTGCGGGCGGCCGGGAGGAGCAGGAAATGCGGTCGATTGACCACCGATATTGATAAAGCCCGGCATAACAGAAGTCCAGCAAGCGTTGGTTTTATAGCACGCTTCTACTAAGTATAACAAAGTTTTCAATAACTGAAGGTCAAAATACCCCCTGCTCTTGCGCTCTTAATCATTAGAGCAAAACGCAATAAAAATAAATCAGATTAAAACAATCTTTTATTTTGCACAGGATTCCAACACTTCTCCTTTTGCTTTTGACTTCATTTGCATATCACCTAAGCTAATAATTAGCGTAAACACTACAGGCTGAAAAGCGGATGACGGAATACAGAATTGAACGCGACTCTATGGGTGAGGTGAAAGTACCCAAACAGGCACTTTACGGCGCGCAAACCCAACGAGCTGTCGATAATTTTAATTTCTACCACCGACCTATGCCTCAAACGTTTTTAATTGCTCTTGCGCAAATAAAAAAAGCCGCAGCACGAGCCAATTGTGATTTGGGTTGTATCGATCAGAAAATCGCTGATGCGATAGTCATAGCTTGTGACGAAATTATTTCGGGCCATCATCTAGAACATTTTCCAGTTTCCGTATTTCAAACCGGTTCTGGAACCAGCAGTAATATGAACATGAATGAGGTGATCGCTCATTTAGCAGCAGAGCATAGAAAAAAAGACGCCTCACTGAAAGCAGTTCATGCCAATGACCACGTCAATTATGGGCAAAGCAGTAACGACGTCATTCCTTCATGTGTACAACTGTCTGCTCTAATCGCGATTACCGATCAACTCTTACCCACTTTTGAAATAATAAGCGAGCGACTGGATATTTTAAGCAACAAGTTTAAAGACGTAATTAAAACCGGTCGAACACATTTAATGGATGCTATGCCACTCAGCTTGGGAGATGAGTTGCAGACGTGGCGTTTTCAATTGCAAGAGTCTCGTGAACGCATTGTCAGTAGTCTTGGACGATTAGCGCAATTACCATTAGGTGGTACGGCAATTGGCACGGGAATCAACAGCCACCCCGACTTTTCCCGACAAGTATGCCGCTACTTAGCAGAGCAAACGGCACTGCCCATTTCTGCTTGCAAAAACTTAGCTTCTCGAATCAGTGCGCAAGATCCAACACTCGAAGTGCACGGCCAAATAAAAGTAGCGGCTACGGTATTAGTCAAAATGTGTAACGACTTAAGATGGATGAATTCCGGCCCGCAATGTGGTTTAGCAGAAATTGAGTTAAACGCCATTCAACCTGGCTCATCGATTATGCCTGGTAAAGTTAATCCCGTCATTGCTGAAGCGATCATTATGATGTGTTCCGAAATACAAGGCAACGATGTCGCATTAACACTTGCAAATCAAAGCGGTAATTTTCAACTCAATGTCATGTTGCCACTCTTTGCAGATAAAATGTTAGGCTCTATCGAATTACTTTCATCAGCGATCAAAACATTCGCAAAGCGAGGCCTTAAAAAAATTAGTGTTCATAAAAGCCGGCTCGAAAATCAGATAATGCGCAATCCCATCTTGGTTACGGCCCTCAATCCAATAATTGGTTATGATAAAGCAGCAGAAATTGCAAAAGTCGCGATTAAACAAGAGCGAAGCATTTTGGATGTTGCAGAAGAACTTACCGATATTTCGAGAGAAGAGCTGGAGCGCCTGCTGGAACCCAGTAAGTTGGCGCACCCATTTAACTAATTGACTCCATACGATGGACTTAAGAATTTATTTGCGCAATGATCAGTGACGGATCTTTAATTTTAAAAATATCACTTCCTGTTTTCGACAAGGGTTTAATATAGCCAACTTTATTAAAAACCCACGTTGCCTCTCCTTGCTCAGTAACAATTTTTATTTTATGCGTAAAAATAGGTAACATTTTCAATAGCACGCGTTCTTTATTCTCAAACATTTCAATAATGTTTTCAACATCGCTTTTATCGCTAACCGTTGCTAATAAAACATCTTCATTATTATAGATGTGCACTTTTTGATTAGAAGCGTTTTCACCGCTCACCGCAGTCTCCGAATTTTTACTTTGGCAGCCAAGCAGTGAAAAACTTAAAGCTAAAAGCGTTATGACTTGTAAGCAATATTTAATCATTTTATTTTCCAATAAGCGAGTCGAATCACCTTTTCGGCAATAAGGGTTTATTTAACGTTTTACGAGTAACCATCAGCAGCAATAATAAAGCAAGGTAACTGAAATTCATACTACTTCCTGAACTACTGCCTCCACCAGTATTAGTATTACTTTCTGGCGAAACTGTAACCGTGACTACTCCCGTATCAAAAGCCCCATTAGGATCGGTAACCGTTACGCTAAAAACTAATTGAGTATTCGTATCCACATTAGGAGCCGTAAACGTAGCAATCGAAGAATTGGCTCCATTCAGAGTTACACTGGTTCCACTGGTTTGTTCCCATTCGAATGTGAGTGACTCTCCATCAGCATCTGAACTGCCACTTGCATCCATACTTACACTGTTTCCTTCTGTCACTTGAATAGAACTTTCAGCCAGTACTGCGACTGGTGATGAATTACCAAATTCTATCGAGATTCCTGTTACACCATCTATCCAAGCAGTATCACTTCCACTCGACACACTTTCATCTTTTTCATAACTCCACTTTAAGGAATGGCTACCAGGCGTTACGCCGAAATAATAAGTTTTCCAATCGGACTCTCCGGAAACAGACAATACTGAAAC
This sequence comes from Pleionea sp. WD8-19, assembly GCF_055326765.1. Taxonomy (NCBI): domain Bacteria; kingdom Pseudomonadati; phylum Pseudomonadota; class Gammaproteobacteria; order Oceanospirillales; family Pleioneaceae; genus Pleionea; species Pleionea sp. WD8-19. Next base: position 30,163 of record NZ_JBUZOU010000008.1, on the reverse strand, counting down.
ATCATCAATATAGAAACGGAAATAGTCGTATCCAGACTCGGAAGAAACCTTCGCCGCAAAAGCGATAAAATTGCCAGAAGACTCAGAAAAGTTATAGTTGACTTGAATTGCTGAGTTTTGACTATGAGAAATCGTTCCTGATTTCATTGAGTAGGTTCCTTCATACGACTCATTGTTTACGATGCTCCAATTGGCTGCCGAACCGGAAGCGTTTTGCCAAGTTGATGGCATTTGACCATCGGTCGTAAAAATTTCATTACCGCTATTACTAACAACAACTGCCGTCGATGCAACCACAGGACAATTTGCACTGTCAGTCACCGTCACTCTTACGTTTCCTTCATACAAAAAGTTATACGTGTACTCTGCCGTTGCACCCGTTGCATCGTATTCGTTATCGCCATTAAAGTCCCAATTGTAGGTATAGCCCGAGCCTGAACCTCCAGTTGCGGTAGCCGTTGCCGATAACGTACCTCCTAAAGAAAGACTGCTGGCAGTTAAGTCTAAACCGACAGTCGCAGCATCACATCCTCCAGAACCATCGAGAGAAGTGACACCAGAATCGGTAGAGTCTAGCCAAGCTTTGAGCTGTGAGGCTGTCGTACCACCTCCTAACCAATGCACGGCCATACGTCCGTACCAGTCCGGAGCCCCCGTATTCTCACACGAGGCGGAGCCACCGGTTAATGATCCAACAACATGATGATTGGCATTCCAAATCGCTGATCCAGAGGAACCACCTTCCGTTGTCCCTTCATCCCAGGCCCCTACTCGTAAATGGGTGCCATTTGGGTCCTCATTGGACCCGCCATAACTTGTAATGGTTAACGGATCGTTTTCAAAACTGATCCGTTTTTCATCGCCTGCAGGGTGATGGATCGCAACCGCGGAGCTCGCAGCAACATCGGTGGCATCCCAGCCTGCAAAAAACACATTGAATTGAGAATCGGGTTGTTCATCAAGTTCGACTAAAGCAAAATCAGACGGCTGATAACCCGCCCTAAAGGTTGACCCCGTTTGAAACTGAGTGTCATCACCATCCGCTTGGTCCGTTGTCATATCGCATTGAGAAGCTTCAAAGTTCCAATAAAACACAATCGAAGGCGCAGAATCACTGTCTATGCCACAATGATCCGCCGATAGAAAATAAGGTGCGTCATTTTGAAGTACATTATTGAGTAAAGTCCCCGTACAAGCGCCGGTTCCTCCGATAATGATTCGAGCTACCGATCGGATTTCATTTCGCCACGCATCACCTTGCGGGCAAATGGTGTTTATATTGCAATCGCCCGATTTCAACTGTGAGTTCATTGGATTTCGAAACCCTTGGTTGATTTGCTTTATGTTAAACCGAGTATATTTTTGCAACGTTCGTGGCGTATTAACTTCAATAATCAGCTCTTTTCCCTCGAATATCGGGCTCCAAAGCTGACCATGCGCCTTATTCTTTGAGTCATCAAAGTATGTCACTCTCGAGTAATCGCTGTTGTAAAAATAGATTTTTGCGCCTTGAGGCAGAAAGACATTGTGCAGCCCAACACTGAGTGATAAAGCATTTTGCGCCGACAATTTTAAGCGCCACACGGACACGTCACCAATCTCGAACCACTTGCCTAGTCCGCTCCATAGTTTTTGTTGATCAAACGCTTGAGCAAATACAAAAGGGCCAGTTCCGGGCTTTTGAATATCGGCCTGCTTTATTAGCTGTTGAATATTAAGCTTTGGCAATACCAATGAATCGGGTTGCTTTAACATGGATTTACTGCGAAAGCTTATCGGTTGATTTTCAAGAGATAACTGCTGAACCGAGGAAATTTTATTCGCCTGAGCACTCGAACCGAGAATGCAAGCAAACATCAAACTTTGAATCATCCAAAACCGAATCTGAGCCCACATAGTTTTCTCCCATTAAGCTAAACAGGTAAATCCCGCATGATGCCTTTAAGTCTAGCATTGAGAATAAATATCGCCGGTTTTTTACCAATATAAATAGTCGATTTTTTAAGAATAATAATTATTCAATGGGTTGAACGTTTACCGCATAAAGTCAATTTCTATGATGTGTACAGATAATTACTTGCAAGTCTATAAAATTCAATATTAATTGCTTTTCTGTATAAAAAGCGTTACCTCTCCAACGGTGAAACCATACTTGGAAACTTGCGCTTTATTGATAACGTGATTCTCATCGATCATGTACATCCAATCATCGAAAGTAACGTCATAGGAGTCTTCGCCAACCGCTAGTCGCATTTCATACTGCCAATTCAGCGCGAAACCCTCCGTTCTTCCTTTGGCTTCGGAGTTGATATCGTCTGCGGTACCAATATAAATACCAAGTTTTTCTTTACGTAGGTACCAGGTTCTATATTCTTTAGTCCCATCACTGTACGTAAACACTTCCTCTAAAACGCCATTTTGTTCGTCCCATGTTGCGTTCATGTCAACTCGAAATCGGCGTATTACTTGTCCCGAATAGTCTTCAAACATGCCCCATGCCACCAGCTTTCCATCGAAAAACGTTTCGAGCTTAAAAGTAGGACTGGAACCTTCATAATCTTTTAAAGAGGTCGAACAACTGGATAGCCATAACAGCCCCATCAATAACAAAAGTTTTTGAAAAGAAATCGACTTAATGTGTTTAACGAGCATCGTGAGGTCCTCTCAATAATTGCTTTCTAAGTTTGGGGGCGCTGGTATCGTCCGCCAACCAAATTGACATAAAACATCGTCCAAAGTTCGCGTCGTAGACAGTACCTATAAACTCTTCATTAAAATAAAAGTGGGAATGACGGCTTTCATCCACCAATAGCTTTAAACGATCGCCTTGTTCCAAACTAGGCCATATATTTTGCAGCATTTCTGCCCACGCAAGCTTTTGATTACAAATCTCGCTCTTGCCAATACTCAACTCGTCCCACTCTTCTAACGTCGTCTCGATCAAGTCTACTTTATCAATGTCAATGTCGTAGTGAATTTCTAAAGCAATGGGCAACCGAGTATCATCAAATTTTTGGCTTGGTTCTACCGTGTAAAAACTTGCTTCATATATTTTTATGCCCCACCAACGATAGATTCCAGAACCGTTTAACTGAAGTTCTTTGGGCTCACCTTCGACATTAACCACGGTAGTGCTGATAATAATAAGTAAATACAGTCGTTTAATCGCTTGCATCAGTCTCTACCCACATGAATTTGTCTTAAGTGTAATTTCGTTATTCGGTGCTTTTTTAATAAGCTGACTAAAACATAGAAATATCCCAAACCAGGCGACCGAAATGATTATAAACCCCATGGCATCATTAACACTCAGTGCGCCTAACGCATCTCCCCCCCAGTAAGCAATCGGTGCGAAAACACCACCTAGAATACCGGCTGTCCAATAGCGCTTTAGCACCCATTGCAAACTGCTCGTTAGCGTTGTCGAGAACACTAGCCATAAAAGTACGAGCCAGCTCGGTAAAAACCAGTCATTGCTAGGACTAAATGATAGAATTGAAAAATGGAGCAAAGCGGTATCCATTAAAATACCCAACGTTGTCGCTTGTGCAGTAATGATAAGTCGTCTTTTACTCCATGGCTCAAAGGTGTACAACCAAGCAATAATTAATAACAATACCAATGACGACCGATAATCGTGCCAATAAGCTGCGCTGAACCATCCCAGTTGAAATGAAACAAAATTATTAACTGGCTTAAAATATTCCGACTTAAGCACTGTTTCAGGCCGACTTACTAAACGTGAAATGAGCGACATCAATCCGTTTTTGAAGAAATCCACCTTCGCAATAATGAAAATAGAAATTCCATAACTTCTTAAATTTTTGATCATATCCGTATTGCCGTATTGAACGCCAATTTCGATTAAACCGTTCTCGCCAAATAGCTAATGTTTTAGCGTAGTCTTGTCCAAATGCATAGTAATCGACCATTTTTAATTGAGTACCAGACCGTGTCACTTGGCTAATCATTTCTTTACTCGGTAGGCTTCCGCCAGGAAAAATATATTTCTGGATAAAGTCGATATTATTAATATACTGCTCATACCGTTCATGTTCGATTAAAATAGACTGTACAAGCAAATAACCATTTGGCTTTAATAATCGTTCGCACACTGAAAAGTAATCGGTCAAATATTCGTGACCAACCGCTTCAATCATTTCAATACTGACAATTTTGTCGTATTGTCCTTTTAGATCTCTATAGTCTTTTTTGAGCAACGTAATTTGATTGGTTAACCCATTGATTCTAATTTTCTCCTTAGCGTAATCAAACTGCTCATCCGAAATCGTGGTTGTTGTTACATGACAACCATAATGTAAAGCCGCATAAATAGCCAACCCACCCCAGCCCGTTCCAATTTCGAGAAGATGATCGTTTGCTGACAACTGTAATTTTTCGCAGACTTTTTTAAGTTTATAGGTAGAAGCCTCTTGAAGCGTATGAATGTTATCCGTAAACATCGCTGAGGAATACATCATTGAGTCATCCAAAAAGCTCTTGTATAGCTCATTACCCAAATCATAATGAGCCAAAATATTGTCTTTTGCATTCTCTTTTGTATTTCGAGTTGTCCACCTATGCCAGTAATTAATTGGCTTAGTCACCCAGGAAAAATAGGCTTCAAGCTTATCGATTAAATGAATATTGGCCGCAAAAAGCTCAATAACTTTGGTAACATTACTGGAGTCCCACCAACCTTTAGTATAAGCTTCTCCGGCCCCCACACTTCCGCGACTCAAAAGCCGTGAATAGAACCTTGTGTCATTAACGTTAATAAACGCTTCAATGTCCCGTCCTTCTCCAAACACATGGGTTTCATTCGGCTCAATCACACATAGGGTGCCAATCTCAATTCTTTTCAGAAGCGCAAACACCAGTTTGCGGCATGGTTTATCCCACAATCGTTCTGTGTACCTATCCGAATATTCCGCTTGAGGTGCTTGTTTAATCAGACTCACTTGTTATCTCCTTTACCTTTGCCCCGTTTGAGTGTTGATATATAGGTATACGCTTAAAAAACAACAATAGAGCTTGCCAATAGATCCGACCAACAACCTGGAACGATATTAACGGAAGCAATGCCATTGCTTTACACCAATTTCCAGCAGTAAAAGCGTGGCATTGGTAGTTAAGAGAAGCGAAAAAATGCGGCTTATGATCTTTCTTTAACAATAACTTTAATTCAATTTGCGTCGAATCGACTGAAGATTCCCAAAAATAATCCATGCCCATGGGATTAAAAGGTGAGACATGAAATCTTTTCTCTTCACGCCACTTCTCGAGTTTCCCTTCATTTTTGAATGCGTAAGCATAAACATGACGTTCATTCCAAGGTGTATTACTGACCTCATAAAGCGAATACAATAATTTACCGTTGTCAAAAAAATAAAATATCGTTATTGGATTAAAAACCTTTCCTAAAAATCGCCAATTCGACAACATATAGACAGAACAATTGTCGACTTTATTTTTACTAACGTTAAAACCTTTTAACTTATCAACCAAAACTCTCTTAGCACGATGACTCAATGACTCATCACATTGTAACTCACCAGACAAATAGTCATTATCATAAAAGCTATACAGTGACTTTCTATTGCGAGCAACAAACGGAAGCGAATCAATGAATTGCAGCTCATCTAAATTGAGTAAAGGTACAACATGGCGATAATTAAAACGGTGAGTTTTAGGGTAGAATCGATTGTGATAGATTTTACCAAAGCAGAATTTACTTGAGGATATCAATTTCCACCCCCAATGCATTGACCACATCTAAAGCACTTTTCACTCCATCCTCATGAAATCCGGCATACCAGTAAGCACCGCAAAACCATAAATGACCTTTACCATTAATCATTGGTCGATCGCGCTGAGCTTTCATAGTGCCATTGGTGTAAACAGGATGAGAGTACTCCATTTGTAAAAGCACTTTATCCGGATCGATTGACTCATCATCATTTAAAGTAATCACAAACTCTGTGTTACAACGTAGATTTTGCAGTATATTCATACTGTACGATAACGATGCTACATCGGAGTTTCCTTTTTTTATTCGATAGTTCCAACTCGACCAAGCCCGCTTATTACGAGGCAATAGTTTAACGTCCGTATGCAATGTTACCTTATTGCTTTGATAATCGATTGCATTAAGCACCATTTTTTGTTGGTAACAGCTATCTTCAAGTAGATTTTTAGCTTGATCACTGTGACAAGCAAATATCACATGATCGAACTCTTCAAAACCATACTTGCTCTTGATCATCCAGCGCGATCCACTTTTCACTACAGCGCTGACAGGCTGAGCTAAATGCAAATCAAATACCGACTGCTTTAAGAGATTTTCCACATATTGTTTTGAACCTCCTTTCACCACAGACCACTGAGGCCGATGGTTGATGTTTAACAAACCATGATTATTAAAAAATTTTAAAAAGTACCTTGCAGGGAAGTCATACATTCGAGCCAATCCGCTAGACCATATTGCAGCCCCCATCGGTATAAGGTATTTTTCAGCAAAGTAACGGGAAAGGTTCAATAATTTTATATATTCTCCTAAAGTGACTGATTCATCGAGTGTATTCGTAGCAAGCATATCCTTTGAGACTCGATTAAACTTAAATATTTCTAAAATGAATTTCCAATGCCGACTATTAATCAAGTTTTTCTTTTGCACAAAAAGCGACATTAATGAACTACCAGAATACTCTAACCCCGTCCGCTCACAAGCTACAGAAAATCCCATTTCCGTACCCTCATAGTTCACGTTGAGTTCTTTAAGCAACCTTATGAAATTAGGATATGTCCAGTCGTTAAATACGATGAATCCAGTATCAATATCGAACGTCCCTTCCGGCACACTCACAGACTTTGTTGCAGTATGCCCACCTACATAGTCATTGGCTTCGTAAACTGTCACCTTGTACTTTTTTTGAAGGTAATATGCACAGGTTAAACCGGATACGCCGCTTCCTATAACTGCCACTTTCTGTCTCATCTTCGAACACTCGCTCCTATTTTGTAACGAATCCCAGCTGGGAGAAAACCCAATAATTTCAACACGCTTGTAAAAAACGATGGTGGCGATATAAGTTTCTTTTTCTTTTGGATTCCTTTTATAATTTTGTAGGCAGCTTCATTCGCAGAAATAAGGAATGGCATTTTAAAATCATTTTTGTCCGTTAAGGGCGTTTTTATGAAGCCTGGCTCGACAATGGAAAACAAAACTTCAGGGATACTTAACTGTAACGATTCAAAAAAATAACTCAAAGCCGCTTTGGAAGCTCCATAAGCCTCAGCTCTTGGCAAAGCAAGATAACGAGATGAACTGCTTACGACAACCCATTGCTTTGGTTTAGTTTGATTGTGATTCAATAACGCCTGAGCCGCGTAGACATTCGAAAAATAATTAATAGTCATCATGTTTTTAACAAGCTCAATATCTATATTTCCTTGTTCAATATATTCACAACTTCCCGCATTAAGAATCACAATATCAAATATCGTCCAGGTCCGAATGAATTGCCAAGTATCGAATTTAGAGACGTCTAAAGCATGCCCTATAAACTGTTCGGGATAACGTGACTTGAGAGCCTCTAATGCTCCTTGCTTACGACCGACTCCATAAACGAAAGCACCAGCGTCCAACAGCTGTTCTGTCAAAGCTTTTCCTAAACCACTGGTTGCGCCAGTAATTAAAATGCGTTGATTCTCAAACCGATTCATTGAGACAACTTCTCTTTAACTTTGCGTGTCAACCAACCCACTAAGGGTAGGTGTTCATAGCACATTGCGCCAAGATCATAATAATCTTTATGGCGCGTAATCTTACCCTGGATGGACAGTACACTAATGCCTTGAAGTACAATTAGGTTTCCGGAATTGAGTCGTTTATGACTGAGAGACATATTCCATGTGATGTAAGCTTTTTCGTCAAACGCATCAACATCAATAATCTGCACTCGATAACTTTGAAGGTTTTGGTACATCTTGAATAAATAGCTTTTAAGCTCATCAATTCCTTGAATACGGTGAACGGGATCTTCAAAAATGATTTTATCGCTGTAAATTGAATCCAGAGAATCGATATTCGTTGCATTTAATCGCGAATAGACGTCGATAAATTTGTCAACAATGCTGATGTCCAATTTGTGCTCAACTTGATTCACGATACCAACTCCAAAGTAAGCGACTTCGCAAGTTTAAACTGTTGAATCGAGTCTGCCCGACTCCTTTTAAGATCCACAATTGGAGAATGATATCCCTTTAAAGGTTTAACATCAGCGCGATGGATATCTTTTGCATTAAATTTCTCGAGCTCCGGAACAAATTGCTTGATGTATAACGCGTGAGGGTCATACTTTTCCGCTTGTGTCATTGGATTAAACACTCGAAAGTACGGAGCCGCGTCGGTTCCAATAGACGCACTCCACTGCCAGCCACCATTATTGTTTGCAAAGTCAAAATCTAAGAGATGCTGAGCAAAAAACTGCTCTCCTTGGCGCCAGTTTAGCCATAAATTTTTACACAGAAAACTCGCGACAATCATTCTTGCACGATTGTGCATCCAGCCTGTTGAAATCAACTGTCTCATCGCGGCATCAACGATTGGAATTCCGGTTTCTCCACGACGCCATTGGTCGTAATACTGATCATTTTCACTCCACCTTAAAAACGTCTCAACATTAGAAAAGGCTTTCCCTTTGCAAACCTCTGAATAATGATAAACAACCGAACGATAAAACTCTCTCCATATCAGTTCGTTAATCCACGCATTGCTTATTTCACTCCCTAACGAACGAGCAGTTAAAAAACATCGCTTAACAGAAATAACACCCAGCGTAAGCGCCGTTGAAAGTTTAGAGGTACCAAGTATTGCTGGATAATTCCTATTGACTTCATAGTCGGCCAACGAGTTTGAGAAAAAAAGTTCAAGTTGTCGACTGATACTCGCTTCATCCAAATCAGGTAGCGCTTCAATTGTGACTGGAATTTTCGGTAATGAATCACTTTTCAAGTACTTTAATGCGTCTTGATTCTCTTTGGGCATTGCTTGAGGCTCGTTAAAGCAGAGCAACGGCCATTCTGCTAAACGGTCGAGTAACTTTTTCTTAAAGGGACCAAATACCTTGTAACCTCCGCCCTCTCCATTTACGATTTGAGACAAATCAACCAAAGAGTCACCATGGAAACGATGACTCCGAACCTTTTTTGCTAATCGCTCTACGACCTCGTTGTCTCGACGCCTTTCATTAAGCGGGTACTCATTATTAAAATACAGATCTGTGATGTTCAGTTCTTGACATACATCAATTATTTTTTCAATTGCCCCCTTAAATGTTTTAGTTTGCGTGATGAGTAAAGGAATATTGAGAGCTTTAAGGCTTTTCCGCAGTATGTTGAGTGCACTTATTATTGCTGCTCGCTGGTTGCTACCTACGCCATGCAGATCCCACTGGTTCTCACACAAGCAGTAAATCGCTACCAACCGTTGCTGCCCCTTGCCAACCGCTTGGAATAACGCTTCATTATCTTTCACACGCAAGTCGTTTCTAAACCATATTAACCGAGACATATCAATGCATCTCCAACCGTATTGAAAGCATATCTGGATAGGGATTTAAGAAAGATTGATTCTTTAAGTACTCATTGGGCAAATTGCTGAGATGATGTTTTAGCAAGGTTAACGGAGCTAATATGGGTTGCTCGCCTTTCCGATACTGCTCAATGAGTGCATGCAGTTCTTGTTTGTCTTTCTTGACTAGGTCTCTTTTCAAAAAGCCTTGCAGATGCATCAACACATTCGTATTGTTCTTTCGCGTTGCCACCTTTGAAAGTCCAGCCATCAACAATACGATGTACTCTTCCGCCCTACGTGAAATCTGCTGATGTTTTATCGTCGCAAGCAATCGACCGAGTTGGCGATAGGTTTCGGGATGATGAGAAAGCAAAGTAAATTTGTGTTTCGCATGGAACGCTTGTAACCGACTTACGGTCATCGGTTCACGATTCAATTGACGCCACTCGTCAAATACAAAAACCCGAGTAATAAAGCTGTCGGCAATGAATGGGTCGTTGAGCCTTCCATCCTCTTCTATCGGCAGTAAAGGGAGCCGTTCCTTTAATCGCTCCGTAAATGCTCCAATTCCCGATTTCGTGGCAAAACCATTGCTTCCATACACCTTAACACGCTCCAAACCACAACTTGGAGACGCTTTACACACAATGTACCCACTCATTTTGCTCAAAATATTGATACGGGCGTCTGCATAATTACGCAGTTTGTCTCGAAACTCACCGGGTGAGCCATCAGAAAAGACCACTTTCAAACCGTCATTTTGTTGAAGACGAAGCGCTTTTCGAGGTGTTGGCAAACCGATACCCGACTCTGGACACAAAGGAATGAATTTACAAATCTTCGACAGTTTCGTGTTACAAAAACGGTTCAACTTGTGCCCACCATCAAATCGCACGTTTAATCCCATTAAACAGCTGCTTATTCCAATTTGAATCATATTCTTACCGTAACGTGACTTTCCATAAATTCTTGATACGCTGAATATGCACATTTGGATCACGCTCTGTGTGATTATTAACTTTCCATATGAGATAAATATTGATAAAAAGACGCCGCAATTTGTTTATTAGGAATTTTCAGATGTTTAGAAAACTTACTTTTCCACTTATGATCAGTCTTTTTGCCGGGTATGCTTATGCCGAGCAAAGCCTATCAAATTCAATCATCAACCCGGCTTCCATTCAAAGCCAAGGCTGGGGAGTTGATATTGGTGTTTTAAATGTTGACAAGTCATCGGCTCGCCAAGAGTGTGTGGACTCTTCTGCGCCGAACTTACGTTTAAGCTATCGCGGTCAAGACGGCTATTTTATTTATGGCGGTGGCATGGATATCATCTTTTTCGACGATAATTGCAAATTCTCTCAAACCGTTATCGATTATGGCGGCGATGTTTCCAGTGCCAGCTCAAACGCTACAGGATTCGGAATTTATGGCGAGTTAGGTTACAGCTTTGCATTACAACCTAAAAAAGTTCATTTTGATCTTTTAGGAGGCCTTGAAAAAATATGGGCCGATCGCAACATATCAAACTGCTCTGATTGCCGTTCGGAAGATATCGACATTGATGCAGGATTGTTTATCAACCCTCGGTTTCGCTTTATGACAGAAAATGGCTTTACCTTTGTGCTCGGCTATCGCCACTTTTTAAATGGCGAAGTAAACAATGGTTTTACCATTTCCTTTGGAGCAACTTACGACATCTTCTAATGACTTCTTACCCAGGGCGTCGACTTTAGAACGCCCTTTCTTTACCCTTTCATTTTTAATTGCTGCTCAATCCACCGAGCAATTTGTCGTTCTAAAATTTCCAACGTAACCGGACCACTGGACAAAATGGCCTGATGGAATGACCGAATATCAAAGTTTGCCCCCAATGCCTGTTCGGCTTTTTTTCTCAATTCAACGATTTTGATCTCACCCATTTTGTAAGACAAGGCCTGCCCTGGCCAAGCAATATAACGATCAATTTCGGTTACCACATTATGTTTTGATAATGCGGTATTGCTTTGCATGTACTCGATAGCTCTCTCGCGGCTCCAACCCATGGCATGCATACCTGTATCAACCACTAATCGAATTGCTCGCCACATTTCATAACTTAATCGCCCAAATTGACTGTAAGGATCTTTATAAAACCCCGCTTCAATACCCAGTTTTTCGCAATACAGTGCCCAACCTTCTCCGTAAGCTGATAGATACGAGTTTCTACGAAATTCTGGCAAATTATCCAGCTCTTTGGTTAAAGCACTTTGTAAATGATGCCCAGGTACTGCTTCGTGAAGGGTCAAAGCCTCCAATACATACAAAGGACGTTTATCCAACGCATACGTATTGACCCAATAAGTACCGCCTCGATGACTGTCGAGAGGTGCGCCCACGTAACGCCCCGTCGTATATCGAGGAGCAATAGCATCGGGTACAGGTTCAACCCCATAAGGTTGTCGCGGAAGGTGAGAGAAGAATTTTGGCAGCATGCCATCCATTTTTTTTGCAATGTAACTGGCTTCTTTTAACAGTTCTTCCGCTGTTTTCGCGTAAAACTGAGGATCGGTTCGTAAAAACTCAATGAACTCGGCAAACGTTCCTTTAAACCCACTGGTATTGATCACGCTTTCCATTTCTTTTCGAATGCGTGCGACTTCGTTTAAACCGATGGCATGAATATCCTGTGCCGTCAAATCCAGTGTGGTGTAATATCGAATTTGCGACTGGTAATAAGCTTTGCCTTGTTCCATGGTTTCTATCGCAATGTCTTTTCGTGCAGCCGGAATGTAATCCGTTACCAAAAAGTGCATCAATTTTTCAACTGCAGGCCGAACTTCATGAGCGATTATTGTTTGAGCTTTCGATAAAAACGTTTTATAGCTCTTACCGGATAAGCGATCTTTAGCCTTCTCAAAGGGCTCTAACATTGGATGCTCGCTAATCACTTCAACGATCAATGCATTTAAAGGTTTCTCAAAGTCAACAAGAACAATAGACGGCAACATCTTGCTTTTTTCTTTCGCCAACACGAGGTTGCGTTGCCACTGTTCCAGATAGGGCGCAATATCAGACAGCTGTTCGACATAAAACTGGGCATCCGCATCATTTGAGATTTGCGTGGTTTGCCCAAGTCTTAACAGATTGAAATAAAAGCCTGTGTCGCCTTCCATGGGAAACAGATAGGTTTCAAATTTTATTTCATCGATTCCTGAACGAAGCTGAAACTCGAACATGGCGTAATTCACCTGATCCTGTTCACTCAAGCTGTTTAAATCGATTGCTTTTAAGCGAGATAAGAACCCATTAAGTTTTAGCGCCAGTTTGGCATAAGCCGCAGGTGAAATGTCCCTAAATCCACCTTTTCGCATCTTTTGATCGGGATGATCAACTCTAGGTATTAAACTTTTAAAGTACTCGGAATAATCAGTAAATAATTGGTGTAATGTGCTTTCGGATTCCGTTTTAACTTCCGTTGCGAAACTGACCGATGTTCCCGATATAGCTAAAAATGCGGCGAACATCACCATCAGATACTTTCTCATTCGATATATCCTAATTTATAATAAGCGTCGCCGACATTTTAAATGGCGTATTCTAACCGTCAAGCCTGGGTCCTTTTAATTGATGCTATCCGTTGAACAAATTCATCACTTCCAAACGCAAGGTTATTTGTTGTTAAAGAACTTTTGCCCTGCTGATATCTGGCTCACCATTCGAAAGGTCAGTGAGTCTCATCTTGAAAAACGCATTGCTCCCTATGAATTGGAAGCCGAACTGAATTACCCAGGCGCACCTGATAAAAACGCTTCAGGATCACACACTATTCGGCGACTGACGCAAGTATTCGATCGCGACTCCATTTTTCAACAATGGGCCAGCTCGTTACGTATATCTCAATTACTTGCTCATTTTATAGAGCAACCCCACTTGGTACGCGCACATCATAATTGTGTTATGACCAAACAACCTATGTTCAGCAGCGATAGCTGGTGGCATCAAGACTTGCGTTACTGGCGGTATTCGAAAGGTGAGCTGATTTCAACCTGGCTTGCGTTAGGTGAAGAAAATGAAAACAATGGCGGTCTGCAAGTAATCCCGGGCAGCCACCGAATGAAGCTGCAACCAGAACAATTCGATGAAGCCCGCTTTTTTCGACAAGACTTGCCTGAAAATAAAGCCATATTGGCACAAAAAGTGACTCTAATCATGAACGCAGGCGATGTGTTACTTTTTCATTGCCGCTTGTTGCATGCAGCAACTCGAAACCATACCGACCAAACCAAACTCGCGGCTGTATTTACGTATCGCTCGCTCGAAGACACCCCCATGCCAGGCTCTCGCTCAGCCAGTTTGCCAGACCAGCCGCTCATGAAAGAACCGGTACTTCTCGATTGACGCTCATCGGTCTCCTGCCAAAAAAAAACCTGGCAGGGCCCGACCGAGTGAACCTAAGCTGCCCCTAATGTTTGCAGCCACGCATCATCCGACTCTTCGGTAATGTCTTCAAACAGAAAAGTACTTAAGTATCGCTCGCCGGTGTCAGGCAACATGGCAAGAATGTTTGAGCCTGCGGGCGCTTGCTCAGCCACTTTCAAAGCAGTCGCAAATGTTCCGCCAGCGGAAATTCCGACAAAAATACCCTCTTCCCTCGCCAAAGCCAAAGCAGCATCTCGCGCAACAACGTCTTCAACCGGGATCACCTGATCAATCACTTCACGATTCATTACTTCAGGTATGAAATCTGGCGTCCACCCCTGTATTTTATGCGGCTGCCAATCCTTACCACTCAAAAGTGCAGCACCGGAAGGCTCCGTTCCAATCACTTTTACGTCAGGTCGAGCGACTTTTAATACTTCGCCAACACCAGTGATGGTACCCCCGGTCCCGTATCCGCTAACAAAATAGTCTAGGTTACGTCCGGCGAAATCTCGGAGTATTTCCGCAGCGGTCGTGTTTCGGTGATACGCCGGATTGGCTTCATTCTCAAATTGACGCGCCAGAAACCAACCATTTTTTTCTGCCAACTCTTCCGCTTTTCTCACCATACCGGTCGCTTTATCGGCTGCCGGAGTTAAAATGACTTTTGCGCCCAACGCCTTCATTAATTTGCGACGCTCAATAGAGAAAGTTTCCACCATAGTTGCAACAAATGGGTAACCTTTAGCAGCACAAACCATCGCCAAAGCGATTCCAGTATTTCCTGAAGTCGCCTCCACTACCGTTTGACCGGGCTTTAATAATCCTTTGCGCTCAGCGTCTTCAATGATGGCAATCGCCAGTCGGTCTTTCACCGAAGCCATAGGGTTAAACGCTTCCACTTTTACAAAAAGATCAACATGACGAGGGGCCAATCGATTAATTTTTACAATGGGAGTGTTTCCAATCGTTTGTAAAATATTCTCGTAAATCATTATTTTCTCCAGCGATAAAAAAGTGATTTCAATGCGATATAGTACATTAAATAACAAAAGGTTATGACCCAATACTATTCTGTACCTGTAAAGACATGCTGGTAACTGTACGGTCAGACACTTGTAGAAAGAAATAAAGGGATCGACTTAGCTCATAACTAATCGTTATGTTTTTTAAATATGAGTGTTGACTTATACGATTTGGTCATGTAGAAATAGCTTATAACTTGATTGGACATAAAGACATCCAGACAGATAGACATCCAATTAAGCGAACACAAAGGTTAACACAAGAAGACATGAGCAATAAGGCAAAACGAAACATAAAGCTACCTTATTGCGCAAAATACCGACAATAACATTTGGTTGTTTAAGGTATAACAAACAGGCATTAAAATTAAATGAAATACGTGATGACTACCCTCTTTAAAATGATCAAACCCGTGTGTATTTGGACATACACACAGGCTGGGCGGCCATCGCGATGAAAAAATAACGAACCGTTAAACGAATCACGAAAAGCCGCCAAGCCTAACAGCAACGCGGCTTTTTTTGTAAATAATGAATAACACAACCCTTAACAGCACAAAACTGGAGATAAAACATGACTATTTACGCAGTAAACAAAACTCTCAAACCCATTTGTTCTTTTACTAAACCCGCATACATGCACGCTTGGGCCACTGGACAGTCGAGACCACCAATAGATAATCAACGGGGGAGATAAAACATGAAACTTCAGCAGCTTCGTTACTTGCTGGCAATCGCCGAAAATGGACTTAACATCACCTCGGCTTCAGAAAAATTGTATACCTCTCAGCCTGGTGTCAGTAAACAATTAAAATTACTCGAAGAAGAACTTGGGTTACGACTTTTTTCTCGTAACGGCAAAAGCCTTGATGGCATAACCTATGCCGGTAACCTGGTTCTGGAAAAAGCAGCCAATATCATGCGCGAAGTCGATAATATTAAGCAACTCGCCCATGAGCTTCAAAATGAGCAAGAAGGCTCACTATCCATTGGTACAACTCATACTCAGGCACGTTATGTATTGCCCGATATTTTGCAAGCCTTCCGCAAACGCTATCCGGAAGTGAAACTTAATTTGCATCAAGGTACCTCTGAACAGATTTCTGAAATGATGAAAAACGGTTTGATCGACTTTGCTATTGCATCCAGCACCGGTGCCAAAAGTGTCGATACCGTTTCATTACCCTGCTATCACTGGGATCGAGCTATTTTAATGCCGCAAGACCATCCACTTACGAAGCTGGATGAAATAGAGCTCAATGATCTGGCTCAATACCCCATCATTACTTATGTCTTTAATCAAAATGGACAGTCATCCTTCCGTGATACTTTCGCCAAAGAAGGATTAACACCCAACATAGCCATTACCGCGCGTGATGCGGATGTGATCAAAACTTATGTACGTAAAGGGCTCGGAATTGGTGTTGCTGCATCTATGTCTTACGATCCGGAAGTGGATCACGACTTAGTCGCTGTGAGTACGCACGATATATTGCCGTCATGCACGACCTGGGTTGGTTTCAGAGAAGACCAATACATTCGCAGTTATATGTATGATTTCATTGAGATGCTTTCACCGCATTTGAACCGTACTACCGTTGATACTGCAGTAAATGAATATCGTCGTAACGGCTACATCAATTCCATTGATGAAAATAAACTGCCCTATCGGCTTATCGAACGCCCAAAGCCTAAAAACCGGTTGGCTGCTTAAGTCTGAATCGGTTTAAAACAAAAAAAGGCTGCCAAAGCAGCCTTTTTTGTTAATCAACCAGGAAAATATTTTTCCTTTTAACGAACACTACTCTTTGGTAATGGTAATTTTCTTAACGAGCTCTTCTTGAGGAATGTGACGCACCAGTTTAATTCTTAATAAACCGTGTTCCATTTTAGCGCTTTCCACTTCAACGTGATCAGCCAATCGAAAATGGCGTTCAAACGCACGCGTTGCAATTCCACGATAAAGGTATTGAACACTTTCATCGTCTTTATCGGTAATTTTGCCCGATACAGTTAACGTGTCTTTTTTAATACTGATATCGATATCGTCTTCTTTAAAACCGGCAACAGCCATCGTAATAATGTAATTGTGCTCACCAGACTTTTCGATATTGTATGGAGGGTATCCATTGGCATTGGCGTCTTCACGTTGAAAAACGTTTTCAAACAAATCGTTAAATCGATCGAAGCCAACAGATTGACGGAATAAGGGGGTTAAATTAAAACGTGTAGCCATGAGTTATCTCCTAATATATAGCAAGAATTTAAATGAAATTGTTAAACAACTTTCGGTTTACGAGACCCTTATCAGGCATCCCGTTAACTCATATATGGAGACCGTAAAAGACTTTTCAAGTGTAAGAATAAAATTTTTCGAAAATCTATAAAAACGCGCCTTAAGACGAACTTAAGACGCGCTCATATAAACCGAATCGAGAAATTTATTCTTCAAAAAAGAACTTTTCTGCACCGAATGCAGGTTTTAAATGATCCAACCAACTGGCTCGCTCGTCGTACTCGGCAAAGAAAGGACGCTGCACCCAATCCGGATCGCGCCCTTGAATGAATCGCAATGTTAGTAACTTCTCGCCATTAATTTCAGTAACTCCCTGCACTTCTACCTTTCCAGGTGAAGCACTCATAGAAGGCCCACGAGCAGTTCGACAAACACCAGAAACTTGCTTCTGAGCTTCTCGATAGATTTCCCAAGCATTCACTAACGGCACTTCAAAATAATGACGTGCGCCTGTATCTCGCTCAACAAACATGTAATAAGGGATGATGCCAAGAGATACTTGCTCTTGCCACATTTTGGCCCATACTTCGGCATTATCATTAATGCCTTTCAACAATGGGCCTTGGCTTCGAATTTCTGCACCGGTATTGCGAATTCTTGCAATCGCTTCTTTAGCAATATCAGTGGTCAACTCTTTCCAGTGGTTGTAGTGCGCCATTATAGCGACGTGTTTGCCTGCAGCGACAACCTGGGAAAGCAAGTCGAGTAACTCTTGCGAGTCATCGTCCGATACAAATCGGTAAGGCCAGAAGGTCAACGCTTTGGTACCAATTCGAATGGTTTTAATATGCTCCAGTTCCGGATCCAACATGGCCTCTAAATAACTTTTTAAAGCCTTAGTTTTCATTACCATGGGATCACCGCCGGTAAAGAGCACATCAGTGACTTCTTTGTGCTCTTTTAGATAACCCACCAATTGCTCCACTTCTTTAGAAGCAAATTTTAAATCTTTATCTCCAACAAACTGCGCCCAACGAAAGCAAAACGTACAATACGAATGACAGGTTTGGCCCTGAGTCGGGAAAAATAACACTGTTTGACGGTATTTGTGCTGAATTCCCTGAACGGGTTCGCCATTGTAAAAAGGAACATTCAATTCCATCTGCCCCGCAGGGTGAGGATTTAAACCTTCACGAATACGATCTACGTGTTGCTTCATCGCTGCTTTATCGCCTTCATCGTAGGCTTGAGCTAACTGTTCAAAGTCGTCCTCTTCCAACATCGCCCTTTGCGGAAATGTCAGACGAAACATGGCGCATTGTTGCCAGTTTTCCCAGTCAATCAACTCGTTGATAACATACTCGTTGACTCGAAAGGGAAAAACCAAAGCGGACACTTCCACGCCACGGCGCGCATCTTCTGGTAATTGCATGAATTGTGGAATTTTTGACAATTGGCGTTGAGTAAACACCGTGAGTTTTGGCGCATTGTCTAAATCAATTGGATAATAATTGTCGGTAAGCTGAACCGCTTTATTCATAAACTACTCTAACCTTATGTAATTTTTAAGAAAACTCTTTGGCGATGAAAATTAAGTTCACCGAGTTTTGAAAGTAACGAATCGATGTAACAATCGAGAATTGAACGAAATTTGGACAAGGGATCCTAACCAATTACGTGACTAGTTTCAAATTTACTTACCGTAACGATTAATATTTTTTATAGATACTAAGCGCTTAAACGGTTAAAATATCACCTTCGCTCGCGCCTATGTTTCTGATTTTCAATGAAAAAAATTCTACTCTCCACCCTAAACGCAAAATATATTCATGCCAACCTTGGATTGCGATACCTTTACGCTAACCTAGCCGAATTGCAAAAAGAAGCTGCAATCCATGAGTTCACAATTAAAACGCGACCCATTGATATTGTTGAAGAAATGCTTGCCTACGAGCCGGAAATTATCGGCTTAGGTGTCTATATCTGGAATATCGAAGAAACCTATGCGGTGGTCGCGCAGCTCAAAACCATAGCGCCAAAAATTAAGGTGGTTTTAGGTGGACCAGAAGTAAGTTACGAATCCGATAGCCACCCGGTTGCCAAACTGGCGGATTACATTGTGACTGGTGCAGCAGACTTAAGCTTTTATCAGCTTTGTCAGCAAATTCTAAGTAAAACAGCGCCAGTGAATAACTTAGTCCAGTCAAAACCCATCAAACTCAGCGATTTAAAGTTTCCGTATCAATATTACACCGATGAAGACCTGGCCCATCGCCTGATTTATGTAGAGGCATCGCGTGGCTGTCCATTTAAGTGCGAATTTTGCTTATCTGCCTTAGATAAAACCAGTTATCCATTCAGTCTTGAAGCGTTTTTAGCGGAAATGGACGCCTTGTACCAGCGTGGAGCTCGTCACTTTAAATTTGTCGATCGTACATTTAATTTAAAAATTGCGACCACTTTAAAAATTCTCGATTTCTTTCTTGAGAAATTAAACGACGAATTGTTTTTGCACTTCGAAGTAATCCCGGATCATTTACCGGAAGCGCTCAAACAAGCTTTACAGCAATTCCCTCCCGGAAGTTTGCAATTTGAAATTGGCATACAAACATTTAACAGCGATGTACAAAGTCTGATCAGTCGTAAACAAAACAATGATAAGTCAAAAGCAAACCTGATTTGGTTGAGACAAAACACCCATGCGCATATTCATGCTGATCTCATCTTTGGACTTCCGGGTGAAACATTAGAAACGTTCGCAGAGAGCTTTAATCAACTTTACGCGTGTCAACCGCACGAAATTCAAATGGGTATTTTAAAACGATTAAAAGGAAGCCCCATCATTCGGCACACTCAAGAGTTTGATATGAAATACAACCCGTTACCACCGTACAATATTTTGAGCAATGATCGGGTGACCTTTTCAACCATGCAACAAATCAACCGTTTTGCGCGGTACTGGGATATGATCGGAAATTCGGGACGATTCAAACACAGTTTGCCTTATTTAATCGAAAGCAACCCCTTTGATCGGTTTATGCAATTGACCGATTGGTTGTTTGCACAAACGCAACAAACGCATCAAATTAACTTAAAACGCTTATTTGAGCTATTGCTGAATGTCGATCAACTTTTCCATGACATGGATTTACACACCTTCACGGATTTGTTGCTCATAGATTATGAAAAAACCAAACTCAAAGGCCGCTTAATAAATAACGAGAAATCCATGACACCCGTCAACAGCCATAAAAATCGTGCTCAACGTCAATTACGACACCTTTAAAACTTGAACGGGAACAAACGATGACACTGGAAAGTATTGCTTTTAAAGCCATGATATATCTGGCGCTTACTTTTATCATAGTTATTGGACTGCTTGTACTGGTTGGCCTCATTTATTTTGTTATAGATAAAACACAAACGCGTCACACCATTCGCCGCAATTACCCTGTCATAGGTCGCTTTCGCTATTGGTTCGAGCATTTAGGAGAGTTTTTTCGGCAATACTTTTTTGCAATGGATCGCGAAGAACTTCCCTTTAATCGTGCAGAACGCAGCTGGGTTTATAAGGCAGCAAAAAACGTAAATCGTACCATAGCCTTTGGCTCCACTCGTGACCTATCACAACCCGGTACGGTTCTATTTATGAACTCTGCTTTCCCAACGATGGAAGAAGACGTTACACCTGTTCGACCTCTCATTATAGGTCCAAATTGTAAACAGCCCTTTGAGGCGCGTTCTTTTTTCAATATTTCCGGTATGAGTTACGGTGCTTTATCGCGTCCAGCAATCGAGGCGTTATCGCTTGGCGCAGCAGAAGCAGGATGCTGGTTGAACACAGGTGAAGGTGGATTGTCACAATATCATTTAGCAGGAAACTGCGATCTGGTTATGCAAATAGGCACAGCAAAGTATGGTGTACGCGATGCAGAAGGCAACCTGAGTGACGAACGTTTAAAAACGATCGCAAATTACCCGCAAGTCAAAATGTTTGAACTGAAGTTAAGTCAAGGTGCAAAACCCGGAAAAGGCGGCATTTTACCAGCCGATAAAGTAACAGAAGAAATTGCGGAAATTCGGGGTATTACCGCCGGCCAAGCTTCGGTTTCCCCCAACCGACACCCCGACGTGAAAACCGTGAGTGACTTACTCGACTTACTCAATCACATTCGTACGGTTACCGGCAAACCAGTGGGATTTAAAGCGGTAATTGGAGACGCACTTTGGTTACTTCAACTGTTCGATTGCATTCATCAACGTGGTATCGATTCGGCCCCGGACTTTATCACGATTGACAGCGCGGATGGCGGCACTGGTGCTGCACCACAACCTTTGATGGATTACGTCGGTTTGACGATTAATGAAAGCCTTCCGGTTGTTGTTAAATTGTTGAAACAGCACCAATTACGCGATCGTATTCGGGTCATTGTCTCTGGAAAAATGATTACACCTTCACGTGTCGCATGGGCATTGTGTATGGGGGCAGATTTTGTCGTTTCGGCGCGCGGCTTTATGTTTTCATTAGGTTGTATTCAGGCATTACAATGTAACAAGAATACCTGTCCAACGGGAATAACCACGCACAATCCTAAACTACAAAAAGGATTAGTGGTGAAAGATAAATTTAAAAGAGTGGCTAACTACCATAAGTATATCGAATACGATGTGCGTATGATCGCCCATTCTTGCGGCGTAAACGATCCACGAGAGCTAACACGCGACCACATTCGAATCGTTCAGGAAAATGGCCTTTCTAAACCAGCCAATGAACTTTAATTGGCATCGAATTTGTTGTTTCTCTCTATGCCAATTCCGCCAGTTGCTCGTTCAAATAATTGGCAATATCAACACTTTCGTACATCCAGGTTTCTTGATCGCCATTAATAATACGTAAACAAGGAACCTGTGTTTTTCCACCACCGACCAACAGCTCATTACGATATTCTGTGTTTTCTAAAATATTCTTTAAGCGAACATGCTGTTGCAAATTGGAAGTTTCACGTAAAACGTACTGGCAGTAAGGGCAAGAAGGAAAGTAATACAGTTCGAAACGGCTCATAGTAACATCTCTTAGAGTAACTTATGGTTGAAAAATTAGTCAACGACTCATCAGGCGCGTATTCTGCAGCAAATGGCAGGAAAAAGAAACTGGTAAAAAGGACAGCTAAATTTAACAGGCAATGAGAATGGAAAAACACAAGCTGTTGCCACATGAGCACCACAACAATGTAAGCTCGAGTTAGATAATCGAGATCTAATAAACAAATATTAATTACAAATCGGCTTACCGAACAAAAGGAACGGCATGGAAATCAAGCCGTTTTGCTTCCCAGGCTTCAAAGTGATGTCTCGCAACATAATAAAGCTGACCATGGGTCGAATCATCATGTCGCAACTGGTAATGTTTAATTTTGGAATTACGGCGATATCGTTCAGCAATTTTACGTATTTCTTTTTTATCGTCGTTTTTTAGCACTAATATCCATTTTGCTTTTGGAACATTAAAACGCCCCGTCGCTTTCGCCTCGCCCCCTAGCCGTTTTACCCATTGCCGCCAATGCGTGCCGTGTCCTCGTTCCGCATGATTTTCCCAAGCCAATGCATGTGCAACTTCGTGAAGTAGTGTATCTTTCACGACTGACCAATTATTCAAAGCAATGTGATTCAGGCTAATGGCGATTCTTTTTTTCATTGGGTAACACACACCCGCACGACGTTTAGCATGATCAAACTTTAAAGCCCAGCCACTCAGCTCCACGTATTGGTGTTGTAAAGCGTTAAAGTGCTGTTGCAATTTTTCAATCAAAACACATAAAGTCCGTAATATAAAGTTGCAAGCAACATATCAATGATGTCCAATAGACTCAAGTCATTTCAACACATGGAAAAAACATGGCCAAAGGCTTAAAACAACATCAACAGCATCAGCACAGCTTGTCTTTGCTTGGAAAAGATCTGGCTCGCCGTTCTGGTCGAAAATGCGAATTATGCCAACAAGCGGGAGTAAGTTTAAGTGCCTTTGAAGTATTACCCAGTAATGAACCTGAATTGGATCACTGCTTATTTATATGCGAAATCTGCGAAAAGCAAATACGCACAATCCCAAAATTAGATGAAAATCATTGGCACTGCTTAAACCACAGTGTTTGGAGCCAAGTTCCACTCGTACAAGCGACCGCTCTGACTTTATTGGAAATACTCAACACCGACTGGTCAAAAAGCTTACTTGAACAAGTTTATCTAGATGATGAGATGGAGAAGCTCCTCCAAGAAGTTAAAAAATCTCTTTCTTGAATTATCCTGCTCGTTTCAGCTTTCTCTGATTGAAAATTACCCATCCTGTTCTAGATTAGAAAAAGACTGAAGTGGGTTTTTATCATGAAAAGAGATTCTCTATTCAACAGAATTGGTGGTGAAGCTGCAGTTGAAGCTGCGGTTAATCGATTCTATGAAAAGTTTCTTAAACATGAAGATATTCGAGGGTACTTCAAGAATGTATCCATTCCCGATCAACAATACAAGATCCGAATGTTTTTCACCCAAGTAATGGGTGGGCCATGTGATTATAGTACTCGAGATATACGAAAAGCCCATGCACCACTCGTGGAAAAGGGTCTCAGCGATCATCATGTTGATCTGTTTATTTTTTTAATGAAGCAGGCCCTGGAGGAACTGGATATTCCCTCTATTTTTATCGAAGAGTTTTTAGAAGTTGCTAACTCCTTTCGAGACGATGTATTAAATCGGCCAGAGAAAAACCAGGAAAAGGTGCACAATGGTTAACTCTCTATATCCAGAAATAATGGCCTACTCCTAATAGTTTTTCATACTGCGCGTTATATTCACCTGTAAATGCCGATAACAAATTGCCCTACAGTTTATCACGTGGTTGAAATGCCTTCTTATTCTTTTCGGAATGGTCTTTTAATAATCGAGGCGGTTGACTTAATAGCTAATATCAAGATTTACCCCCCTTGCCAGGTTTCTTTAGTCTAGTTCTTATGGGACTTTCAGATAAAAGCCGAGCCTCCATTAAATGATTCCATAATGTCAAAATTACGGCTGGAGTTAGAAAAAGAATCAAGTTAGCAATGAACGCAAGTTCGAATAAATAATGACATAGAACTAAAATACTAACACCCAATACTGCAAACCAAAAACTCAAATCTAACGTACGCTTTAACAACCTAAAGTTATATACCGGAACCAGCTCTTCGCTACAGCCCGAGCACTTTACGCTCTCTCCATCCTCAAAATTCGAGTAACTGAGAGGCTCGGCTTCAAATATAGCTTTACAATTTCCACATAAATACTTATCCATAAAACCAAATTCTTTCAGGAGACCCACAACTCAAAACCAATAATCACAGATTTCACCTTGACCAACAAGTGCAAACAGATATAAAACTTCAACCTTTAAGGTATGGGTGTCCAGACTTAACCAACCTTCTCTCGCAGACAAAATCCACACCGGTAAGTTAGGAAATCAGTTCAAGCGCTGGGAAATTGAAAAGAAGTGTTGGTCCGGTATCAATAAACTCACCATTCCGCCTGCGCTCGACTTACTTGAAAACCACCATTGGCTGAGAAGCGAAGAGGTAAAAACAGGCGGACGACCTTCTACGGTTTATCACGTCAATCCTCATGCATTGAATTTTCATTAAAACGCCCAGTTATCGAACCCCAAAAACCGGAAAAAGTATTCAGGAGACCCATATGTTAAAAACTGCAGAGTGTGAAAGAACAGGAAGAGTCATTTCAATCAATGACGGTTATCTGGTCGCTTGCCGCCGAACAGGAAAGTGGCAGTTCGTTTGTGAAGAAGCACCAGAATACCCCTTTCAAGAAAAGAGCTTCCGACTGTCCGATTTTGTAAAAAGTCCTATTGAGTTAATCGACTGGCTCATGTATTTGTCGGCTCACACTTGGTTCGACCCAAACGTGTTTTTTGAGTTCATCCATAAGCTTTGGAGCGATAACCAGCCGAAGCGTAACCATTCAATAGACTTTTCAAAAATCTTCATTGATTGTGAGCCTTATATGAAACTTAAAAATAGCTCAACTAACTAAAATAGCATCAAGATTTAGGCTGGGTTTTAATCCAGCCGTTTCAGGCTTCGGTACTACAGTAATAAAACGGCCGTAAAACACCTAAACCCTACCGCCGCTAATTTGGAAAAGCTACGATGGCAAAAAAGCACGCTACAACCACTTTTCTTTAAAGTACAAGTTCGGATTATTTTCTATTTGTATTAGATACTCTCTCATTGTGCCTTTATTCGCACTGCTTAACTTGTCTTTGTCCATTGTCCCATCGTCTTCCCAGCCACAATAATTACAAATATCATATCCTGTCCCTAGCTCAACATCATATATTTCATTTAATGTTTTTTTGTGGCAGCAAGGGCAAGGAAACAAATCTTTAACAACTCCTTCAACCTCAACTGTTACTCCTGTTAAAGCTTCATAGACATCGGCTAAAAAGCCATTACTTACACCTTGGTATTGCTCGGCAATAGCATCTATGAGCTCAGCTTCCTTATCTTCGCCTTCAAAACCAAAGTCTTCTAAAAAATCTTTTATTTGATTTTCACTGCACAATAGCAATCGAGATTTAGCGATTACTTCGAAAACACTCTTCCTATAAATTTTCATATTAAAACTGCCCCGCATCTTTCAGAACATTGATCACTTCATCATCAGTCCGTCCATCCCACTTATAAAATGTCTTTATTTTTCCTCCTTTATGAGTGCCAACAAAGACCGTATTTGTAGTTGGTTCAAAGCGATAAAGAAAAGCACCATTTACAGTTTCTAATAACTCTCCATTATTTTGTCTAGTACCAAACTCTAGAGCCATTTCACTATATTCTTTAGCTGAACTCGCTCCGAATTCAGCACCATGCTTTTCAAAATGGTCCTTGAGTTTTCCTTTCGACCAAAGTTGTTTTCCAGGTATGAATTCCGTTGCATTCCTTAAATTTTTCACTCCTTTCAATGACGCAGCTGTTGCATCCCCAACAACGGGAACCATTCCGACAACAGCAGCAGTTACATTAATCGCAGAAGGCTCTTCAACAGCTTCGGCTATCCCTTTAGCATCGCCTACAACCGGAGTAAAGTCTAATATTGTGGAAAGAGGATATTTTTCTGCGAAAGTGCCGCTGACATCGACACCCGCAGCATTTCTTCTATGACCGCTTGTATAGTTGCAACCTGACTGATCTGCTCTACCACATCCCCGACTGAGCGCTGAGTTATAGGCAACTTTACCCTCCCCTCCAGCAACCTGCCCATCTCCAACATTAGGCTTCGCACTAGCGTTTGCCATAGCGGCATTCACTTGCTTCACACCTTCTTTCACATTCGAAAGTAAGTTGTTAACAGCACCAGCAGCTACGCTCCGGGCGCCGCCATCGCCTCCTTTCATTCCGGTGATTGAAACGTTATCGCCCTCTCCGCCAACAGTTACTTCTACTTTATGCTTAATGCGACTGCCCGCTTTGGTCACGGTCATAGTAAAAGTTTTTTGGGTTGTAGTAATGTCAGCTTCATGCTCCGAACCCGTTTCTGAAGTGTATCCACTCGGATCCGTACCAGCCAACGGATTGTTCATAATGTACGAATATGGATTCATACTCTGACTGTTGCCCGGACTCTGTATAAACGGATCCACACTCAGAAATCGTCCAAGATTATAGTCATACGCCCGCCCATTCATATGAATCAGTTGTGCATCGTCCATATGCTCGTGGTCAGTGAAACCGCGAGTGTTAGAAAGGTAAGCTGTTTTTTAAAGAACGAAACCGATGGGTTGCATCGGCTTTGGAGCTAAGTGGTGGCTGTCCTGTCTTTGTCCTTTTCAAGATTTAGGCTGGGTTTTAATCCAGCCATTTCAGGCTTCGGTACTACAGTAATAAAACGGCCGTAAAACACCTAAACCCTACCGCCGCTAATTTAGAAAAGCTACGATGGTAATTTAGCGCTCTACATTTAATCATGAAATGTCTCCTGGCCAAAAGCTCAGGAGACTTGCTTATGGGTGGGTACTTACCGATTTAAACACTTCACTCATAAGTTGCACCGGCATCCAACAAATCAGCCATAAGTTTCCATTTTGATACTTTTGAAATGTCTTTTCCTTCATGCTCATAATATTTTTCAGCTGACTCTGAAAAAGCATGCATTGCTTCTAAAAAACTAAAAAGTTCTTTATTTTCCCAAGTGCTAGATAAAGTATCAAAGTTATCTAAAATAATATTAAGATAAAGAGAAAAGTCTTCTTGTGAATTTATTCTATCCTTTATATCCATCAGAGTGCTTTCCATACCCACTACATCATTGAGCTTTTTATATTCTTCAAACTTATTTACCAAACTTAAAGTGTTCATTGGTTGAAGCTCCTTCGCGCTTTCAATATATTCTTTTGAATATAACGCTATAGTCCAAATTAAAACCCCAACAAAAGATAATTTCAACTTCAAAGAACGAAACCGATGGGTTGCATCGGCTTTGGAACTAAGGGGAATGTTTGGACTTAACTACAACTCTATTAGTCATGGATGTCCCAACTACGTGTCTCTACTAACACAAAATTAATGCTAATTGCTATTTTCAACCAAAGATACTTTACTCGCTTGAACAACTCCAGTTTTACTAGTCATCCATCCTAATCCAACATACTCGCTTGTATATTTACGAAACTTCCCAGAAACTTTAACAATTTTTGAGTTCATTTCTGAAGTTACGTTATCATCCTTAGCGTTAAAAAAAACAACGTCAAGATAGCTTTCATTGTCAGTACTTTCAGGATATAAATATAAATGCCCTAATTCATTAATCTTCAGCCTTCCTTTTAACTCAATATTTTTCAAGTCATATGAAGTAGGCATTTCAATCACATCATTTACATTTAAAACCGCCAGTTGCTCACAGGCCATAGTCGAAAATGTAAAAAGTAAGAGCATTAGACATCGAAATTTATTAATCATTTTCTATACTCCAAATAGTATGTTTTTGCCATATTTAAAATATGATCATTGTTTGGTTTCCAGTTATCTTGAACAAACGCACCAAAGTCGGAATCTCCACCACCTATATATTCTATGATTGGGTTTTCATAAGTACCATATATTATATACTTGTATCCATCTTGAGTAATTATTGCACTTGTGAAAGGTCCTCCTTTTAAAAGCATCGGACTTGCATCTCCTGGCCCTGGAATATTTCTAGATAAAGCCGCTATTTTTTGACTAGTTCCTCTTAACCTCTTAGTACGGCTCAATGCTTGTGGCTCTACATGAGTATGGCCGATCATAGTTGTACCTTCCGGTACTTCACTAGATTCAATTACACAGTCAGAGCCTCCCGAGCATCCTCTCTGGGAAGTCCCTAATATTTTTCCTTCATCTGACATATAAAATTTTGTTTCCTTATTTTTATCTCCTTTAAATCGCTTGGAGTTCACATTAAGTAATGCCACTTTTTGCTTTTCTGTGGGTTTTGTTTTTTTAACTGTATCGCTTTTATTAGATCCTTCATTATTCTCCCCACTTTCCTGAACCTGCCCCTGCTGAGGCGTTTGCTCAACTTCAGTATTCCCGTCGCCTTTTTCATTGGTGTTTTCATTTGAGTCTTTCGGTGGATTTTTTTCTTGTTGCCGTTTTAAAGCATCATTAACATTTTTCGTTTGTGAGTTGTTATCGTCATTGTCATTACCACTGTCAATATTAAACGAGTTTTTACGAACTCCTTCAATACTCCCGCTTGTAAAATATCGATAATGCCACCAGCTTTTACGTACAGAAACATACCCACTCGGATCCGTACCAGCCAACGGATTGTTCATGATGTAACTGTACGGGTTCATTGACTGACTGTTACCCGGACTCTGTATAAACGGGTCCACACTCAGAAATCGTCCAAGGTTGTAATCGTACGCCCGCCCATTCATATGAATCAGTTGTGCATCGTCCATATGCTCGTGGTCGGTGAAACCGCGAGTGTTAGAAAGGTAAGCTGGTTTTTAAAGAACGAAGCCGATGGTTTGCATCGGCTTTGGTACTAAGTGGTGGCTGTCCTGCCTTAACTTCCAATACTTCTACTATTCATTAGGACTTACAGCTTTCAGTATCAATGAATTAGATTTAAGCACACATTGCTTTTGAGACTCATACGCATTGTTCGAACTTATATATTGAACGGATACACTATCAAATTTATTGTCAACAGGAAAATCATAGTGCTTGATTAAATCGATCGTGCAAATCAACCTCTCACCAATAGTTATTTTAAAGTGTTTAGGTTGATAAACATCCTTTGCATTTATAAGCATCCCTGGGGTTGCTTCAATCTCTTTATTGTTTCTTGCATCTGTAAAAACAAATAAATTCTTAAATACAAATGTTTCATGACAAACATTTCCTGTAAACATATAAAAGTCGACTTCACTTTCATTTCTAAATTCAAGTTTCACTTGAGTTAAGCTTTCACCTGTCAAATTTACACTTAGATTGCAGTTTGTAATATTAGCCTGGGTTGCACTACAAGATATCAATTGTACTGATGCTAAGATCTTGAGCAAGCTTTTTACCATTTTGGATCTCCTACTCTACTATCTAATATATAGTAACCCCAATTGTCGGCGTCATTATAAGCTGGAATTGGCTCATCGTGATAACCATCTTCTGTTCCATACTGGTGACTTACTTCATGTATTAATGTTTGAAGCTTTGCATATCTATCCATACCAAAGAAATTCTCAGAAACAACATACACGTTAGAGTCACCAGGTATTACGTAAACGTCCGAGCAAACACACACTTGACTTAACCGTTCAACTCAACATTCCACGGCATTAACGGTTCTAAGTCATCAGGCTGTTTCGGAAGCTCGTTCAGTACATGCATTAAATAATAAAAG